>PWNO01000316.1 GCA_003557765.1 Bacteroidales bacterium
CCCCACCTGTATGTGCACAAATGGGATACACCCATGTTGGTCATTCACGGGGCCAAAGATTACAGGGTGCCATACATTGAAGGCTTGCAAGCTTTCAATGCAGCGCAGCTTCAGGGCATCCCAAGCCGGCTGTTGTTCTTCCCCGAAGAAAACCACTGGGTGCTTACCCCCCAAAACGGGATCCTCTGGCAGCGGGAGTTCTTTGGCTGGCTCGATCAATGGTTGAAATAGCTCGCCTGAAATGCACGCATCAGTCACCCGGGACTGATGTCCTTCGGGTGTCTGATGCGTATAACTTTTGACTGTATGCATACAAAACGAAAGGAAATGAAGAAGCATAAAAAGCTTACCTGGCAGGAAGTGCTGGTGATTGTCATGGTGATGATCCTGGCCCTGTTGCTTATCTTCTCGCGTGGCTTCCGTGCTGCAAGGCGGGTGGAATGGCAGGCTCCGGACCAGGCTGCCATCGTATTGGCCAGCATGCCAGGAGGGTGTTTTTCCACAGTGCCTCCGATAAAGCAGCATTTACATTTGGATGGAAATATGCAAACGCATGGCCAACATCATCATCAGGCCCTCCAGGATCATATGCGCCATATGGATTTGCACAATAAGCATATTGAAGAAACGAGACATAAACATAAACACCCGTCAGACAATGGGCGTTTATTTTCTAAACACGACAGGGATATGATGGACGATGCATCGGGTTTTGGTGATATCACCATGGACATGTTGCTTGGCCGGATCGATCCGGAATCAGATGAAGCAGGTTTCGTAGAGATTTCGCGCAAGTACGCCAATCGTCAGGGCATGTTTTTGCGGCGGGAGGCGATGAAAGCCTTGATAGAAATGCATGCGGCTGCTGAAAAAGAAGGCTTGCAGCTGGTGGTCTTGTCTGCCACCAGGACTTTTTCTCACCAGAAACGCATCTGGGAGAACAAATGGCATGGAATCAGCTTGTTGCACGGTGATATCCTGGCGACGGACATCGATGACCCTGTGGAGCGGTCCAGGGAGATTCTCAGATTCAGTGCCATGCCAGGCACCTCCAGGCACCACTGGGGCACCGATGTCGACTTAAACAGTTTGCAAAACAGCTATTTTGAGCATGGCCGGGGAAAGCTTCTTTACCAGTGGCTGAAGGCAAACGCTGCTGATTTTGGCTTTTGTCAGCCCTATACTGCGCATGGCAAAAAGCGTGTGGGAGGATACGATGAGGAAAGATGGCATTGGTCATATAAACCGCTTGCTTCTGTTTTTTACCACGCTTTTGCTGAGCAGGTTAGTTATGAAGATATTGATGGCTTTGATGGAGCGGAAACCGCCAGGAAAATGCGGGTAATTGAAGATTATGTCCTGGATGTGAACAAAGACTGTTTCTGATTTCTTTCGGCTTTGCTGACTGTTGGTTACAGGTCACCCGGATAATTGATGTTGTGAAAGATATCCGGCGCGTAGAAAGCTTCCTGATCAACTCGTATGTAGAGCACATGCATGCCGTTGTGCGCTACAATAATCTTATACTTCTCTTCTTTGAGTGCTTGTTCTATCGCGGGCAGGCTTTTTTTATGATAAGCTGCACATAAGGTTTCAATGTACTTTCCATGTGCCGGCATAATGGCATCATGATCCGCCATGTGTTGGAGAAGAAAAGAATATGTTGTTGTTGGGATGTGTGGCGTATCGCAGGCGATGAATAATGCGGTATCCTTGCCGGCATTGTATAAGCCGCTGTGGATGCCTGCCAGTGGGCCACATCCCGGGTAGAAATCGGTCATCACCGGCAGGCCAAAATCCGCATACTGCGCTGGCTTGTTGGAGATGATCAGGAGTTCATCGCATAATGGACGGATGATGTCTGCGGCATGCAATACAAGGGGCTTGCCCCTGTAGGGGTATAAGCCTTTGTCCTGACCGAAACGTGCGCTGCGCCCCCCCGCAAGGACGACCCCGGTGACGGATGTATTTGTATTGAGATGGCTGGACAAAATGCTTATAAGGGTTTAAGTTGCCTGAGGTGTTTTCGATGTGCTTTTTTTGCGACGTGTTACTGGGTTATGGAGTTATTGGGTTTCTGCAAGCGCCTGGTAAACCTTAACTTCGTACATTCAGCCCTCTATATCTTCTTGCATCTTACTACATGCGTCTAACCTCCCCTCTACCCCGGTGCACATACCCCCCCTGATTAGATCAAGACATATATCAACTTCAGAACCCCAGCAAAGTTCCTCCCTGGAAGATCACGAATGCCACCAGCCAGGCGACCGCGGTTGTATAAATCACTGTAAAGATACCCCACTTCCAGTGGCCGGCTTCGCGTGATATGGTGGCGATCACCCCGATGCAGGGGAAGTAGAGCAGGGTAAACATCATGAATGCCAAAGCCACCAGTGGAGTGAACACTGGTTCTCCCTTACGTGGGCCAGACGTGTAGGTCTGCCCCTGGATTTTCTCCACAAGCGTCTGGCTGTGTGCATGCACACTTTCTTCTACCTGGTATAGGACGGCAATGGTGCTGACCACGATTTCCTTGGCTGCCACACCAGAAAGGATGCTGATAGTCATTTTCCAGTCGAATCCCAGTGGCTCCATGACCGGCTGTACGGTTTTACCAAGCACGCCTATAAAGCTGTTTTCCTGTCGCTCCAGGTAAAGATTCGCTTCAAGGTTACGGATGGCCATCTTCTTCTCCTCCTTCAGCTGATCTATCATTGCACTATCTTCTTCTGCAATTGCCGCTTTATGTGCTGCATATTCTGCTTCGATGCTTGCTCTTTTTTCCTGCATGGTATCAGCATAGCTGGTGCCATTAGGAAAATACCCAAGTGCCCAGATGATCATGGAGGCGATCAGAATGATGCCACCAATCTTTTTCAGGTAATGCACCGCTTTGCCCCACATGTGATTTGTGGTGGCTCTCATTGTGGGGATTCGGTAGGGGGGCAGCTCCATCACAAAGGGCGCTTCCTCGGTGCGAAACAGGAATCGCTTGAACAGCAGGGCCGTTGCAATCGCCATCAAAATGCCTGTGGCATAAATGATAAAGAGAATGGTACCCTGGTAGCTTGCAAAGAAAGCAGATATGAACAGTACATAGATCGGAAGACGGGCACTGCAGGAGATGAAAGGGTTGATCAGCATGGTGATCATCCGGTCGTTGCGGTTAGCCAGGGTTCGTGTAGCCATGATTGCAGGCACGTTACAACCAAATCCCATGAGCAAGGGAATAAACGACTTGCCATGTAATCCGATGCGGTGCATAAGCTTATCCATGATAAATACGGCCCGCGACATGTAACCCGTGTCTTCCATCAGGCTGATGAAGAAAAACAGGATCATGATGTTGGGGAGAAACACCAATACACCCCCCACGCCGCTGATCACTCCATTGATCATCAGGTCCTTGAATGGTCCAGGGGCCATACGGACATCCAGAAACCCATTCAGTGACTCCACGCCTCCTTCAATCCAATCCATGGGATAACTGCCCAGGAAGAAGGTGGCGGAAAACATAAACCACATGAAGAAAAGAAAGAGCGGGAACCCAAAAAGTTTATGCGTCAGGAAAGTGTCGATGACCTCACTGGTTTTTCTTTTTTCAGACTCCCCAGGCTGCATGGTCTCTTTCAGGGCGCCGGCAATAAACCGATATTTCAGGTCGGTGATGACCGATTCGGAGGGTTCTCCAAATTCTTTTTCAATTCTTTGCGCCTCTTCGCTTGCCGCAGACAGGATCTTCTCTTTGTTATGACAATGATCGGTGATCGTTTTGATGGCCTCTTTGTCCTGCTCAAGCAACTTGATCGCCAAAAAACGGGAAGATACCAGGTCTGTAAGCTGCTCATTGCCCTTCTTTTTGATCAATAATTGTAGCCTGCTTATGGAGCATTCCACCTCCTGGCCGTGATGAATATGTATATGGCGCAAGGTTTCATCACGGTCTTCATACACCTCAATCACTTTGTTGAAAACATCCTTTACGCCTTTGCCTTTATGACTTATCGTGGGCACCACAGGCACCCCAATCAATTTTCCAAGGGCTTCGTAATCTAGCTGATCCCCCTTCTGCTGCATCTCGTCATACATATTTAGTACCATCACCACTTTGATGTCCATGTCGATCAGCTGAGTGGTGAGATAGAGATTGCGCTCCAGGTTGGAGCCGTCCACGATGTTGATCACCACGTCGGGCAACTTATTGGTGATGAAGTCGCGCACAAAGATCTCTTCTGGTGTGTATGCCGAAATGGAATACGTACCAGGCAGGTCAGTGATGTTGAAGCGATATCCATTGAGGTTGTAATGTGCCTCCTTGGCTTCCACAGTCACCCCGCTATAGTTGCCCACCCTTTCGCGTGAGCCTGAGGCGTGATTGAAAAACGTGGTTTTCCCGCTGTTGGGATTTCCCACCAGGGCGACATTGATCTGGCTTCCCGGCTTTCTGAAGGTTGTGGCCTTAGCTGTCTCGAAAACCCCATCGAAGCGCTCTTCCTTTGCCAGGCGGAATTCTTTCTCCGGGATCACATCGATGAGCTTGGACTCATTGCGACGCAAAGACACGTTATACCCCATCACCTGGTATTCAATCGGATCACGCAAAGGGGCTTTTTTGATGACCTTAACGGTTTTACCAACCACAAAACCCATTTCAATGATTCTTCTGCGAAACCCTCCGCGACCCTTTACCTTGGTAATGATGCCCCTCTCTCCATTCTGAAGATCATGCAGTGTCATAGCCTATATTTTTGCCTTAATGCTTTTATTTAGATTGAATTAAAACAGTGCAAATATAGCTAATTTTGGTCAACCGAATACAAAAGACCCGGTGCAATAATCTTCATTGCATCGGGTCTTTGTACATGGTTGACAGATTGGTCAACATGCCCAATCCGCGTGATTAATCATAACAATGTCAGTTTCCGGAAGGATGGGGCCATTATTCGCCCTCTAGCTTACTTCTCACCTCTTCAGATAATTTATTTCTGGTCTCGCTGACTTCCTGGTAGACCTGTTGCAGGTTTAATCTGACATCCTCCCAGTTTTCAAGGGTTGCTTCACGCACTGCTTCAGATTGTTCATCGAGGATTTCAATCTGGGCTTTCAATTCCTTTTTGGCTTCCTTAAGGTGTTCTTCCAGTTCACCCTCTGCTTCTTCCAGTTCTTCTTCAATATAGTCTATGCGTTCCTGGATATCGTTTCTAAGCATGCGGACCTGCATCTCTGTTTCTTCTTTAACCTCTTCGAGCTGCCCTTCCTGCGCTGCCCGCTGTCCGCCGCCTCCACAGGAAGCCATCGTCATGGCAACGATAACAAAAGCAACAAGTGGCAAAGATCTGCGATAATTTTTTAAAATGCTTTTCATGGTGATTTTTTTTGTTTATAAAATTGGATGGTTGAAAGTTTTATTATGCTGCAATATGCAACTTTTCTGTCGCTAATTTTTCCGAAATTTACAAAAAAAGATGGAAATAAAAAACATGCTGTCTAAGGATTTCCTTGCCGTTGCTTTTCTTTATATTGCTTGTAAAGTCTTTTGTGTTTGTCAAGCATCTGAATCTTGCGACCTTGGATAAAAACCTGTTCTTTTTTTGTCCACATTTCGAGTGCATTTCCATCCGTGATCATGAATGTGGCGTGTTTACCTGGTTCAAGGCTTCCGACGAGGTCATCAATGCCCAATATCCTTGCGGCGTCGATAGTGATGGCACTCAAGGCCTTTTCTTCAGGCAGTCCAAAGGCCACTGCGGATGCTGCGTGGTGGTGGATGCGGTAGGTGCTGGCTGCGCCGGCATCACCTGTGATAAAGAAGTCCACGCCTGCTTCATATAGTTTTCGGGGTATGCCATAGCCCTCGTCGTAGCCCTCCCAGTTCCTTGCCGGACCCGATATGACCCCGGTGAGCATTACAGAAACATTTTCTTCTGCCAGCTGATCAGCAACCAGGTCAAGGTCTCGTCTGCCTGCCAGCACCATTTGCAAGTTTTCTTTTTTTGCCCAGGCGATGGCTGCCTGTATCTGGCGCACTTCTCCCACGGATATGATAACCGGCATTTGTCCATCTAGCACCGGCTTCATGGCTTCCCATCGTACATCCAGAGGGTGGTGCAGGTCGGGGTTTTCTACTGTGCCTTGTTGTGCCCGCTGGTATCTTCTGGCTTTTTCAAAAGCTTCTTCAAGCAATGCTATTTGTTTGGCATAATGATCTTTATCGCGCATGGTTGGCCACTCGATGATCATTCCGAGGCCTTCCCGCAGGGTCATTTCTTCCCATGTCCAGCCATCTGTCATCATGGCTGCCGGCATGCCAGCGATCAGGCTGCCGCGAGGGGTGGGCACCACAGTGGTTACTCCATGTGCGGCGGCCACTGGCAAATGTTCGCTTGTCGGGTGAAAAGCGACCTGGGCGCGGATGTTGGGGTTTATCTCACCTATTTCCTGCAGGTCGGTGCTTTCCCGGATTCGGGCAATCTCCATTAGTCCGATGGTGCTTTGCCCCTGAATGAAGCCCGGATACACGTGTTTGCCTGTGGCTTCAATGACTTTCGCATCTTCCGGAATGCTTATGTCGTGGCCAATGGCCGTGATGATCCCATCTTCAAAAACCATAGTGCCTTCTTCGATGACACCATTGGTAATGGTATGTATGGTGCCTCCGGTTATGGCTATGGGGCCCTCCTGGGCTGGTGCCGGGGTTTGTGCCAGAGACATGTTGCCCCCCATCGATAGCATAAGGAAAAGCGTGAAGGCAATAAACTGTTTTAAGGCCTGATAGATGTATGTGTAAAACATTTTAGATGAATTTGGAGTGGTTATATTTTAAGGATGACTGTTTTGATTATGCTTTGCATCCCGGATGGCGTTAATTATCAGTGTGCGTTCTTGCATGACCTCTTCGCGTAAGCGTTGATCCTCTTGCCGGTCAAAGTATTTCCGTCCTTCGATCCATGTCTGTTCTGCTGAGGTGAATGTAGACATCGGGTGGCCGTTCCACAGGACGAAGTCAGCATCTTTACCAGGCTCCAGTGAGCCTGTGCGATGGTCTATGCCCATGATTTGTGCTGGACGTGTGGTGATCATATCCAGGGCTGTGGTCTCTTCAACTCCTGTCATGACGACTTTGGCCGCTTCCCAGTTCATGCGTGTGGCCAGCTGGGTGTTGTCCGAATGCAATGAGGTATGTACGCCTGCTTCTTCTAGCAGCCTGGCATTGTAGAGAATGCCATCATAGGCTTCCACTTTAAAGGAAGACCAGTCTGTCCACACCACGGCGCTGGCACCATGATTTCTTAGCTCATCGGCGATTTTATAACCTTCGAGCGTGTGCTCAAAGGAGCCGATAGTAAAACCATAAGCTTCGGCCAGTCGCATCATCATCAACATTTCATCCTGGCGATAAGCATGTACATGTGCGCTGCGCTCTCCGCGAATCACTTCAAGGATGGCTTCCATCTGCAGGTCCCGACGGGGAGGCATGGTTCTGCGTCCCTCTTCCCAGCGTTGCCATTGGGCTTCATATTCCAAAGCAGCCTCAAATGCGTCTTTGATGATTTGTTCTGTGCCTTGGCGGCTGCTCGGATAGCGGGTTTCCATACGTTTTACATTTTCTCCAAGCGCAAATTTCAATCCCGGTTTGGCATCATTGATCAGCAATGCTTCGCCCATCATACCCCATCTTGGTTTGATTACGGCATTTTGCCCGCCTATGGGGTTGGCCGAACCGTGGAACAGGGTAGCAGAAGTGATGCCCCCTGCCAGCAGGCGATAGATCCACACATTGTCTGCATGCATCACGTCGGTGATGCGTGTTTCTGAGGTGATGGCATCTCCGGTTTCGTTTACGCCTCCGACAATGCTGGTGTGGATATGCGGATCAATCAGTCCGGGTGTGATATGCATACCTGTTGCATCAATCTCGAGGGCTCTGCGGGGCGCTTCTAATTGATGACCCACAGCAGCAACCAGGCCATCACTGACCAGCATATCTGCTTCTTGCAGCATGCCATCCGGACCCTGTGTCCATATGGTGGCATTGCGCAGAATTACATGTTGTGGCTGCTCCGGGGTGGAGCTGATGCCATATTCCATGGAGGGATAACGCTCAGGCAGGTCCAGTTGTGGGATCCTTTGTGCTCTCTTTTCCGGCAAGTCTGGCATGGCTTCGCGGGATGCGGACCAGGTAAAAAATGGCTTAGCGGCGAATTCTCCTAGTCCAAGGAGCTCATCTTTGCCAAGGTGGGCTGATAGCTTGACAAGCCCTTTGATCCCGAGGCTGTCTCCGGCAAAACGCATGTTGATGCGGGTGCCATCAAAACCGACATGACTGAAACGTACGGATTGTTCGTCAAGTGATATGTCGCCACTTAGCCGCTGATTGCTCGCCTTGATGTTGATAATGGCGCCTTCAAGCCGCTCCGGTGTCTCTACCAGCCATTCACCGGCGGGCACCTTCTTGTTGTCATCCACAGTATAGCGGGTGCCGTCAACCCACACTTGTCTGATCCTGGTACTGTTGTCAAAGATGTCTCCGGTGGCAATGATGAAGCAGGCTTTCTTACCAGGTTCCAGGGTGCCATAATGCTGTTCGATGCCCAGCATTTCCGCGGGTGTTGTGGTGATGGCAGCCAGCGCATCCTGCCTGTCCAGCCCCCTGCTTACGGCCATTCTCAGGTTATCAAGGAAATTTTCTGTGTCACCTTTTGCGGTGAAGGCGGTTTGCAGGCCAGCTGCAATCACTGCTGCCGGGTTTTCCGGCGCAAAATACCAGTGCCTTAGTTCTTCGAGGGTTACATTTAAGGATGCTTCCGGGCTTTGGACGTCTGGAGCGTCTGGAAAGCTTAGTGGTAGGATTACCGGTAACCCTGTCTTTTTTATGGCTTCCATCCGTCTGTATTCATGTCCGCTACCACGCACCCATACCGGCAGGGAAAATTCTTCTGCGATGGCCTGAGCGCGGAGAAACCAATTTTCGTCGTTCACAGGAACCACGAAGGTTTGCTGGCTTTTTACGGCCTCATGCAAACTGGCCAGACTCAGGTTGGTCTCTGGGCGCTTGCCCAGATGCCCTTCCTGGTAAGCCGCCTGGGCCCGACCATACCAATCGGCATCCAGCAGGCTTTGCCGCAGGAGTGCCACTGCGCCCATGGCGGATCTGGGGTAGTTACTATTAATCTGGTTTGATATATGGAAAGACATATGCTGGCTGACATCCGCGCGAATGAGCTTGTATCGCGCTTTGCCTTCCCCCAGACTGATGAGGCTGCCAGCACCGCTTAGCAATCCATGTTCGGGTAAGCTATGTACCAGCACAAACCCTTGATTGCGAAACATCTCAGCTTGTTCGGCATCCGGTGCAAACTGCTGTGCACTGGAGATGTGCGGCCTGATATGAGGGTTCCAGTGCGGGGAATCCTTGTCTTTTGGTTCCGGCATGCCATAATGCGTATAGGCATCGATAAAGCCCGGGTAAATCATCTCACCCTTCAGGTCAACGACAGTGGCATCTGCAGGGATGTCCACCCTGCGGCCAATAGCCTCAATGAAACCATCACGAATCACCAGGGTGGCATTGTGGGTTACCTCACCTGGTGCAGCAGTAATTGAAGCATTCACAAATGCAAAGACTGCCGGGGTATGTTCTCGCAAGCCAACCGTCCTGGCTGACTGGGCAATCACCTCTGTATTACACAGCAGGCTTAGCGTTAAAAAGAGATAAAGAAGTCTAAGAAACATTTTTCTGGGTTTGAAATCAAATGAAGAATGGTTAACGGGGTTAAAATTAGTGGAAAAATGTGAATGTTTCTTGCGTTTCTGCGATTTTGCTGCCGATAAGTTCTGTACTTCTATGAATGTCTTTACGGACCTGATAAACAAAAGGTATTTTTTTGTGTTTATGAGGATGACGGCAATAATGAATTCATTCTGTAATTATCGAAACAATGGCATCAACTACAAAAAAGGCAGCAAAAAAGCAGCCTAACAACATGGCTGCTACTAAACATAACAGGGCGATAAACAATGAAGTGAAGAAGCGTTTCACGATGGAAAACGTGAAGGCGGAGACATTCAGGAAATGGTACCATCTCATGCTTCTTGGTCGTAAACTGGATGATAAGGCCCCGAATTACCTCAAGCAGGCTTTGGGCTGGTCTTATCATGCACCTTATGCAGGTCATGATGCCATCCAGCTCGCCATTGGGCAGGTCTTTAACCGGGAGACTGATCACCTTTTCCCTTACTACCGCGACATGCTCACTGCCATTTCCGCAGGTCTTACTGCAGAAGAGATCCTGCTCAATGGCCTCTCCAAGGCAACTGATATTGCCAGTGGCGGCAGGCATATGTCGAATCACTTTGCCAAACCCGAGTGGAATATCCACAACGTATCTTCCGCTACGGGCAACCATACCCTGCATGCAGTGGGTGTAGCCCGTGGCATGAAAAGATACGGACACAAAGGCGTGGCCATCAGCTCACAGGGCGAGTCGTCGGTTTCGGAAGGCTATGTGTATGAGGCCATCAATGGGGCGAGCAATGAGAAGCTGCCTGTGATCTTTGTTTTCCAGGACAACGGATATGGCATTTCGGTTCCCAAAAAAGATCAGACTGCTAACAGGAAGGCTGCTGATAACTTCGGGGGTTTTAAAAACCTCCGTATCATTCATTGCGACGGCAAGGACGTGCTAAGTTCGATGAATGCCATGACAGAAGCACGCCATCATGTGGAGGAAGTTGGTGAACCTGTGATCGTTCACGCCAGCGTGGTGCGTATCGGTTCACACTCCAACAGCGATCGGCACGACCTCTATCGTGATGATCGCGAGCTGCACTGTGTGCAGGCGCATGACCCCATGCTGAAGATCCAGAAGCTTCTGCTGGAACAAAAGATTTATACCGAGAAGGAGCTGGATGAGATCGACAAGGAGATGAACAAACAGATTGCGGCTGCACATAAGAAGGTGTTGAAGGCTCCGGATCCCGATCCGGCTTCCATTCACGACTTTGTGTTGCCTGATGCCTATCCTGCTGAAAAATATCCTGAAGGTATACACCATGAAGAAGGCGAAAAGATTAAGCTTATCACGGCATTGAATGAGACACTAAAGGCTGAGTTCCGGCACAACCCCGACACGTTTATCTGGGGTCAGGATGTGGCCTATAAGGAAAAGGGCGGTATTTTTAATGTGACCAAAGGTATGCAAAAGGAGTTTGGCAAGGAGCGTGTCTTCAATGCCCCGATTGCTGAAGATTTTATTGTAGGGACGGCAAATGGTATGAGCCGTTTCGATGAGAAGATTCGTATCGTAATCGAGGGTGCTGAGTTTGCTGATTATTTCTGGCCTGCTATGGAGCAATACGTGGAGATGACACATGATTACTGGCGCAGCAATGGTCAGTTTGCGCCTAACGTGACTATCCGCCTGGCTTCAGGAGGCTATATCGGAGGAGGTCTTTATCATTCGCAGACCACGGAGGGGGCGTTGACAACCTTCCCCGGCATCAGGGTCGTATATCCTTCATTTGCAGATGACGCGGCAGGCTTACTGCGTACGTCCATGCGTTCCAAAGGCCCTACACTCTTTCTTGAACCCAAAGCGTTGTACAATGCCAAAGCTGCCGAGTCGGTGGTTCCGGATGATTTTGAAGTGCCTTTTGGCAAGGCGCGTATTCGTCGCGAGGGAAAAGACCTCAGCATCATCACTTATGGAAACACCACGCACCTGAGCCTCCAGGTTGCGGAAAAGCTTGCGGCAGAATATGGTAAGGAAATTGAGGTATTGGACGTCCGTTCTCTGGTTCCGCTGGACACCGATGCCATTATAGAAACCGTCAAAAAGACAAATAGAGCCCTTGTGGTTCACGAAGACAAGGTGTTTTCCGGATTTGGTGGCGAACTGGTGGCGCAGATCAATGAGCACGCCTTTGAGCACCTCGATGCACCAGTCAGGCGCGTGGGGTCGACATTCACTCCAGTGGGCTTCCATAAAAACCTTGAGGCTGCCATTCTGCCCAACCTGGACAGGATCAGGCAGGCCGCCATGGATTTACTTGAGTATTAGCAGATGGATCAATAGTATTGTCTGCTGAGATGGTCGTGCGCATCAGAGATGACCTATGCAGCAGACTACTTCTCGAGAGATCAGTTCTCCCGCATCACAAAGTCGTCGTATTCCAGCTCAAACCTGAGTTTGTGTTTAGATTCTTCTACGGCCAGCGCCTCAAAGGCTTTTTTTAGCTCCGGGTGGTCTGTTCGCTCTGCGAGTTTTGAATAGAGCTTAAAAGCTGCTTTTTCCCTTTTCATGGCCAGTACCAGGGCGTCCCGGTATTCCATGTTCTCTGTGGATTCACTGCGTACGACGTAATCTGCGATTTTCAGGTCGCGTACCTTTTCCACCTCCATGTCGAAAAGGCCTTCGTCCTTGATCTTCTGCAACCGGGCCTTGTGTCCGACTTCTTCGCGGGCAAACTGCAGGAAGACGTCTTTCATCTCCTGGTTTTGCATTTGGGATGCCAGCGACTGGTAGAAATCAACCGCTTCCTGCTCAGACTTCATGGCAAAATCGAGTACCTCATTAACCGAATGGAATGTTTGCATCTTATCTTTATTTTAATTTGACATGCATTTTGGCTGCCGGTTACGCGCTGAAGGCTTCTTTCCACCAGGTGTCGAAACGCTTGACCAACAGGTCGCACCCGTGACGGAAATGCCCGGAATGGCCATTTTCACTGGTGTATGTGAATGCGTAAGGCTGGTCATCTGCGTGGTTATCCATAAGGGAAGCCACTTCGAGCATCACCTCAGCCGGGCTTTCATAATCAGCCTTTAGTCCGAACTCCTTATGCAAGGCCTTAAGCTGTTCAAGGGCATTTGCATTCAGTGGCCCTGGCAAGCAGGCTTCAAACTGTTGTACAAACTTATGTGTGTTTGTGAAGCTTCCGCCGGTTTCTACATGCAGGGATGCCGGCAGGATCAGGTCCGCTTTGCGTGCGGTATCACTCAAGAAAAGATCCTGCACCATCAGAAAATCCGTATTGTCCAACATCTTTTCCGTTTCTTCCGGATCTTTGGCGCATCCCAGGGGGTCTTCCCCAAAAATGAAGGCATTCTTAATCCTGCCATCTGCCAGCAAGCCACGCTGATCCTGCGAAATATTGACAGGCAATGGTTGGGTAGCCCATACTTCTTCCAGCTTGCTGACGACTTGCTGATCTGCCATATTTTTTCCGCCTGCGGCAATGGCTGCACATGCACCCATGTCGAAAAGTCCCTGGGCATTGTTTTTTTCTTTAAATGGCATCAAGCCGGAAGCTGTCTTTCCTGGTTTGCCGGTAATAAAACATAGGTTGCGCAACTCATGGAAGGTCTCTGAAGAAAGGTTCTTCTCTGAGCACATGATGACGGCTTGCGCCTCCCGGTTGAATTGCTCTGCGAAATGACTGATTTGTCCGGGGGTACAGCCAGCTTTGCTGAGCAGCGAGTCAAAATTTTCACTCAATACCTGTTCACGGTATGGGTCAAAGCTTTCGGTGTGGTCATCAAGAAACACGCCATTTTCCATCTTATTGGAGAGGATGTAATGGATGGCAGCTTTGACAAAGTGGTAGACTGACGCGATCCTGGTCACCGATTGGGCTTTGTGTGCCGTGCGGTTGTCTGGATTCGTGGTGATCAATTCAATATGTGTGCCTTTTCGAAAGTGTGTGTTCCAGGCAAAAAATCCCGGTACGCCGTGTTCGTAATTGATCTCACTGTCGAGCACATAGATCTTTTTGGCCAGTTGCAGTTGCTCTATTGGCACGTGATAGCGGGCATTTGCCTGATAGCCTGAACCGCGATCCATGTAATGAAAGCTGCTTACTGTGTTGGTTTTTACTCCGGCACGGGCCAGCTTTTGGATCAGGTACATCTCTTCATTGGTCAGGCGTGCCCCGATGTAAAAACCGTTTTCTTCCGGTTGTACACCCTGAGTTTTCTCCTTGATGAGGGTGTAAGCCTCTTCAAAGCCAATGGGCTCAAACTTTCCGTTTACCTTATAAAGGGGCCTTGTGATGCGTTCCTGGTCATTCATGTAGTGGTAGCCAAACTTGGCATACCTGCACAGGCTTTTATCTTTGTTGATGAGACCCTTTTTACCAGTTGTGCGGTGAACGAAGCCGCCTTTGTGGTGCAGGCTGACCTCGCAACCCACTGAGCAGTAGTTGCAGACGGTATCCAGGCTTTCTGTTTTCACCGGCATGGTTTTGAAGGGGACATTTTCCGTGATGGCACCGGTAGGACAAGTTTCAATGCACATTCCGCAGGATTCGCAATTGGTGTCCTGCAGTTTGCCATCCATGCTTGGTGCTACGTAAGTCTCAAAGCCCCTGTTGACCAATCCGAGGGCATTCGCACCGGTCACTTCTGAGCAAATGCGTATGCACCGGGAGCAAAGGATGCATTTGTTGTTGTCGATCTCCACAAAAGGGTGGGCGAAATCCGTTTCGTATTTCTTGTAATCGCCACCAAACCGTTTCTGTTCGACCTGATAGTCGTTGGCATAGCGTTTCAGGTCACAGGTGTGCAGCTCTACGCATCCGCATTCCAGGCATCGCGTGGTCTCATTGAGGGCAGCCTTGTCAGCGTAACCCAGTTCCACCTCATCGAAATTGTCACGCTTTTCCGGTTCGAGGGTGGGCATTTCTTCGCGCAGCTTTTCCGGGAAGTAGCCCTGGTAATCGTTCTTATGCTGTTCTTCAAAATGCTCTTTTTTGCTAATGAACTCGAATGGGGGAGGGGTTACTTCCTCTCCCCGGAGGAGCTTATCTGCACTTTGCGCGGCAATTTTGCCCTGGCCGATAGCTTCGATCAGCGTGGCAGGCCCGGTAACGCCGTCGCCGCAGGCAAATACGTTGCTTATGGAAGTCTGCAAGGTGCCCGAATCGACATCGATGTCACCCCACTTATTGAGCTTCAGTTCTTTGCCAGCATGCTTGCTGATGTCGTCGATGAAGTTGACTACCGTCTTTTGGCCGATAGCTGCGAGGATGTAGTCCAGCTCCACGTCAAACTCAGAGCCTTCGATCTTGACCGGCCTTCTTCGTCCGGATGCATCCGGCTCTCCAAGCTCCATCCGGATGCAGGTCAGGGACTTCAGGTTGCCTTCATCATCCTTGTTGACCATTGCGGGTGCTGTGAGGAACATGTAGTTGATGCCTTCGAGCTTGGACTCGTGGATCTCAATAGGGTTGGCGGGCATTTCCTTTTCAGTGCGCCTGTAAATTACAGTCACCTCTTCGGCACCGCAGCGCTTGGCAGTCCGGCAGCAGTCCATGGCTGTGTTGCCACCACCGATCACCGCAACTTTCTTTCCGGTAAAGTCATATTTTTGTCCAGTCATCTCCATGTTTCGAAGAAAGTCGATGCCTGAAAAGATGTTTCCGGCATCATCGTTTTCACAACCTATCCCGGTTCCTTTCTGCGAGCCTATGGCAAGTACAGTGGCATCGAAATCTTTTTTTACTTTGGCGTAGCTCAGGTTATCTCCCAGCCGCTGCTCATAATGGATTTTGGCTCCGAGGCCGGTAATGCCTTCGACTTCTTTTTCGATGATGTCGTTGGGGAGCCTGTATGGTGGGATGCCATAGCGAAGCATGCCGCCGGCGTGCGGGCTGGCTTCAAAGATCTCGGCATGATGGCCTTCTTTGGCCAGGAAGTAGGCGGCTGTCAGACCACCAGGACCTGCACCGATGATGGCCACTTTTTTGCCGGTCGCTGACTTGGTCTCTGGCATAAACCGGTCTTCGGAAAACAGGTCGATGTCTGAGGTGTATCTTTTGAGGTAGTCGATGCCCACGCCCACCTCTTCCAGCAGGTTTCGGCGGCACACGAGCTCACATGGGCGCACACAGACACGTCCGCAGATCGCCGGCAGTGGATTGGTTTCCTTGATCAACTCTACGGCTTCCTTGTGCTTGCCTTTGCTGATCATAGAGATATATCCCTGTACATCGACGCCGGCGGGGCATTCTTCGCGGCACGGCGGGGTGCAGTCGGCGTAGTGGTTGCTCACCAGGAGCTCCAGGGCAAATTTGCGTGATTTGTGCACGCGGGCATTGTCGGTATGGATGCGCATGCCTTCGGTGACTTTCGTTGAGCAGGCCGGCTGCAGGCCACGCATGCCTTCTACTTCAACCACACATAAGTAACAGGAGGAGAAAGGTTCCAGCCGGTCATCGTGACACAAGGTGGGGATGGTAATATCCAGCCGCCTGGCCATCTCCAGGATGGTTTCTCCTTTGATGCCCTCTACAATTTGGTTATTGATGATGATATTCAGTTTACTCATAGGTCGTTATGTTGATCTTGATCCGTTCGATTGTGTTCAATTAGTTGCGCTTATTAATTTTCAGAACTTATTCCACGTGAATGGCGTCGAATTTACAGCGTGTAAAACACACGCCGCACTGGATGCATTTGTCTTGCAGGATGCGGTGCACTTGTTTTTTCTCTCCTTCGATGGCATCCGTAGGACAGCCTTTCAGGCAGGCCATGCAGCCGGTACATTTCTCGTCGATCACGGTGTAGGTGAGCAGTTGTTTACAACTGGCGGCCGGACATTTTTTGTCGCGGATGTGGGCTTCATACTCATCACGAAAATATTTGATGGTGGTGAGCACCGGGTTTGGTGCGGTTTGTCCCAGTCCGCAAAGCGAGCTGTCTTTGATGGTATCGGCCAATTCCTCCAGTGTCTCGATATCACCTTCTTCGCCTTTACCTTCGGTTATGCGTGTAAGAATTTCCAGCATCCGTTTGGTTCCGATTCTGCAGAAGGTGCATTTGCCGCAGCTTTCCTTTTGTGTAAAATCCAGGAAGAACCTGGCGATGTCGACCACGCAGGTGCTTTCATCCATCACCACCAGGCCACCTGATCCCATGATGGCTCCGGTTGCGTTTACGGAGTCATAATCGATGGGTGTGTGGCTCAGGTGTTCCGGGATGCATCCGCCGGAAGGGCCACCAAGCTGCACGGCCTTGAACTTCCTGTCATCAGTGATACCGCCTCCGAGCTTGTAGATGATGTCTTTGATGGTGATGCCCATAGGCACTTCCACCAGACCGCCGTGGTTGATCTTCCCGGTAAGGGCAAACACCTTGGTTCCCTTGCTTTTCTCTGTGCCGTATGCTGCATAGGCTTCGGCGCCGTGGTGGATGATCCATGGGATGTTGATGAAGGTTTCAACGTTGTTGATGTTGGTGGGATTGCTCCAGAGGCCGGCCTCTGCAGGGAAGGGCGGTCTGCGTCGAGGCATGCCCCGGGCACCTTCGATGGATGCAATCAGCGCTGTTTCTTCTCCGCAGACGAATGCGCCAGCGCCCTCCTTGATGATGATGTCAAAATCAAACCCCGGGATCCCAAACACTTCTTTGCCCAGGTAGCCTTTTTTTCTGGCCTGTTCGATGGCAATGCGAAGTCGCTTGATGGCCAGGGGGTATTCTGCCCGGCAGTAGATATAGCCTTCACTGGCGCCTATGGCATATCCGCATATGATCATCCCCTCGAGCAGTCCATGTGGATCACCTTCGATGATTGAACGGTCCATGAAAGCGCCAGGGTCTCCTTCGTCTGCATTACATATCACATATTTTTGTGCTGAAGCGTTGTTGCGTGCGAACTTCCATTTCATTCCGGTAGGAAAGCCGCCACCACCGCGCCCACGGATGCCTGAATCCAACACCTGTTGTATCACGGCGTCGGGGTTGATGTTTTCATTGGCGATCTTCCGGATCGCTGCATAGCCGTCGCGCGCTTCATAATCTTCGAGCGACTCGGGGTCAATATAGCCGCAATTGCGCAGGCTTATCTTCACCTGTCCGTCAAAAAACCCCTCATCTTTAGATGGGTACCTGCTGGATTGGACAATATATTGCTCTATGGGGGTGAATTTCCGCACGTGCTTGTCGATGATCTCATCCACCCTGTCGAGGCCAACCTCGCCATAGAGATAGGTCCCGCTATCGTCGATGATCTCCACGAGGGGCTCTCGGTAGCACATCCCAATGCAGCTGGTTTTCTTGAGTTGTATATTCAGTTTATCCGTTTGGATGATTCTTTGGAATTCATCATAGGTTTTGGATGCACCGGCTGCAATGCCACAGCTTCCTAAACCTACAATAACCTGTGTTTTTCCCATTGTTGGAAGGTGTTATCGGTGAGTTAATTGTTTTCGCTTCGGCGGATTTCCCGGATAATCTTTACTGCTTGTTTAGGAGACAGTTTTCCGTATGTTTCATCGCCAATCATCATCACGGGAGCCAGGGAACAGCATCCCAGGCAGGCTACTGTTTCCACGGTAAACAAGCCGTCTTTTGTGGTTTCACCATCCCTGATTCCAAGTGTATCCAGGATCTCGTCTGTTATGGCGGTGACTGACTGTACATGACAGGCAGTGCCGTGGCACATCTTGACGATGTGTTTGCCAGCAGGAACAAGACGAAACTGTGCATAAAACGTGGCTACACCATACATCTCGTTCAACTCAAGCCCCGTGGCCTCATGGATTCTGGCAAATGCCGCCTTTGGGAGATAGCCGTAAATGTCTTGTGTTCCCTGCAACAGTGGGATCAGGTTGCCTTTACGGTCTTTGTACTTTTTGAGTAATGGGTCCAGCAGGGTGAGGTCAACTTCCTGTTGGGTCGCCGGCTCCGGCTTTTTTGCAGGTTGGATTCTTTCAATGCGCATATATTATCTGGCTTTTTTATCCTGTATAATCATACAGGCTGTCATTTTCAATGCGAAAAATACATAAAAATGACGATGCCGGATAAACTCTGAAAAAAATATATTTTTTGATAAGTTATTTGGAATATTCAAAATTTTTTATATGGGATCACTTCATGTGTTCATTCAGAAGTGCTTTGCTGCTGGTGTGCAAGTGCGATTCTGATGTCCTGGTAGGTGAATTCGCCGCCAAGCACGCGCATAATATCGGTAGATTTATTGCTGTTGACGGCTTTGGCTGCTCTGAGGACCTGATCGAGTTTTTGCTCATCCAGGAAGTCGCTTACTGGTAATAATCCCTTGCGCACGTTTTCTGCCATGTGCGACATGATGGTGCTTTGCGCCAATTCTCTAATGCTTGCGATCTCTTCTACGCTTTTTCCTTCCTTGTATATGGCCAGGCTGAGTTCTGTTGAGTATCCCTTGGCGGCTTTTGGTTTTCGGTTCTTTTTGTCTTTTTTATGTCTTTCCAGGATATCCATCGCTCCTTCGGTGAGCATGGCTTGTCGCTCGGTCTTAAGTCCGTGGTCATCAGTAAGGTCGCGTGTAGGCTCCTTGTCTTCGATCATGGCGGTGACCAGCACACCGGCTTTGTGCAGCAGCTGCATTCTTTCGTAAAAAGCTGTTTCAAGATCCCGCAGTTCACGGATATATGTTTTTACGCCCTTCTGTTCGCCAACATTGGCAATATGGTCAATCACGCGTTTAGAGAATTTTTGCAAGCGGGGTTTAAAGTATTGGTTAGCCTTCCGGACGCGTTCCCTGATGGTTTGCATGTTTGGTTGCCGGGCTGCGTGCATTCTTCTTTCCAGTTCGCTCCGGAAGCGTTCTGCGGTCTTCTTTTCTTCATTAAAGTCGCTGCAAAGGGATGCTGCCCAGGATTGGTGACTTTGTTTTGCCGACCGCTTTTCTTCCTTGTTGTAACTTTGCAGGTGCATTTGCAGCTGGTTGGCCAGTGACCCGAAATGAAATATCCGCATCAGCTCCTGTCGCAGATAGATCCTGGACTCTGTCTGCAATGTTTCCCTAAGGTTGTCCGGGTGGGGTTTCCCCTTAGAGAAGCACTGCAGGGCGGTGTCTTGACCGGGCGGATTGCATGGCAGGGGCTGGCTGAGGATCATGCCTTCGAGGCTGGTCAGGCGCGACATCGCGACGTAGATCTGTCCTGGGGCAAATGCCGACGATAGATCGATCACGGCCTTGTCGAAGGTCAGCCCCTGGCTTTTGTGCACCGTGATGGCCCAGGCCAGCTTGAGCGGATACTGTGCAAAGGTCCCTTGCAGCTTTTCTTCGATCTCGTTGTTCTCCTTGTTGATGGTGTACTTCTTGTTTTCCCATGTATAGCGCTCCACCTCCGTGGAAGGCGACCCGTCCGGAAAACCCACCGTGATGTCTCCGTCGTCGAGGCTTTCTACAATGCCGATTTTGCCATTGAAATACCGTTGCTCTCCCGTGTGGTCATTTTTCACAAACATAACCTGTGCGCCCTCCTTGAGTTTGAGGCTGGCCTCGATGGGAAACAGCCGCTCGTCGAAGTCCCCTTGCACCAGTGCCTGGTAGGTAAATTCGGGACCTTTGATCTTTCCGATGGCTTTCTTGTTGATGCGGTCTGCCTTGTGGTTGTGGGTGGTAAGGTATACATATCCATGCTTGCTCAGTGGGTCAACATTTGGTTTTACACGCTGATTCAGCATGTTATGTCCTTCTGCATCCAGTTTATTGTCTCGGATCTTGTTGAGCAGTCGGATGAATTCGGGATCGCTTTGCCGGTAGATATTTTCGAGTTCGATATACAGTGGTGGGTTTTGTTTAAGGGCCCGGGCATGAAAAAAGTACAGGCTGGGGTAATGATCCCTGAGTAGCTGCCATTCGTCAGTTCTGACTACTGGTGGCAGTTGAAGCAGGTCGCCAATGAAAAGGATCTGCACACCCCCGAAGGGGCTTTCTCTTTTTTGCCGCACATGCCGGAGTACGATATCGATGGCATCAAGCAGGTCGGCGCGCAGCATGCTGACCTCATCAATGATCAGCAGTTCGATTTCCTGCAGCAGTTTTCGTTTGGCATCAAAATAGCGCCGCCCACGTATCAGGCTGGAAGGGGTATGGATTTCAGTTTGGATTGCTTGTTGGCTGAGTCCTTTTTCTGAGGGCAGAAATGTACCAAAGGGTAGCTGAAACAGCGAGTGCAGGGTTACACCGCCTGCGTTGATGGCTGCGATGCCTGTTGGTGCGGCGATCACGGCTTTTTTATGTGTTTGTGTTACGATGTTTTTGAGGAAGGTGGTCTTGCCAGTTCCGGCTTTACCGGTCAGAAAGATATGCTTTCCTGTGCTGTTGACGAACCGGGATGCAAGGTGTTTTTCGGAATTAGCAGGCATAACTGGATTATTCACATAGAGGCGATTATTCACCTCTAATACACCAAAATTAATCTAAATTGCAATAATATGCAAACAAAACATCAAAAAGCCCAGCAATATGCCGGGCTTTTTTTTGAATTGGTTAAATATGCCTTTAAAGGGATTTTTAACCTGTATGGTGAATCCTACAAGTTAAATCACGCCCTGATCAATCATGGCATCAGCTACCTTGATGAATCCGGCGATGTTGGCTCCTTTTACATAGTCGATATAACCATCTTCTCCCTCGCCGTATTTCTTGCACTGCTCATGGATGTTCTTCATGATCTGGTGCAGTTTCTCTTCTACCTCATCGGCTGGCCAGCTCAGCATCATGGCATTCTGGGTTTGTTCGAGTCCTGATGTAGACACTCCGCCTGCATTGGCTGCCTTACCCGGGCCATATAGGATTTTTGCTTCCTGGATGATTTCTACTGCTTCAGGTGTACAAGGCATGTTGGCACCTTCTGAAATGGCAATCACACCGTTTTTCACGAGGTTTTTCGCATCTTCTTCATTGAGCTCGTTCTGGATAGCGCATGGCATCGCGATATCTGCCTTTTGTTCCCATGGGCGCTTGCCTTCGAAGAACTGTGCATTGGGGAATTCGTAGGTGTAAGGCTTCACAATATCCTGATTGGAGGCGCGCAGCTCGAGCAGGTACTCGATCTTTTCGCCTGAAATGCCGTCCGGATCGTATACATAGCCGTCGGGGCCGCTGATGGTAATCACTTTTGCGCCAAGTTGCGTGGCTTTTAGGGCGGCACCCCAGGTCACGTTTCCAAATCCGGAAAGGGCAACAGTTTTACCTACCAGCTTTTCGCCTTTGGTTTTCAGCATTTCTTCTGCGAAGTACACTGCTCCAAATCCGGTAGCTTCAGGACGGATCAGGCTGCCACCCCAGTTGCGGCCTTTGCCGGTGAATGTACCGGTATGCTCGCCCACAAGCTTTTTATACATGCCGTACATGTAGCCAATCTCGCGTCCACCCACGCCAATGTCTCCGGCAGGAATGTCGGTTTGTGGTCCGATGTGTTTGTAAAGTTCCGACATGAATGCCTGGCAGAAGCGCATGATCTCCGACTGTGACTTTCCTTTGGGGTCAAAGTCACTGCCACCTTTTGCTCCACCCATAGGAAGGGTGGTAAGGCTGTTTTTGAAGATTTGTTCAAAGCCCAGGAATTTTAATCCGCTAAGTGTTACACTTGGGTGGAAACGGCAGCCGCCTTTGTATGGTCCGATGGCGTTGTTGAACTGCACACGGTAACCCCTGTTTACGTGCACTTTGCCCTTATCGTCTACCCATTCTACCTTGAATGAGATCACCCGGTCGGGCTCGGTAATGCGTTCAATGATATTTGCAGCCTGGTATTTGGGGTTCTCAGTCACCACATCAATAATGGTTTCCAAAACCTCACGTACTGCTTGTAAAAACTCCTTTTCGCCTGGATTCTTGCGTTCCAGGTCTGCCATTATCTTTTCTAAATTCATGATACTTGGATTTAAAATTGGACAATAAGTGATAGTTGTTAATTAATTATCAATAAAGGGGCGAATTTAGTCCTTATTTGTGACTAAAACAAACAATTACGGGAAAATTTGTTTGGAATGACAAAAGGACGAAAGGACGAAAAGACAAAAGGAAAAAATGTCTAAATGTCAAAAGGTCGAAAGGTCGAAAAGTCGGGGTATGCAGAGGTTTTGGGTGGCGTGATGGTTGTTGTGCTGCAAAATTTTGATTATGTGAGGGTAAAGACAAAATGACAAAAAGTCAAAAGGTCGAGTGCCGAAGTGTCAAAAGGTCTCTTCTCATCGTCAGGGTTTCATTACGATACCCCTTTTCTTGCTTCCATCTATTTTAATCATGAGGGGTTCATCGAACCGCACATGTCTGACGAATTCATCTTCATAGGCGGCAGGCTGGTTGTCCAGAAAATCGATGTCATAATGGCCTTCTTTTCGGAAGGGGTTAATGGTGAAGTAGCCCACGTGGAATGAAGTAAGATTTTGGAAGAAATGGGTGCCCTGGCTGGGGTCGATCTGGAAGTTTTTCAGTCCGGACTCTACGATAAGTCTTGCTGCGGATATCTGCGCCCATTTTACCGGCACGCCCAACCACGGGTCGTTAGATCCCCAGCGCCCAGGCCCCACAAGGATGAAATTGTCGCCATTGGCTTTGATCTTATTATTGAGTTGGTCAATGACCTGGGCGATCTCTTTTGTCTTGGCCGGGTCAAAGGCCTCCGGTTTCACATAGACAAAATCACGCACATCGTCGATGATGCCATTGCCCAGGGCGTTATGGCTGATGATGATGGCCTCTTTGGGCTTGCAAACATCTACCTGTACCTTGTTTTTTTCCTGTGTTTCCACGATCGGACGGATTTGAAGGAAATGAAATTCCTTTTTTTCTCCCTTGGCTACATCCATGTTGACTGCAAACTCAATTTCCACCTGGTTATTCATCTCCCTTTGTCCAATATGCAGTAATTCCTGCAAGATTGGCGCCAGAGGAAATGATTTGTGCTTTAGTACGTTGGCAAAGGTGATGAGGCGGGTACCCTTTTCATAAAGTCCGTCACGGATGATCTGGTCTTCATAGTCGAATGTGGAAGCCACGAATTTTAAGGAGGAAGCTGCCTTCAATTGGCGAATACGTGTTTTATGCATGTTTACCGTTTCATCTACAGCGGGATGGAATTTTTCAGGATCCATGTCCAGGCTGTAAAATTCTTTCTGGCTATCACGCAAGGCAATGTCGGTGTTTGCCAGTTGCAGCGATTTCTCCGGATATTTTGGGGAAAAGCGCATGGAGACACCACCGTCCACGATGGTTTTTCCCAGCCCAAAAGCGATATTGGCTACGCCATCTTCATATCTTTCCGGTTCTATGGGATAGAAATTGACAGATCGGGCTACACCAGAAATCGTCGGATAGAACATGTTGCCGTATGATTTTCCGGATACTTCCTGGATGATCACCGCCATCTTTTCCTCATCGATCACATTGCTGGTGGCTTCGATATAGGCTTTGCTTTCGCGAAAAAATACGGAAGCGTAGACACTCTTGATTGCCTGATCCAGCTGCTGTATACGCACCTCTTGTTCGTGATGGTTGTTGGGGATCATATAGGTTGAGTACACCCCGGCAAAAGGTTGGTAATGGCTGTCTTCCAATAGGCTTGATGACCTGATTGCCAAAGGTGACTTGAAGAAATCGATGATTTCGCGAATGAATGACCGCATGCGCGACGGGGTTTTTCCCTGCACAAAGCGTTCAAGAACCTCATCGTCACTTGCATCTGACAGCGCAAAGTCATAGAGGTCGTTGTCTTCCATGAACTCGTCGAAGATGTCGGTAGTGAGCACCACAGTACGTGGAATAGTCGTCACGACATCCTCCCAGTGATTCATGATCTTGTAGCGGTTGATCACTGAGTCAATAAAAGCCAAACCTCTTGCCTTGCCACCCAGCTGGCCATCACCAAGTCGGGTGAAGACGGCATATTCATCAAGGTGGCTGGCAATGATGCCACGGCCTTTGGAGCGCCGATAGTTGGCGATCGTATCGATCAGGTAACTACGCACCTCTTCGATGTGATCGAAGTCGTCACGGCTCTTTTGCGCAAAGACATTGGCAATGGAAAATAGCGCCCTGGCCTTGAGCCACCGGGAGAAGTGGTTATTGGTGACATGGTATTCCATCACTTTCGCTTCGGCCTTGGCGATCTTGACCTGAAGTGAATGCAGGTTGTTGGCGCGCGTGAGCTCCCTTCCGCTTTCGGGATCTTTAAAGACGAAATCCCCAAAACCGTAATTTTCCTTGATATAGTGCTTCAACTCGATCAACAGGGTTTTGGAATATTTGTCAATAAAGCTCACATCAATATCCTTGTTGATGGTTTCATCCCACTTTTCAGATGATTGCAGCAGGATGGGGATCTGGCTGTGCCTTTCGCGGATGTGCCTGGCAAGTTTGATTCCAGCCTGGTCGTCACGCTTGCCTTCCTTGGCATAGCTAATGTCTGAAATTACCCCGAGCAGGTTGTCCTGGTACTTTTCGTAAAGCGCCATTGCGTCTTCGTAAGTCTTTGCCAGCAATATCTTGGGCCGTGCCCTCATCCGCAATGTTTTCCGGTGTTCGTTCAACCCTTCAGTCATCAGCTCGTTGGTCTGATCGAAGATGACCTTGTAGATGGTTGGCAGGTAAGACGAATAATAGCGTATCGAATCTTCCACCAGCAGAATGCCTTGCACGCCAATCTCTTCAATATCGTGATCAGCGTTCATCCTGTCTTCCAGCAGCTTTATGATCGCCAGCAGCAGTCCGGCATTGCCCAGCCAGCTAAAGACATAATCGATGCCGCTGAGGTCTTCATCCTGCAATTTCATCGAGACCTCACGTGAAAAATGGGTAAGCACCACAATGGGTGTTTTAGGGTACCGCTCTTTTACCCGTTTCGCCATCTCAAAACAGTCGATCTTACCCACATTCAACATGGTGATTACCAAATCAAAGTCCTTGTCTTCCATCAGTTTAAAAGCCTCTTCGGAAGAACTGGCCTGTGTAAACTGTGGTGGGTAGCGGAGGTTCTTGGAAGTATATTCGAGAAATATCTTTTCGTTGATGCGGCCGTCCTCTTCCAGCATGAATGCATCATAGTTACTGCATATCAGCAACACGTTGATGATGCGCTTCTGCATCAGGTCTTCGTAGGTGATTTCCTTGAACTCATATGAGTCGGTGGCGTATTTTTCGTCGTATCTGTATTTCGTGATGGCGCTCATTCGTATGTGTTGTTTAGGAAAAAGGTTATTCTGATTCCGGCTGATAATAGATCAGGGCATGGCGTTTCTTGCCGTCCATGATCACCTCCAGAGGTTTGTCAAAACGCACGTGTCTGACGTGTTTTTTTTCGGTTACCGCAGATGCCTCCTTTAGTGCCCCCCAATTGATGTAGTCGATCAGATCATTGTGCTTTACAGAAAAATAGCCCACATTCATGGAGATGACATTGTGGAAAAAATGTGAACCCAGGGAAGCATCTAAGGGAAAATCTTCCATGCTCATTTCCACGATGATCTTTGCATTTGATATTTGTGACCAGTTAACAGGAATGCCAATGAAGCGGTCACGGGTGCCCCACCGCCCTGGTCCGATCAGGATATAGTTGCGGTCCTCGGCAACCAGCTGTGCATTGAGTTCGTCGATCTCATCGCGGATCTTTTCCGTCTTGAGCTTATCAAACTTGTCCACATCCACATAGACCACATCACTGATGTCATCAATCCGGCCATTGCCCATGCCATTTTCGCTGAACAACAACAATTTGTCATTGTCGACCTGGTCAATGTTGATCTCGGCTTCCATGATGTTCTTGATCAAAGGTTTGATCTGCAGCAGATAAAATGATGCCCGGCCTTCTTTGTCTTTGTCCAGGTCCACAGCAAATTCTATCTCGATAGGAGTACCCATGGATTCAGAAATGATATCGAGAATCACCTCTATGGTTTTCGCTAATGGGATGTAGTTGTATTTCAGGATATTCGCAAAGTTGATCACCCTTGGTCCGGCATCTGTGATGCCGGGAATCAATCGTTCGCTGTTAAAGTCATATACTGATGCCGAATGTTTTATTGTGCCGTGCTTTTCGGCCTGGTCGATCTCGAGTTTGGCCAGGCCGGCGTCTTCTCCATCCAGAAGATTCAGGTCTTGCTTTGCCAGGTCAACCGCATAAAAATGCACCTGTGAGTTTTTAAACAGTTCTTTTGGTGTATACATCTCCAATTGCGGATGAATGGGAGAGAAGCGGTAGGTTTTCTCCCCTTCCACCACATATTTGCCCAACCCAATGGCAATGGATGCGAAGCCTTCATCGGGTTTCATATAAGAATATGGATAGAAGTTATAGGATTGCGCCACACCGCTGATGTGGGGGTAATAGCATCCATTGTATTCGTGTCCGACCACCTCCTGGATAATGACCGCCATTTTTTCCTCTTCAATTTTATAGTTTACCGCTTTAAAATAGGATTGGGCAGTAGGTGAGAATATAGATGCATACACCAGCTTGATGGCACTCATCAGCTGCTCAAGGCGTACATTCAGGTTCGGGTGGTTGTTTGGCAAAAGGAAGGTGTCAAATATTCCGGCAAAAGGTTGCATGAGGGAATCTTCAAACAGACTGGAAGACCGGACAGCAAGGGGTTTGTCGATCACAGAAAGGTAGGTTTTAAGCCTTTTTCTCAGGGTTGTGGTAAGGTTGCCCTTTAAAAACAGGGTCTTCACCTTTTCATAATCTGTTTCTCCGTAAATTATATGATAGAGTTCGTTATTTTCAATGAAACGTTCGAATTCTTCTGTCCCAATGATGGATGTCTTCGGGGTGACAACACGGATATCCGGCACAAGCTCATTGAAGTTAAAATTATTGATGATCATGTTGATAAAAGAAAGGCCACGGCCTTTGCCACCCAGCGAGCCGGGGGAGAGGCTCACCACGTTGGTGTCATCCAGCAGTGCCGACTCCTCATAGTTGATCACTTTGCCTTTCTGTTTGTCATGGATACATTGTTCGATCACATCGATGAGGTAGGCACGCAGGCTTCCGGGAGATTCAAAGTCCTCTACCTGCAACGGTTTAATCCGTTTGGCGATCTGTATTTCGCCACGGGCCATCAGCCAGTGTGAAAAATGGTCCTTGCGGGCATGATAAATCAGCGACTTTTCAGGAATGGTCTTCAGGTGGGTGCGGAACTCCTTCATCGACCGGGCTACGGCCAGGTCACGTCTTCCTTCTTCATCCTTGTATATGAAATGCCCAAAACCGAGGTAATAATTAATGAAACTTTGCAGGTCCTGTTTAAGGGTTTCCGAATTTTTGTTGATAAAGGTCGACTTCAGCTTATATGCTTCGCGGGCATTTTCAGGGTCTGAGCTTTGCAACACAGTGGGCAGGTTCGGAACCATCTCCCTGGCATATTCCACCAGTTGAAGCCCGGCTTTTGGATCCAGTTCGCCATCCTTATCAAACTTCACATCGGAGATCAGGCAAAGCAGGTTGTCCTTGTACTTGTTGAAGAGAGAGACGGCCTCATTGTAGGTGGATGTCAGCAACACTTTTGGACGTACCCGCATTTTCAGGAGCTTATAGAGCTCATCGGTATTCACTTCCTCAATGAGATGCTGGGTTTGTTCAATTACGATGCTGTAAAGGATGGGCAGGTAGCGGGAATAGTATTTGGCCGAATCCTCCACCAGGAGGATGACCCTGACCATTCCGATGCGGATGTCGTTTTCCACGTTCATCCGGTCCTCATTGTATTTCACCATGGCAAGGAACACCTTGGAATCACCATTCCAAACGAACACCTTGTCGATGGAGGTAATGGGCTTGGCCCCATCTTCAAACAAGGCGATGTCCGAGTTGTTGTTGAGCAGCATGAAGATCGGGATGTTGTGGTAGATCTGTTTGATGATGCGACTCAACTGGATCGGGGTTGATTTTTCGACCCCCATCATCACAATGACCAGGTCAAAATGCTTCTCCTGCAACTTTTCCAGGGCTTCCTCGGGAGTGGATACACCGGTAATACGCGGTGCAGATGAGAGGTTCAGCTGGTAGTATTCGCCGGTGACCTGTTCAAAAAAACGGCCTTCCTGTTCAATGATGTATGCATCGTAGAGGTTGGCTACCAGCAGGATCTCCCGGACCTTGTATTGCATCAGGTCATGGTAGATGTCGCGGTCGGAATTGTGCTTGATAAGAAACCGCTGCAACAGCTGCCGGCTCATAGCCGAATGGCTCCGCTCATGTTCCAGGTCTTCGGATTTCTCTTCTTCACTGGCAGCCTCTTTAAGGAGGCCTTTCCCGATCTGCGTGTTCAGGTGGCCGGTGATCAGACTGGTCAGGTTGTTGATCAGATGCCGCTCTTCAATGAAAAATGGGCCTTCATCATGCTCCGGAAAGGCTTTTTCATAGTACACCTCTATGCTTCCTTCGGTGCCGTCAATAGTTTCAAATGTTTTGCGTTGCACCCAGGGCGTAGACTTAAACCCGCCCTTGCTGAAAAAATCCTGCTCCCCGTATCGGATCCTGGCCACGGTGTGCTCAGGATATTGCCAGGCTGGTGGAAGTACCTTCACGATATGCTGCAACATCTCCGGAATGGGTTTTTCCTCTTTCAGGATGTTTGTAGTCTTGTGAATGGCACTCAGCTCTTTCAGTCGCTCTTTCTTCTCGGCAAGTAGTTTCTTGATCTCTTCCTGGCTGATGGCCAGGGGCTGGTCCAGATCACGCTGTCCGGGTGGAGCTTTACTGAGGTGTGAATCCCGGCTGTTGTCAGATGTCATAAGTTACTTGGTTTGACGAATTATTTTTTCGCATTTTATTTCGGGCATGGTGAAAATACAAAATTATTGGAAAATGGGTTGAGTTTTAGGTTCAGGTTGAGATTAAGGTTAATATTTAGATTTGGAGTGAAAGCTGAGGTTGAGATGCGTTATTCCGAATCCATTCTCCATAATATTGCCGCAAATTCGACTATAACACATTTCAACCTTTTAACATGTTGACCGACGTCCTACAAAAAATCGCCGACATATGCAAGAAAAATCCATAAAAAATTTATTTCCTTTGAAAAAAGGGGTGGGTGCTGAAATGTCCTAACATTGTTTTTGAAAAACAACAGGTTTTCGAATCAATTCACAATTATTCACCAAAAAACAATGCAATGGATGCACAACTAAAAAAATTTATGGATTACGTGGTGGCTAAAAACCCTGCAGAACGCGCTTTTCACCAGGCGGTGCAGGAAGTTGCAGAAACCATCATTCCCTTTCTTGATGAAAATCCCAAATACAAGGCAGCAAAAGTCTTTGAGCGGATGGTTGAACCCGAGCGGGTGATTATTTTCCGTATTCCCTGGATTGACGACAAGGGAGAAGTACAAATTAACCGGGGTTACCGCATTGAGATGAACAGTGCCATAGGCCCCTACAAGGGCGGAATGCGCTTTCACCCGACCGTAGACCTGGGTGTGTTGAAGTTTCTGGCTTTCGAGCAGGTATTCAAAAACAGCCTGACCTCCTTGCCGCTGGGAGGCGGAAAGGGTGGATCAGATTTTGATCCCAAGGGAAAATCAGATGAGGAGGTGATGCGTTTCACTCAGAGCCTGATGACCGAGTTGTTCCGTCACATTGGTCCGGATACGGATGTGCCTGCCGGTGATATCGGCGTAGGCGGCCGCGAGATTGGTTACATGTATGGTCAGTACAAACGGATCAAGAATGAGTTTACCGGTGTGTTTACAGGTAAGGGTCTGGAATATGGAGGCAGCCTGATCCGTCCGGAGGCCACCGGCTATGGTACGGTCTATTTTGCCCAGGAGATGCTGGCCACAATCAATGAGGAGATCAGGGGCAAGACGGTATCCATCAGTGGATCTGGTAATGTGGCACAGTTTGCAACTCAGAAGGTGAATGAGCTGGGCGGAAAGGTGGTCACACTATCTGACTCTAATGGATACATTTATGATAAGGATGGCATTGATACAGAAAAGCTGGATTATGTAATGAACCTGAAAAATGTCAAACGCGGTCGCATTCGTGAATATGCAGACGAATTTGGCTGTAAATATGTGGAGGGCACCAGCCGTCCGTGGATGGAGAAGTGTGATATCGCCCTGCCTTGTGCAACCGAAAACGAGTTGAATGAGCAGGAGGCCAAAGAGCTGGTTAAGAATGGCTGTATTTGTGTATCTGAAGGGGCCAACATGCCTTCGACACCTGAGGCCGTGGAAGTCTTCCTGGCCAACAAGATTCTTTATGGGCCTGGCAAGGCAGCCAATGCCGGTGGCGTAGCCACTTCCGGACTAGAAATGAGTCAGAATGCGATGCGGATGTCATGGACACGTGAAGAAGTTGACCAGAAGCTGCACAACATTATGATCAACATCCATGATACCTGTAAGGAATTTGGCAAAGAAGGTGACTTTATTAACTATGTGAAAGGTTCCAATATCGGCGGTTTTGTGAAAGTGGCGGATGCCATGATCGCACAAGGTTACGTTTAGATATTGTGGTGTTATAGTCTGTTTTTGGAAAGTGCCTTGGCAATTTTTGCCGAGGCACTTCCATTTCCATACAGACCTTCCTTAAAATCAATTGTGCTGGCAAAAAAATCCCGGGCAGCTTCATGGATCTGATCGGGGTCAGTGCCGCAAAGCTTATTGTATCCGGCATCCACCAGTTCGGTCCATTCGGTTTCATTCCGTAGGGTAATGCAGGGTATTTTGAAAAAGTAAGCTTCTTTTTGTACGCCTCCGCTGTCGGTCATCACCAGTTGGCTGTTTTGTAGCAGGTGAAGCATCTCAAAGTAGCCTACCGGTTCAATGAGTTTAATATTTTCGGATAATGGAGGTATGTCATTGTGCTGAATGACCTTGGAAGTACGTGGATGTACCGGGAACACTACCGCATGTTTTTTTGCTACCTGGTTGATGCCATGGATGATATTGGCCAGTTGCACCAGATTTTTTGTATTTGCCTCCCGGTGTATGGTTGCAAGCACATAATTGGCGGGTAAGCTGACCTTCGCCGGTTTCCTGGCTTTATCTGCAAAGAGGAGGGAAGCATCATACATTACATCGCCAGTTAAGTGGATCTCGCATGGGAAATCTCTGAAGCCTTCCCGTGTGAGGTTGTTGACAGCGGCTTCGGTAGGACAAAATAAGATGCGACTAAGCCTGTCGGCAAGTATGCGGTTGATTTCTTCCGGCATCTCCATGTTTTGCGAACGGAGTCCGGCCTCCACGTGGGCTACCGGAACATTCAGTTTGGCTGCTGCCAGAGCCCCCGCCAAGGTTGAGTTCGTATCACCATATACCATCACGATATCGGGTTTTTCCTTGATCATGATGCTCTCGGCTTCCTCGAGCATGCGCCCGGTCATGGCACCATGCGACAAGCTGTGGATGTTCAGGAAGTGCCTTGGCCGTGGGATCTCCATCTGGTCAAAAAACACCTCACTCATGTTCTGGTCAAAATGTTGCCCCGTATGGATCAACACCTCTCTCAGGCCCTCCTGCCGCTTAATTGCCCTGCTCACCGGCGCAGCCTTAATAAACTGCGGCCGTGCGCCTACAATCGTTACAATCTTAATCATCCCATAGTGGTTTGATGAGGAATGTTTCTAATATAAACCGATTTTGTTCAAATGATGCATTTGCATGCGTGTGTCAAAGATAGTGACTTCTGCTTAGGAAATGACGAAAGGAGGGAATGACGAAAGGATGAAAGGTCTTAAAGTCGAAAGGTCTTAAAGTCGAAAGGTCAAAAAGTCGGGTATGAGGTGGAACTGGGATAATTTGGTGGTGTTGTTTGCAGGAAGCTTAAGTTGAGGGGGATTGATTACATTTGTAAAAAAAATGTACGATGCGGATTTACCTGATTGGATTCATGGGATGCGGAAAGAGTTCCCTGGGGAAACGGCTTGCGCGTAAACTGGATTATCCTTTTGTGGATCTGGACACGGAAATTGAAATGGCCGCTGGGAAAAGCGTCACTGCGATCTTTGATGCACATGGGGAGGATTGGTTCCGGAAAAAGGAACGGGAGTTGCTTCACCGGACTGTGGACTTGTCTCGTGGGGTGATCGCCACAGGTGGAGGCACGCCGTATTATTTTGACAACATGGATTTTATGAATGCGCAGGGGGTAACAGTTTACCTGAAAATGAGTCCGGTGAGTCTGACACATCGTTTGCAGTATGCGCAAAAGAAAAGACCTTTGGTGTCTGATCTGACAGGGGAGGATTTGTTCAGGTTCGTCCTTGAAAAACTGAAAAGCAGAGAGCCCTTTTATTGCAGGGCACAGTGCATCATCAAAGGTGAGTCGGCCAAACCTGCCCAGATCGAAGCCCTGGTCTTTGGCGTTTAAAACGTTTGGACTTGATCTGACGAATCTTTTTTTTGGTGATTCAACCTAACCTGTATGATTCATCCTATATATTTTATCGCATGCCAACAATAGCGTTGCCTTGTTTGGATGTCCGTTCTTCTTTAAGCCTTGCTGCAACTGTTGCCAAGCGACATACAAAAAAGGAACAATTTGAAAATGATTGCTCATATTTTGAGTTGACCTGCTGAATATGTCATGGCAAGTCCCACATGTGACCGATTTACTCAATTGATAAACACATGAAGATTGAAAATACAGTGGATCCCTAATTGAGGATGGGATCTGAGGGAAAGTTGGCCCAGATGGCGTAATCATTACCCATTTCTTTGAGCATGTTACTCCAAAGCTTTTCTGGGTTACGGGCCATTACGGTATCGAGGCTGCACTGGGTGACCACCCACGATTTTTCCTTCATTTCCCGTTCAAGCTGGTTGGGTTCCCATCCTGAGTATCCGATAAAAAAGCGCACCTCTTCCGGGGTGACCAGCTGCAGGCTGATGAGTTCCATAAGTTTTTCAATCTCACCGCCCCAGAATAATCCTGGTATGATCTCTATGCTGCCTGGCACTTTGTCACCAAGTGTATGCACATAAAACAGACGCTCGGGATGTACCGGGCCACCAAGGAAAAGAGGGAAGTCGTTTTCTGGAAACTCTTTTACAACCTGATTAAGCTTAAGGTGGATGGGTTTATTGAGGATCAGACCGATGGTGCCTTCTTGATTATGGTGTTCCACAAGCAATACCACACTGCGTCCGAAATAGAAATCGCGCAATGCCGGTTCGCTGATTAACAGCTTGCCGCTGGATGGCCTGTATTTTTTTTGTTCTGTCATAGTAAGCGATGGGATTTGAAACAGCGCCCCCTCTCAGGGAATTTCGTATTTTTGATGCGTTGTTCAACCACTTAACAACAAAAACTCTGCCATTGTTCATCATGGGAGCAGGGGGCTTTTGTCCTTTATACATCTATATCATGACAAGCCGGAATCGTAAGGAGGTGTATGACGCATTGCGCGCTGAGTATCCGGTATTCTCCTTTAGAGATTTTGCAATCAGGCAGGAGGAGGGTAAGACTGCAATGGGCTTTATTTTTGAAACGGGTGAACGGCATCGTTTTACGCCACGATGGCTTATACATTATGGGCGATGGTTGCCAAAAAACATTGAGCCAGGGCTTCCGGATGAAGTCTGGGCCTTTCACCTGGGCATGATCGAGATGATCAGCTACTGGAAGGCCTTTTGCTCGCCGCAAATCGACATCCAATGTGGCGCATTGACTGTGCATCAGGCGCAGTGGTGGTTCAAGCTTTACCAGCACGGGTTGGGTGAGTTTTTTTATACCAATGGGATGGATATACCGGGAGAGGATATGCTGCATTTTGTTTCACAGCAAAAGGATCCCGGTAGCGGTTGCAACAATCCGCTCAGGCTCCAGGATGAAGTCCGTGGTGCCATTCCACACCTGGGAGCTATGCTGGTGCCCGTGGGCGGGGGCAAAGACTCCGTGGTTTCGCTGGAGCTTCTGAAAAAAGCCGGTCATAAAATTATTCCTTTTGTAATAAACCCCAGGGGTGCCACGGAAGGCGTGGTAAGCCAGGCAGGATTTGCTCCCGGCGACACCATTTCGATGGACAGGCAAATCGACCCGCTATTATTGGAATTGAATGAAAAAGGCTTTTTGAACGGGCATACCCCGTTTTCTGCCATGCTGGCATTTGCATCTGCTTACGTTGCTTCCCGACTGCGGATCCCGCACATCGCGCTGTCGAATGAATCGAGTGCCAATGAGCCCTCGGTCCCGGGAACCAAAATCAACCACCAGTACAGCAAATCCCTTGAGTTTGAGCATGATTTCAGGCAGTACATGCATACATACCTGGATCAGTCAATCGATTATTTCAGCCTGCTTCGGCCGCTGAATGAGCTGCAAATCGCTGCATTGTTTTCTGGTTTTAAGCAGTACCACCAAGTGTTTCGGAGCTGCAATGCAGGCAGCAAGGAAAACAGCTGGTGTGGCAAGTGTGCCAAATGCCTTTTTACTTATGTTATCCTCTCCCCGTTTTTGTCAGTCGGGCAACTGCAGGCGATCTTTGGCAGCAACCTGCTCGCTGACAACTCGTTGCAATCGATGCTTTTTGACCTCTGCGGAGATGGAACCAATAAACCCTTTGAGTGCGTGGGAACCACCGATGAGGTGAATACGGCGCTGGTGTATGTGATCCGGCAGCTTGAATCCCGCGGGACATCACTTCCAGAGCTCCTGGAGGCTTATCGCAGGAGCCACCTTTGGGAGCAATACAAGGAAGAGGACATCCGGAATCACCTCCGGCAGTTCGATGAGGCGCATTGCCTTGATAATCGATTTGAATCACTGGTTTTAAATGCTTTGGAGGGGATTGAAGGGATGCTGGTGTGATGTTGGCACGCGCTTTGGCTTTTGATGCATTGTGTGTAATTTGATTATAACCCGCATTGAATAATACAGGATACGTGAAAAGAGATAAGTAACAATAAGCACGAGGGATTTGCAGATCTCATTGACAATTGGACTTTTTGAAATTTCGACTTATAGACATGAATTAACCCATGATGGTTCAGGCATTCTTCCAGAAGCTATTCTCCGGTAAACGGGTGGCGATCCTGGGATTTGGACGAGAGGGGCGGTCTACGTTCCGGCTGCTTTCCAGGCTGTTCCCGGATGTGCGCCTGATGATATGCGATCGCAGCCAGGAAATTGTGCTGCCGGATGACGGTGCCTCAGTTGAGGAGACTGCAAAGCTGTGTACCGGTCCCGACTACCTGGAAGGCCTCGCGACAGCAGATTTCATCATCAAATCGCCCGGCATACCCTTCTCCGTTTTGGATGGCGTGGACCCTCCGGGAGTAATTACTTCACAAACAGAACTTTTTCTTTCCCTGTTCCGCAAGCAGGTGATTGGCATCACCGGTACCAAGGGCAAGAGCACAACCGCCAGCTTGTTGTATCATATGCTGCAGGAGGGAGGAAAAGATGTGGTGCTGCTGGGCAACATCGGTGTGCCCTGTTTTGATCGGATTGATCTCATCCGGGAAGATACCCACATCGTGTTTGAGATGAGCAGCCACCAGCTGGAGGGCATACAGGTGTCCCCTGCGTTGGCCATCCTCCTGAACATTTTTGAAGAGCACCTGGATCATTATGCCAGCTATGCAGCCTACCAGCAGGCCAAGCTGAATATCCTGCGCTGGCAGCAACCTGGTGACATCTGCATATGTAACCCTAACAACAAGGTGCTGGGCCAGTTATTGCCCGGACTTGAGATTCCCTCGACGACCATTTTTGTGGCGGGGCCTTCTTCTTTTCCTTCCGACGGGGATGTGTCTTTTAATGATGATGACCTTCTTTTCAGGCTTGGGAATGATCAAAAGACCGTGACTGATGCGGTGAGCAGGCGAAAGCTTGCGGGCACACATAACCTGGAGAATATCGCTGCAGCTGCTGCGGCTGCCATTATCCTGGGGGTTGATGCGGCAGTCATTTCGAGGGCAATCGAAGGTTTTGGTGGGCTCCCGCATAGGCTGGAGTATGCCGGCACCAATAAAGGAGTGGTATATTATAATGACAGCATCGCGACAATCCCTGAGGCCACGCTGGCTGCAGTGCGTGCCCTGCCGGGTACGGCTACCCTTTTACTGGGCGGCAGGGACCGCGGTGTGCATGTGGAAACGATGCTGGAAGAGCTTGCCGCATCCGGAGTGATAAACTTCGTCTTCACTGGCGATGCCGGTGAGCGGATGAAGGCGATAGCGGAGAAAATGCGGGTATTCGTGGGAAAACACCTGCACATGGCTGCATCTTTTGATGAGGCGGTAGCACACGCTGCGGAGTACACACCGCCCGGTCGGATCTGCTTGCTTTCTCCTGCTGCCCCAAGTTATGACGCCTTTCCGAATTTCGAAGCGCGCGGTAACCGGTTTAAGGAGCTTATCCGTACACTCTAGGCATCTCATTAATCTGTCATAACCTGAGTTGTTGTTTGAAGTATCGGACAAGGCTTTCGGGATTACTCACCGACTGTTGCAGCCATTCCAGCATCACATCTGCTTTTTCGTCATCGGACAGTTGCCAGTGAGGTACGGTATTCCTTACCTTCGGACTGAGGTGATACAGACATAGGGCTGCACACACGCTGATGTTGAAGCTTTCGGTAAAGCCCACCATTGGAATTTTTACATAGCCGTCGGCCAGGTCGATGGCTTGCTGTGTGAGGCCTTGCAGCTCGGTGCCAAAGAGGAGGGCTGTTTTCTGGTTGACTGGCAGTTCTTCAAGCAGGCAGTCGTGCTCATGCGGGGTGGTTGCCACGATGCGGTAACCTTTTTCTTTGAGTTGCCGGATACAGGCTTCGGTGTTGTTTTCGAGGGAGTTGTATTTGTTGAGCGTGAGCCATTTTGATGCACCTAGCGCCACATCTGGATTTATCTCATAGGTGTTGCGATTCTCGATGATGTGTACATCCTGAATGCCGAAGCAATCGCACGAACGCAGCACGGCACTCGCATTATGCGACTGATAGATGTCTTCCATTACCACGCACAGGTGTCTTGTACGTTGTTCCAGCACTCTTTGCATTCTCAGAAGGCGCTGGGGAGTTACATAGTCAGATAAGGCCGCGATGAGCTGTTGTTTTTGTTGCAGATTCATCACCAACAGAAAATAAGTGACGTTATTCGTTGCTTTTAATCATCATGCCGGCCAGGCGATAGAGAATACGTGAAGAGATGATGCCGTCCAATTGGGTGGTTCCGGTTTCGACCAGGTCGGCTCCGACGAAACGCTTACCCGCATTGAAAGCCGTTCCGAGCAGGTGCATCACTTGGTTGTAAGACAGGCCGCCAGGCACGGGCGTGCCTGTACCGGGGCACCATGCAGGCTCCATTCCGTCGACATCAAAACTGACATAAATATTGTCCGGGAGTTTGTCGATGATGTCGTGGCATATTTCGCCCCAGACCTCTCCTTCATACATCCTCTCGTGGAGGTCGTGATCAAAAAAGGTTTTTACCGTTTTGTGATTGGTGGAGATGGTCTGGACCTCTTCGTTGCATAGTTCCCGGATGCCCACCTGCACAATCTGGTTGACACCTTCGGTATTCAGCGCGTGTTGCATGATGGATGC
>PWNO01000151.1 GCA_003557765.1 Bacteroidales bacterium
ACTGGTTCATCGGCCAATACCAGGGTGTTCAGACCAAAAGTAAGCATCCCTGCTACTGTCAAAAAGACGAATAATTTTTTCATAACTGATTCTGTTGGTTTTTGTTTTAACGATAATGGTTTAATTACAAAGATGTTTAAGGTTTTGGTACTTATCCAAAATCAGCGGAGAGAAAGGGATTCGAACCCTTGATCCGCTTTTGACGGATACACGCTTTCCAGGCGTGCGCCTTAGACCACTCGGCCACCTCTCCCTTTAATTTTCAACGCACGTAGCCCTGTTTTACAGGTTGCTAAATTACAAAAAAAATTTACCCACGCATTTTTTTTGCGCCTTTTTATTTTAAAAAAGTGTCAAAATTATGACCTAAGTGGCTCCATCTTCAAGCTATATTATGATTTCAAGAACTATCCGGGCAAAAAGCTTGCCAATTGCCCGGATAGCTATTTCGCAAAAAGAATGCCATTATTCAAATGCTGCCAATGCCTTTTCTACTGCTTCAAACATGGGTGCATTGCTGATTTGCTCTCCAACAGCTTCATCCATCCAATGCTTTGGGGTCAGTTGACCGATGGAAAAGATTCTGAGCTCTTCTTCGGCAAAATCCTTATCTCTGATGTAATCTTCCAGCTGGAACATGATCAGCCGGCCATAGGGATAGTTGGACAAATAAAGCGGCGATTGGATCATATGCGAATATATGGCGAGCAGCGGGATGTCCTCCACGCCAAACACATCGGCATAATATGCATTCCACACTTCTTTGGCAATCCGGATGGTCGCTTCCTTCAGTTCAACCGGTGTTGCTTCCGGATGATCATAGAGCCACTTCCAAACAGTCATGTCCACAAGTGACACGCCCATCATCTCATAGTTATCCCAGAATACGTCAAGTACCTCCAGGTGTTCCTGCATGGGGTCTTCCTGCGTGATGCCAAGAAACTCAAGATCACGACGCTGATACATGAAAGCCAGGGCTTCGGTAAATGCCGTGTTGGGAATGCCATTGATAAAATAGTTGTCTACAAAGCGGGTGCTGATGGTTTGTTCCACATTGTGTCCGAATTCGTGAATGGCGATGTTATAACCCTTGTAATCCATGCCATCAGCGCCAATACGGGTTCTCAGGTGCGAAGGTTTACCGCGCATGGACGACCGCCATGCATGTCCGGAGCCCCTGGCTGCATCCACCTCGATACGCTCCGCAATGAATTCAGCCATCTCTGTTGTATGTCCAAGCTGTCTCAATATGCGGGGCAGGTCACGATTCAGTGCATCGGCATCCGGATATCGCCTGCGTGTGATCTTGTCAAGCTCTTCCTCAGAAATGCCTGCCCTTCCTTTAAAGCCATCATACCAAAGATCGTAAGGTCTTAGATCGCGTCCAAGTCTTTCCCTGATCAGGTTGGCCGTTTCCCTTAGCAAAGGCGAATCGGCATACTCGCGGAATAAGGCTTCCACCTCTTCCTGCGGGATTTCCATACCGCCTTCAAAGCTGCGTTTGATATAGGTGTCCAGGTGCGGATAATAGGGATCCATGCTACTTAAACCATTGAACACATTAAGCAAGTGAGCATAACGGCGTTCGCCCTCGGGTTCGGCATCTACGGGCTCACCGTCTTTCCACACTTCATTGGTATAAGGATTCCAGGTGTACGCGTTGTTATTGATCACTTTTTTAGGGATGTCCTGGTTGATGATGTTGAGCATCACCTGATACAGCATCTCTTTTTTCTCGATGCCATCAGGCTGTCCGTAATTCGACCGGATCTCATCACGAATATTCCAGTGAGCCAGCAGCTTCATGTCTTCCGGGAACAAAGATTCTCCTTCATCGTTGCGAAGCTTTCCTGCATATATATTGTATTCAGAGATATAAAACCCGACATCACTCCTGATGCGGCTGTATTCCTGGTTCAGACGTGAAGGGACACGGGTAGTGAAATAATCACCAAGGCGGGCATACCCCCACTCCCTTTTCGTCCATGTGCCACCAAGCTCGTTCTTTTCATCAAGGGTATAATGCGGGAAGTTCAATGCAACGGTAAAGGCAATTTTATTGTCATAGAGGTCTCCCTGGATGTGTGCTCCCGGGCTGTAGGCGCCAAACATCTGGTCAATGCGGTGCACAGGCCCGCGGTCTTCGTCTAGCTGACGTCTGAGTTCGAGTGAAATCCGGTTTGTATACCCGAAAAGGTGCTCAAAATAGTGTGCCAGCCTGTCAAAGACCAGGTCAAGCTCTTCATGGTCTCCGATAAAGGATTGGATACAGAAGCTTTTAAAGTCTTCTGCTGATCCGTCATCGTTTCTCCAGAGTGAAGCAGTTTGGGTCACGCCACGCCGGATGCGTTCGGCATGTGCTTCGCCATGCATTTCAGTTAATTCATCAATCACTTCTTCCATGGTTACGGAATCTATGGGTGTAAGGTCGGTAGAGTCAGGTGCAGGTTCACAGGCTGCCATGACCCACAGTGCCAAAAAGGCGGTGATAAGCCGTTTCATGATGGTAAAGGTTTTGGTAAATAATCTTTTCGACAAGGGCAAAGATAAAAAAAGGTCAGGAAGTATGACCTGATCAGATCGTTTGACGAATAATCTCTAAGTGATATCGCGGATCATAACATAGATGCCGGGCAGGAGGATCAGGGTGAGGATGGTGCCAAACAGGAGCCCTCCGATCACAGTAAGTGCGAGCGGTTGTAGCAGTTCACCACCTGCTCCCAGTGCTAATCCCAGGGGTAGCATCCCAAACACGGTGGTTAGTGCAGTCATCAGGATCGGGCGTAAGCGGATGGCCCCGGCTTCTCCAATGGCTTTTCTGGGATCTGTGCCTTGATCTGCTTGTCTGTCAGCGAAAGTAACCAGCAGGATGGCGTTGTTGACCAATATCCCTACGAGAAAGATGACGCCCAGTAACACAGGTGCACTGAGTGCGGTTCTTGTCAGCAGAAGCATCAGGGCAACACCAATGACAGCAAATGGAATGCTGACAAGGATTACCAGGGGGCTGCTAAATTTTTCATACTGGATGGCCATGACCACAAAAACAAAGAATATGGCCAGGATAATAGCGAGTCGCATAGAACGGTTAGTTTCCTTTATCGCGTCAGCGGCACCGCCATAAACGATACTGTACCCTTCAGGCATGTCAAAGTCTGCAAGCGCTTCTTCTACCCGCTGCTGTACCTGTCCAACGGTAGCTTCTTCCGGGTTTACCGTGCCGTTCACCCTGACAACGCGGATCTGGTTGAGGCGTTCAATGTGTGCCGGCCCCATTTCTTCGCGGAAGTCGGCAATGCTGCCCAGGTTAATATACCTGCCTTCGGCATCGAAGAGCGGCATGTTCGCCATGCTGCTGGCCGATCCGGTTAAGCTGCGTGGCATGCGTACCCTGATATTATATTCAAACCCTCCGGTTACATATTTTGTAGGTACGATGCCATCCACAGCAGATTGAATGGCATGGCCTGCTTCAGCTGAAGATATCCCCATGTCTGCGGCTTTTTCTTCATCCAAACGAATGATCACCTGGGGAATGCGTTCATCACGGCCAATCTGGATGCTGCCCATACCCCTGATGTCCTGAAGCCTACCGAGAATCTGCCTTGCAGTTGACTCCAGTACATCCAGGTCTTCACCCACCACACCCACTGATATGTCATCGTCAACCACAGAAGTCCGTAGCCCCTCTATACGGGGGCCGCGGATCCTTTCCTGGGTGAACACCAGTCCGGTTTTCCTGACTTGCTCAGCAAAATCTGACACCCAGCGTTCTGCAGAGTAAGCACGTCGCTGGTTATGGGGGACCAGCTGCACCACGATGTCTATCATACCCCCACGGATACTTAGCTGACCCCCTCTGAAGTAACCACCCGCAGTACTATAATAGTTTTCCACATGGGGCATGTCCTGAATTGCTTCTTCGATTATGATGGCTGCTTCCTGTGTAGGTTCAGGGGCAGTTCCAAGCGGCAGTACAAAGCGCATGGTGATGCGACCGTCATCAACAGGGGGCAAAAATTCGCTGCCTTTCTGGCCCAATGACCATATGCTGATGCCCAGCAGCAATAGGGCCACTGCCAACACCCCATAACGATACCTGATCACCAAAGGGATCATCTCCCGGTAGTGGTTGGCCAGCCTGGACATCAACGGTGGTTTGCCGGCACGATGCCCAACTGTATCGGCTGACCTGTTTCGTGCCGTCATCACATACAAGGCAGGCACCAGTGCTGCAGCTGATATCAGGGCGGTAAGCATGGCAAATCCTATGGTAAGGATCAGTTCCCGGAAGATCAGCGCAGCCAGACCGGTTAACAAAAGAAAAGGAACAATTGCAGCCAGGTTCGTGCTGGTCCCTGCAATGACCGCGGACAATACTTCGCTGGCTCCGTCGCGTGCTGCATCTGTTGGTTTCTTATTATGCACTTGTTGATGCCGGAAAATGTTTTCCAGCAACACCAGTCCATTGTCAATTAATAAGCCTACACCCAGCGCCATCCCGCCAAGGCTCATCACGTTCAGCGTAAGCCCTGCTGCCGTCATCAAAAGGAACGTGGCGACAATGGCTACAGGCAGGGTGATGCCTATGATCAGGGATTTCCTGATATTTCCCAGGAAAAGCAAAATAATCACCATGGCGAGCACCCCCCCGGCTATGGCTGCAGTGGCTACAGAGCGAATAGATGCCCGAATAAAAAAGGACTCATCGCGAATGGTGTCCCAGTTGATTTCTGATGGAATGAATCCGGAATCTTCAAGCTCCTGCAATGTGCTTACCAGTCCGTCAATCACTTCTACCGTATTGGCATCTGGTTGTTTCATGATGGTGACCTGTACAGCATCCAGGGCGTTATGCCTGGCAAACAGCCGTTGTTCGCGATGGCTATCGGTAACGCTGGCAACCTGGTTGAGGCGTATGTACTTATTGCTTCCGGGCAAGGTGATGAGGGTATTGCCCACATCCGCGGCATCCCTGTAACGATGTTCGGTTCTGGCCAGGATATCATATTCCCGGGAGGTAATGTTGCCCGAGGCAATATCTACATTGCGCTGCTCCAAAGCTTGTGTGATGTCACTCATGTTTAATCTGTATGATCGCATCAGCTCCGGGTCTACCTCTACGTCTATTTCTCTTTCTCTTCCTCCTGCTACCTCTATGGTGCCTGTTCCCCTTACAGTAAGCAGCTGTGGAACCAAACGCTGGTCAATCCACTGGCGAAGTTCTACGGATGACATCAGGGGTGAGCTGAATGCCAGTTCAAAAACAGGTTGTTGTGACGGATCCATTTTCATCAGCCTGGGCGGTTCTGTCCCTGCTGGCAGTTCGGCACGAGCTCTTTCCAGTTGCCGTGCAGCATCTTGCAAGGCAAGGTCGATATCTGTGCCCACATCAAAAAACATCTCAATGTAAGAACGTCCTTCAGAAGCACGGCCATGTATTTCGGCCAGATTTTCAGTAGCAGACAGGTTGCGCTCCAATACCCTGGTAACCTGCTCTTCAATAACCTCCGGGGTCACTCCCGGGTAGTTGACCACTACCCTGACATGGGGGTAGTCAACCTCTGGCAGCAGACTCACTGGCAGCCTTCCTGAGAATAGCATTCCCAACACGATTACCACCGCTGTGATGGACAAGGTCGCCACCGGCCGTGCGATAGCCCATGAAGATAGGTTTGTGGGTCGTTTGTGTGGAGATGGTAACGCTGTTGCCATAATGTGATTCTCTTAAACTCAATAAAAATTGGTGTGCCTTACTTGCTGCTTGTGTGATTGTCTGCAAGAAAAAGTTTACCGGATGCACGCACGATTAATCGCGGAAACCATGGCGTCTGAACCGCCCTTGCACTTCGACTTTCGCTCCATCATACAGATTATCCAGATTGGCGGCTGCCACCTGCTCATCACTGTCCAGTCCGGTAAGCACTTCCACCCAGCCGTCGCGACGGATGCCTGTTTCCACTGGTCGTTTTGAAACCTCGTGATCCATGATCACAAACACAAAGCTTTCTTCATCGTCATGCCAAATGCTTTCCGGTGGGATGGCCACGACCTGGTCCCTTTGCACAGTGACAAAATCCAAGCGGGCAAGATATCCTGGCAGTATTTTTTGGGGTGCACTTTTCTGATCGATTTCCACTTCGACAGTAAACAAACGGGTGATGGCATCCGCCGCCGGAAAAATTCTCCGGATCGTACCCCGGAAATCATCATCCGGGTATACGTCAAAACGCAGGGCAACTTCACGGCCTTTCTCCAGGTGGATGACATCGCTTTCACTTAGCCCCGGTCTTACGACCAGCAGGCCATGGTCTTCGATGGTAAACAGCCGCTCATTTTCAGACACTGTGGTGCCAACTTCAATGAGGCGATCGGTTACCACGGCATCTACAGGCGCGTATGCCCGCCCGAGCTCTACCTCGACCTCCCAGAGCCCCGCTTCGGCCTCTGCCTCTTCCAGCTGCCTGGCGATGGCGTCATATTCGGCCTCGGGAATGACTTCATCTTCAAAAAGCTGGCTGCTGCGCTGGTATTGGCGTTCTGCTTCTCTTAAATTGGCCCTGGCCTTGCGCAGCTGGGCTTCCTGGCGCCGGGTGTCCATCCGGGCCAGCAAGTCGCCTGTGCGGACCTCATCGCCCTCTTCAAAATGGACCTCTTCAATGCGACCGGATGTTTGTGCCGTGATGTACACCCTTTTGTATGCCATCACCGGGGCGGTGATCGTCCGCCTGCCGGACAGATCCCGGATTTCGGCTTCTGCATAGGCTATGGGAATACCTGCATTATCCTCCTCATCCACTGCCCCGCGATCGCAGGATGTCCACATCAGGAACACAATCAGAAAAATCGTCTTGTCTATCATTGGTAATAATTTTGCAAAATATTGATATTCTATGCTTTATGGAATCCACAAATGCACGCAAATAAGATCACAAATGCACACTAACTGACTCAACCTTAACCTTCTTGCTTCTTACTGCTTACTGCCTTCTTCTTACTTCCCCTAAAGGCATCCCTGACTTTCTTCATCAATTCATCATACACGCCTCCATTGGCAGCTACAATCTCTTTATTAAATACATGGTTGCTTCCGCCGGAAAAGTCGGTGACCTTACCGCCGGCCTCGGTGACCAGCAAACTGCCTGCAGCCACATCCCAGGGACTTAGGCTGTATTCAAAAAAGGCTTCAAACCGCCCACACGCCACATAAGCCAGGTCCACGGCTGCACTGCCAATGCGACGCACGCCATGCGTATTACGAAGACACCACGTAAAAAGCTCCATATAGCTGTCAATCAGGCTGTAATCAAAATAGGGGAAGCCGGTAGCCAGGAGGCTTTCATTCAGGGATCCGGCCTCCGATACGTGTATCGGCTGTTCGTTGAGATAAGCCCCGCCGCCTTTCCAGGCATAAAAGCACTCGTCCTGGTTGATTTCATACACCACACCCACCACCACTTCTTCTTCATGCATCAATGCGATGGAGACGCTGAAACAGGGCAGGCCGTGAATGAAGTTGGTGGTCCCATCCAGGGGATCCACCACCCAACGGTATGCTCCCCCTTCTTTCCGGATGCTTTCTTCCTCTACAATGAATCCTGCTTCAGGTAAAAGCTGCTCCAGTGCCTTGACGATGCGTTTTTCAGCCGTGGTATCCACGTGTGTAACGTAATTATGCAGTCCCTTGGCCTCTATGTCAGAGGATCTCAGCCTGGGAAGCTCTTCACGAATGTAAGCTCCCGCATCTTTGGCCACATCGCAAACCTGCATGCAAAGCTGTCTGTATTCAATCATAAGATCTGCTTATAATTTGTCAAAATGTGCTTTAGTATATGCTGATACATTAAAAAAAACATGATTGCCGCTTACACAAGGTAAACCCCCTGGTCATCCGTGATGTTCAACACCACATCCTCAATCCTGTTCGTTCTTGTGTGATCGTGCGCAGTTTTTACCCTGAGGTAGTTCTCTGTAAAGCCATACATATGGCCATGCAGGTTTTCTTTCTCCCAGAGCACCTTCTCCCTTCGGCCCTTATTGGAATGAATGAATACCAGTTTCTTTTCACCGGAAAGGGCATGCAGTTCCTTTGACCGCTGTTTGCTTACGCTTACCGGGATGGTGCCGTTCATGCTGCTTGCCCTGGTGTTTTCCCTTTCGCTATAGGTAAAGACATGCATGTAGGAAATATCTGTACCGGTTATGAAGTCCAGGCTTTCCCTGAACAGGTCGTCCGATTCGCCCGGGAAGCCCGTGATGACATCGGCTGCAATGCAGGCATGGGGAAGGTGATCGCGAATCCTGGCCACCCTGTCGGCGAATAGTGCGGTATCATATTTTCTACCCATGGCCTTCAGGATGGCATTGCTGCCCGATTGCAGGGGCATGTGAAAATGGGGCATCAGCCTGGGCTCTGCAGCCACCAGTTCGATGATGTCATCACTAAGCAGGTCGGGCTCTACGGACGAAAGCCTGATGCGTTCCAGGCCTTCAATCCTGACGAGCTCCTGCAAGAGACCAAAAAACGATTCGCCGTGCGGCTTACCAAAATCTCCGATGTTGACACCGGTCAGCACCACTTCCTTCATTGCTGTACCAGCAATCTGTCTGGCTGTTTCAAGGGTTTCCCTGATGGTGTTGCTGCGGCTTCTTCCGCGCGCCCTGGGTATGGTGCAATAGGCACACAGGTAATCGCATCCGTCCTGGATCTTAAAAAATGAACGTGTGCGGTCACCAGATGAGAATGTCGGCACAAAGTTGTCCGGCGCTTCTTTCACAGCAATTGCTGCAGGGTCCCTTTCCGCTGTTTCTTCCAGATGCCGGGCGAGGTCAAATTTTTCTTTGTTGCCCAACACCATCGATACCCCTGGAAGAGAACACAGCTCCTCCGGTTTGATCTGAGAATAGCAGCCCATGATGATCACCCGGGCCTTCGGATTGATCCTTCTGATCTTGCGGATCAACTCCCGGCAACGCTTTTCGGCATTGCTGGTCACCGTACAGGAGTTGATGATATAGGTGTCTGCGCGCTCACGAAAGTCTGCGATCGCATAACCCCTGGCCTGCAGCTGATTGCTGATGGATGCCGTTTCGCTGTAGTTCAGTTTGCAACCCAGCGTATAAAAAGCCAGTGTGTGTGGTTTTTCCATTTCTCTAACACCACAAAAATACACAAAAAGCAAAAGCCCAAATGCATCATGGAAGGCGGATCCAGCCCGCAAGCCCTGGCAGGAAAATCTTTTGATCCGTGCACCTCAGACACGCCGACTTTTTGTACTTTTGCCCTGTCACGGATGGCCCGTACTGCTCATGCCTTTCATGCAGGCTGGATCTGTGCTTATTAAAAACAACATATGGTGAAACCCCAATGCTAAAGCGTGGATGCACAGGGGAATGATTATCTAATAAAGGTTTGGATTCGCCGGGCTCACAAAGTGCTCGGTTCATATGACCGATTGATCAAATAATTCACACATGAACCAAGCCATGCCAACCTAATGAACACACGATGATGTTATTTTGCATGGCGAGCTTCATCTGACTGAAACATAAAAATTATAAACACATGCAAAAAACCTTGATGCTGATAGCCATGATGTACGTCATGCTGCAGGCACAACCTGCATTGGCGCAACGGACTGATTTTAGTGATGCAAAAATCCTGGCTGGTGGATTATCGCTCAGCTACGGCTATGATTATCCACTTGGCCGAAGCCTGAGCATACCTCCGATGAATGCCTACCTGGAGATTGGCATGCATGAGTTTGTGACGGCAGGTCCTTTCGTGGCATTCAGTCGCTGGCAATACAGGGACCGGATGCGCTCCTTTATGACCATCGGCGGCAGAGGCAGCTTTCATCTCACCCCCTTTATCAATGACTGGTTTGATGCGACAATTGATGAAAATGAGTGGGATATTTACGGAACGATGGCCTCAGGTTTTAACTTCAGGCGTTATGGGGCATACGCTGATCAGGATGAAAGAGGCTTTCGGAGAAATGTCCGGTTTTTCATAGGACCCGCTGTTGGCACACGGTATTACGTGGCTGATCCGCTGGCAATATATGCAGAACTTGGCGTGGGTCCGCTCGGTGCCCTTACAGTCGGAGTGTCTGTTGACCTTTAACATAAGCAAATGAAATAAGGCCACGGGTGATCTCCCGGCATAGTGCGTACAATAAAATTATATGATGATGAGACCATTATACCTGCAATTGTTGATCATAACATTATTCTGTGCATGTGGCTCCCCCGACGAAGGTTTTAGTCATGCAGAAGAGCCTTTTATGGAAGGCGTGGATACCACACCTGTTGTTGACATGCACACCTCCCGCATTGCACTCGACTTTCACGGAACATATCAGGGCATATTGCCTTGTGGAGATTGTGAGGGCATAAAAACCACCATTGACATCCTTGAAGATGACCGTTTTGAGAAACGCCTGAAGCATTTGGGGCGTGACGAGGAAGCCGTGTTGCATTCCGCCGGGGTGTTTTCCTGGGAAGCGAGCGGTGGAGTCATCCGCCTGCAAGGAGCACATGGCTTTACAAGGTTTATGGTTGCTGAAAATTTCCTGGTGCACATGGAAGATGAAGCAGCCCGCTTTAGCGGTGACCTTGGAAATCATTATATACTAGAGAAAATCAGAGAATAATAGAGGCCAATCAGCTGCCTGCAAAAAATCCGGTTGGGACTTGACGGTTTTTTTCCGGTTATTCCCCAAATACATTATCTTTGCTTCCATTCGATTTTTTTAGGATCGGTTAAACACCTTGAATACTTGTTTTTATGGTGATTTATAAAATATTTTTCCAGGCTTTGGCTGCCATCCCCAATTAGTTGGGCACAGGGTACCTGTGTGCTGGCGCACATTGTCCGGAAAATTTTTTTATAATGGCCTGAACAGGTTGTATTCAAGGTATTTTTTTTGCTTTCACTCACCTAAAAACATATTGTAATGATGAAAAAACTCTCTGTTATTGCTTTTGGAGGCAATGCGCTTTTGCAGAGTGGTCAGAAAGGGACCATTGACGAGCAGGAGCAGAATGTGTATGAGACTTGTAAGCACCTCGTTCCACTGATCAAGGGTGGTTATGACCTGGTCATCGGACACGGCAACGGGCCGCAGGTTGGCAATGTGCTTTTGCAGCACGAAGCCGGCAACCAGGTTTACGGGCTTCCCAAACAGCCGATCGACTTTTGTGTAGCCGAAACGCAGGGTTCCATCGGGTTCATGATCGAGCAGCAATTGCGGAACGTGCTTGCGGAGCATGGCATCGAACGCAACATCGTGACCCTGGTGACCCAGGTCGTTGTCGACAAGGAGGACCCGGCCTTTAAAAACCCTACAAAGCCTGTTGGTCCTTTCTATTCGAAAGAAGAAGCCGACAAGCTGGCGAAGGAAAACAACTGGGTGTTTCACAAAGATCCGCGTGACCGAGGCTGGAGAAGGGTCGTGGCATCCCCGAAGCCCCTGAACATCCCCAACTGGCATGCAGTGGAAAAGCTGGCACGCGAGGGAAGCATTGTGATCACCGTTGGTGGCGGCGGAATACCTGCCTACATTGATGACAAGGGGAAGATCATTGGCATAGATGCCGTGATCGACAAGGACCTGGCCTCGTCAATGCTGGCCAACAAGATCAAGGCAGATGAATTCTTTATTCTCACCGATGTGTCGAATGTGTTTATACACTTCAACAAGCCAAACCAGGAGAAGCTGGAGCGCATCACCGTAAAGGAGATCAAAAAGCATTTGGATGATGGACAGTTTACCGAAGGCAGCATGGCACCCAAGGTGCGCGCATGCATTCAATTCGTCGAAAATGGCGGCTCGGATGCCATCATTACGGAAGCGAAAGAGCTCGGTAAAGAAGGAAGCGGTACGGTGATCCTGCCATAAATTACCTGTGAACAATATTTACGTCAAACATCATAAAAAATAAGGAGGATCAAAGATGGCTTTTAATTTAAGAAACAGAAGTTTTTTGAAGTTGCTGGACTTCACCCCACAGGAAATCAAGTTTTTGCTTGAGATGTCTGTTGATTTAAAAAAGGCAAAATATGCCGGATACGAGCAGCAGCGCCTGAAAGGGAAAAACATTGCCCTGATTTTTGAGAAGGCCTCTACCCGCACGCGCTGTGCATTTGAGGTAGCTGCATTTGACCAGGGTGCACTGGTTACTTACCTTGGCCCTAGCGGAAGCCAGATCGGCAACAAAGAATCGATGAAGGATACCGCCAGGGTGCTTGGACGCATGTATGACGGCATCGAATACCGCGGTTTTGCCCAGACGACCGTGGAAGAGCTGGCCGAATATTCCGGCGTGCCGGTATGGAACGGCCTGACCAATGAATTCCACCCCACACAGATTCTGGCAGACTTCCAGACCATGATCGAGTACAGCGACAAGCCCTTGCACCAGATATCATTCTGCTATCTGGGCGATGCACGCAACAACATGGGCAACTCCCTGCTCGTTGGTGCTGCCAAGATGGGCATGGACTTCCGTGCCGCTGCGCCAAAGTCCGTGCAGCCAAGCGAAGAGCTGGTAGCCC
>PWNO01000073.1 GCA_003557765.1 Bacteroidales bacterium
AGCATTGCCGCCGGCAGCAGGGCGGCAAGAATGAACCGAAATGCTATTTTTCGCATAATATATGCCACATCTGTCAGCATCCTGAATACCTCGCCGGATGTCTCACCCGTCGGATTTTTGCCTTGATGCACGCTGGCGTAAAGTTCCAACAAATTCCCTATTCTTCTGAGATTATCCCCACACGCTATTTGCTGTGCTGTAGTCCGGGCTCTGTGCAAAGCCGGCGACAACCATGTGAAAACAATAGCTATTACTGCAATACCAGCGATGGGACAAGCGCAAATCAATACCCATTTTTTTGAAAAAGCTCCTTTCTCTATAATATTAGACGATCAAACGGCGAAAATCTTTGATAATATTTCAAGAAATTCCGCACGTGGCCCTGCGGGCAGGCAGCCAATTTTACCATACGTGTGGTAATCACCCCTGGTTCTCATCAGAAACAAAACAAATCAATATTTCGCCAATCATGGCCAAAAAGAAGTTATGTCACAAAAGGTATCAATCCGGCCAGTGGCAAACCCGATTATAGGCTTGATGTCAATTTGTGACAATTTAAAGGGTGGAGATAATGGTTGAATCAAAAGCAGAAGATGTTCTACAGCCGTAGGATGGATATGAGACAAAAAGACAGAAGGTCTTGTTGATCGGACGGGGACAATATGTTATTTCGAAGAATCAATTGCAGCCAGAATAACTTGTTCGATAGACGTGCCATTTATGTTATAATGAGTATCAAATAGAAATAGTCTTTATTCCAAAATTCCTGTGCCACGATTGCCATGAATACAGAACCTGATAACAATGGGAAAACTGACGTTGACGGGAACACGGCAGAAGACCTTATGAATCAGTTCCGTCTGAAATTTCTGTCTGGCCCTGACAAATCGACTGAGACCAAAGAGCCAAAAGATATATCTGAAATTGCTATAGATTTGTACAATCAACCCGAAGTTACAGATGAATTACAAAAAAAGATAGATAGGCTTCAGAAGATAACGACTTCCATAGAAAAAAATCTGATCAAAACGGTCGAGAAAGATACCGCCGGCAGGGAATTTAAGATTGATTACAGGCACCACTTGAATGACATTCAGCATCTCGTCGCCACCACCATCAACGGGCCGCTACTGGTCATAGCCGGTGCCGGAAGTGGTAAGACAAGAACCATTGTCTACCGAGTTGCATATCTCCTGGAAAACGGTATTCCACCTGAAAAGATACTGTTGCTCACTTTCACTAGAAAGGCATCCAACGAAATGCTTTCCCGAACGTCTGCGCTACTGAACGATATGCGTGGACAGAAGGTCATGGGAGGAACTTTCCATTCCTTTGCAAACCATCTGCTGAGAAAATATGCCAACTTGCTTCGCCTTCCGCCTAATTTCACCATCATAGATGCCGTAGATTCTGCCGATGTTATAGATTTTATCAGGCGGGAAATGAATTTCTCCAAGAAAAGCCGCGCGTTTCCCAAAAAAGGCCGTGTTCAGTCAATCATTTCCAAGGCACGCAACTGCAATATCTCCATTGAAAAAGTTATTGAACGGGAGTTTACCGGGCTGGAAGAGTTCGTAGATGACATCAAAGTCATCGCAAAAATGTATGGAGAATACAAGAAAGGAAATGCTCTTTTCGACTACGATGATCTGCTGGAAGTACTTCGTGATTCTTTGAAAAACAATCCCAGATTTTGCAAGCGTGTTCAAGAAAATTTTCATTACATCATGGTCGATGAGTTTCAAGATACGAATGTGGTTCAAAAGGAAATCGTCGACCTTATTGCCCGAAAACATCGCAATATCATGGTGGTCGGCGACGACTCTCAGAGCATATACGCATTCAGAGGGGCCAATTTCGAGAACATTTTAAGGTTCCCGGAAACATATCCAGACTGCAAATACGCCCGGATAGAGCAGAATTACCGCAGCACCCAGCAGATTCTGGACTTTACCAATTCGGTGATAGAAAACGCTAAAATCGGTTACAAAAAACGCCTTTTCACCCTCAGAGAGGCTCCAGTGAAACCCGTGGTTCAGCGATTCTTCAGCCAGGAAGATGAAGCGGAGTCTATCGTCTCAAGAATACTTGAGCTTAGAGAAAACGATCTACCCCTGAACGAAATAGCGGTTCTTTATCGTGCAACTTACCAAGGCAATTATGTCCAGACCGAACTTCTGAAACGAAACATCCCATACGTGGTTTACGGCGGGATTAAATTTGTTGAAAGGAGACATGTTAAGGATATAATCGCCTATCTCAGGATCATTCTCAATCCTTTGGACCCGGTGTCGTGGAACCGCATACTGAAACTGATACCGGGTATCGGAGACGTAACGGCCAGCAGAATTGTTGGCCATATACACGAATCCGCGGGTATAATCGATTTTAGCGGTTTCACCGGTTTCAAATACGGTTCTGATATACAGGAGCTTCAGGATGTGTTGATGCGGGTATCACGAATAGACATGAAACTCCAGAACAAGATTGAAGTTCTGAAAGATTACTACAAACCTATACTTAAGTCTTTGGAAAGTGACTACAAGAACAGGCTTCTGGATATCGACGTACTCTATAGCCTGGCCGCCAAATACGATGTTTTGGAGAAGTTTTTAACAGACTTTGCCCTGGATCCGCCGTCAAATCAATTCCAGAATCAGGTAACGCCACTGGTTGATGAAACGGAAGATAAACCGATGGTGCTGTCCACGGTTCACTCGGCCAAGGGGCTTGAGTGGAACACGGTTTTTGTCATCCATCTTCTGGACGGTCTTTTTCCATCGGAAAAGTCGATTGGCAGCATTGAAGAGCTCGAAGAAGAGAGGCGTCTCTTTTATGTGGCAACCACCAGGGCGAAAGACAGGCTGTTTTTGACAATGCCATCAAACATTTTTTCATACGGGGGCATTTTCACCCTTCCTTCAAGATTTCTTGCCGAAATGGATGAAGGAAAATATGAACTGGCAGAATGAATAAAACCGACCAAAGCAGCATTCCGGTTGAAATGATACCTCCGTGGACGGATACTACGGTATCCGAACTCCAATCGTTCGCCTCGGGGCTGTATAACTCGGTCTGCAGTCCTGCACTTGATGGCAATGAATACATCCTGCGCACCAAGTCAATAGTCTATTCTTCTTATCCCTTCCGGACGCCATGCAGGAGATATTGTGTCGGGGTATGAGTTGGATTTAAGAAGCGACCCCCT
>PWNO01000081.1 GCA_003557765.1 Bacteroidales bacterium
CACGCAGAGCACGCAAAGATTTCATTAGTAGTATCTTAATCTCAACCTCAACGCTTATTATGTGCTTGCAATCTCACGCCCCCGGATTTCTTAGGTGTTCGAGCAATTTGATGGCATCTTCCTGATTTTTGATCACGTAGCGAGCATCGGTATGGCTCATCCCCACCTTCACCGACCATGCATTTCCCGGAAGCGTCTGGAACAAAAGCTCATCAGACCAGCCGGCACCCATGGCAAGCACGAAGTCATATTCCTTTCTTGATAACCAGTGCATCGCCAGCTCCCCCTTGTTTATTCCGGAGTTGCTGATCTCGATAACCTTGTTGCCGTGTAATACCTGCACATTGATGTTGGTGGTTATTGACAACAAATGATCGTTCACCTCGGTAACCAGCTTGGCGGCTTGCTCCACATCAGCTTTATCGTAATGCCAGGCAAGCGAATAGGCCCTTTCCTGGAGGTAAGCACCCGGCAAACGGTCGGAATACATCTCCAGAATGGGAACGATCTCCTTTTTCCATTCGTTTGAGAGTGGCTTAAACAATCGCCAATCAGCCGTCCCCGCTTCCCGGATCCAGGAACCGTGCTCGGCGGTGAGATTTACCGGAAGATCAGACAGCCAGGCATCCAGTTCATCCTTTCCACGTCCGCTGATGATCACCACATCGGTTTTGGTTTGTGCATCAAGGTTCTGCAAAAGTCCCATTAACGCTTCCGGTGGTTCAGCCGAAGTGGGATATTTTGCGAAAGGCACAAGGGTACCGTCATAATTCACAATGATGATGCGATTTTTTGCCTTTTCGTAAGACTCCAGCATCTGGCCAAGCAACTTTTCGTTAATCAGCTTCTTACGGGCAGAGTATTGCGACCGCTGTGATGATTCAAGCAGTATTTTCACAAAGTCGTTGGCCCACTTGGTGACGGTATAGCGCTTTAACCTTTTTTGCATGATCTTATTTCCCCTGACCTGCTCTTTAGTGCTTATCTTTAATGCTTCAGCGATTGCGTCCGCGATCTCATTGTAGCTGTTGGGGTTAATAATAAGGGACTCACTTAGCTCTTTGGCAGCTCCGGTAAACTCACTCAGGATCAGCACACCCTTCTGATCAGTCAGGGAGGCAATATATTCCTTGGCAACCAGGTTCATCCCGTCCCTCAAGGGCGTAAGCAACCCCACGTCACTCATCCGGTATTGGGCAATCAGCTCCTTATGGGGCAATGATGTGTACTGGTACACCACCGGAGTCCAGGTTATGGAACCATAATGCCCGTTTATTCGTCCTACCAGCTCATCCAAACGCTTCTTGATCTGCTGATAGGTGCTGACACCTGTTCTGGAAGGCACTACGATCATGTTCATGTAAACCTTCCCGTGCCACTCCGGATGTTCCTGTAAAAACAGCTCAAAGCCTTTCAGCCGGTTAATTATCCCCTTTGAATAGTCAAGACGATCAACCGAAAGCACCATTTTGGGTTCCCCCTCACCCGCTTTATGTGACCTGTGTGGTGAAACATCCATACTGTGGAATTTGTCGTAATCGATACCCATCGGAAAAGTTTCCACCTCAACGGTATGGTCGGGCATGTCAATGCGTCCCATGTGGTTCTCCTTCCCAAGTACCCTGAGTGCGCATCTCAGGAAATACTGGCTATAATCGTGGGTGTGGAAACCGATCAGGTCCGATCCCATGAGCCCTTCAAGTACCTTTATCCTGCTTTCACCCGGCAGCAAGCGGTACATCTCGTAAGTCGGGAAAGGAATATGCAGGAAGAAACCAATGGGGTTTGTCACTCGTTCGCGCAACATCCCCGGAAGCAGCATCAGGTGGTAATCGTGCACCCAGATTACATCATCGGGACGAAGAATGCTTAAAATCTCTTCAAAAAAGATCTCATTCATCTTCTGGTAATCTGTCCAGAAATCCATATCAAACCGCGCGTGATGAGGAAAATAATGAAACAGGGGCCAGATGGTTTTGTTGCAAAACCCCAGATACACGTTATCCATCAGCTCCTTTTCGAGAAAGATGGGGGCAGCGTCAAAGTTTTCCTTCACCTTCTGCCTTACGATGTCGTGATCCTTTGGTTTTACCGATAATCCTGGCCATCCCATCCATAAGTATTCGGTGATCTGTTCCTTCGATTTTCCAAGTGTTTTTAAATAGTCACTCATACCGGAAACCAATCCTCCGGCACTTTTTTCGGCAATGTATGCTCCGTTTTCCTTGTGAACGGCAACCGGCAACCGGTTGGAAATTATTAATAGTCTCATGAGTCTTTTATTTTATGTCAAAATAATTATCATCAAAAAGTTAACCTCTTTTTATGTTAAAAGTTTTTTTGTCATCCGTTTCAAATTTATACCGCCGGCCACCGACACCGACATAAACCGGCTCTGCCCAGCCTTTATCAAAATTAACAACAATCTGCTTCTTGTTAATTCTGAACTGAATCCAGTGACTGCGGTAGCGCACCTTGAATGACATCTCAGAAATATCTTCAGGCAGTTGCGGATTTAACCACAACACGTGATCCCGGATCTCCAGTCCTGAATAACACCTTTGCAGCAGATCCAGCGTGCCTGCCATGGCTCCGAGGTGGATCCCTTCGTGCGTGGTACCTCCCTGAACATCCTTGTAATCGCTGATAAGGGCCTTTTTGAAACTTTTCCAGGATAAATCACGATGCGATCGTGCATATACCCAGGCGTGGATCACCTGGCTCAGTGTTGAACCGTGTGATGTCCGCTTGTGATAATAATCGATGTTGCGCGGAATGCTGGTCGGATCAAAATCGTATCCCAGGTCATTGAAAATCGTTGTCAGCTCCTCACAGCTGAAGAGGTAGTAGAGCATCAGCACATCTGCCTGTTTGCTGGCTTTGTAATGGTTCGGCGAATCTCCCTCACTTTCAAGGATCCTGTCGAGTCGAATTGCTTCCCCATATTTGGCACGGTAATGTTTCCAATCCAGTTCTTTCAGATTTTCATATCCTTCAAACTGCGAAATAATACCATCATCGTGAAATGGGATAAACATTTTTCGTGTTATCTCTTTCCAATGCTTAACATCTGCATCGGCAATGCCCACTTTATTGGCAATTTTATCGCAACAGGTTTTATCCAGCAAATCAAAAATCTCCAAAGCTTTACGAATTGTCCATACTGCCATCACGTTTGTATAGGCGTTGTTATTCAAGCCAGGCTC
>PWNO01000158.1 GCA_003557765.1 Bacteroidales bacterium
ATTGCCCCTGTGAGTATTGTGGGCTTATGGATCATCTTTTATTTCATACCGGTAGGATTGTGGTTCTCGGCCTTGGTGTCGGGAGTACGAATCAGCTTATTACAGCTGGTACTCATGCGCTGGCGAAAGATCCCGCCCGCAGTCATTGTCAACAACCTGATCTCGGCCACAAAGGCCGGTCTTACCCTGAACCGCAACGACCTTGAAGCTCACTACCTGGCCGGTGGACGCGTGAAGGCCGTGGTCAATGCCCTCATCAGTGCCGATAAGGCAAACATACCGCTCGACTTTAAGACGGCAACCGCCATCGACCTTGCCGGCCGCGACGTGCTCGAAGCCGTGCAAATGTCGGTAAAACCCAAGGTAATCAATACACCTCCCGTTGCAGCCGTGGCAAAAGACGGTATCCAGCTCATCGCCAAGGCCAGGGTAACGCTCCGTGCCAACATCAAACAACTCGTTGGAGGCGCCGGCGAAGAAACCATTCTGGCAAGAGTGGGCGAGGGGATTGTAACATCCATCGGTTCGGCCCAACACCACAAACAAGTGCTCGAAAACCCCGACAGCATCTCAAAGGTGGTACTATCCAAAGGTCTCGACTCCGGTACTGCCTACGAGATTCTTTCTATCGACATCGCCGACATCGATGTGGGTAAGAACATCGGGGCGATGCTACAAATCGACCAGGCCAACGCCGATAAGAACATTGCGCAGGCCAAAGCAGAAGAGCGCCGCGCGATGGCCGTTGCCGCCGAACAGGAAATGAAAGCCAAAGCACAAGAAGCCAGGGCAAAAGTTATCCAGGAAGAAGCCGAAATTCCAAAAGCCATTTCCGAATCGTTCAGAAGCGGAAACCTCGGCATCATGGATTACTACCGCATGGAAAACATCAAGGCTGATACATCCATGAGAGATCAGATCAGTCGTCCGGGCGGACCATCGACTAGCAAAGGCAAATCGCCCGACTCTACAAAATAACAGTTCTGAATAATAGATCCAGGCCACCTGCCGTTTTACTGCAGGTGGCCTTTATCGTTTGTTAACATCGATGTCGACGTTATTACTGTTATCTTTGCGCAACCTAAGTTTAGAATAAAAAACAATGAATTTTAACATATTATTTGACTACCCCTTTTGGCTGGTTCTGCTATGCATCCTATGCGGCCTTATATACAGCAGCTTACTTTATTATCGGAACACCAGGGACGGTTTTAGCCCTTTATTGAAATGGGTGTTTGCTGTTATGCGCTTTGTAGCCGTTAGCATCATCGCCCTGTTGCTGCTGGCACCACTCATCGAGCGCCTCATTCAAGAGGTTGAAAAACCGCTCTTGATATTCATGCAGGATAATTCACAATCCATCACCCTGGCCAACGATTCTGTGTACTACCATGATCAATACCTGCCAGAAATGCGCACTTTCCTGGAATCGATGGACGAAGATTTCAATACCAGCTTATATACCTTTGGTGAACGTGTTGTCCCGCAAGATGATATAGATTTCACTGAGGGTGTTACAAACATGTCGGAAGTTTTCAGGGAAATTGACAGCCGTTATAGCAACAGAAACATTGGTGCCGTTGTGATGGCTGGCGACGGCATTTTTAACAGGGGGATAAATCCTTTGTATGCCTCCTCTGCCATACATTACCCGCTTTATACCATTGCCCTGGGCGACACCATGCCACGCAGGGACCTTATCCTGAAACGTGTGAACCATAACCGGATAACCTACCTCGGCAACAGGTTTCCCGTTGAAATTGACATTGAAGCCTTTGAAAGTGCCGGCCAAACCAGCCGGCTCACCGTTAGCAGGGCGGGAGAAGAGCTTTTCACTGAAGTGGTAAGCTTTGACAGCAATCACCATGTAGAAACCATCAGCCTGCACCTCGAAGCCGATCAGCCAGGCATGCAACAATATACGGCATCTCTTTCACCCCTGGCCGATGAGGTGAGCCTGGAAAACAATGATCGCGATTTTTTTATTGATGTGATTGATGGTCGTCAGCAGATCCTGATCCTGGCCAACAGCCCTCATCCCGACATTGCAGCCATGAAACAATCGCTTGAAGCTAACGACCATTATGAGGTGGAATCGAGCCTTTTAAAGGACTTTACCGGCAGCCTTGAAGCTTTTGACCTTCTGATAATGCATCAGCTGCCTTCGAGGCAGTATGCTGCCCGTGAGATCTTTGAACAAGCTGCAGACCTGGGTAGCGCAGTCTTATTCGTTGTTGGCAGCCAAACCAACATACGGGGGCTGAACGACTTACAGAATACAGTGAGCATACAGCCCAGGTCGGGCGATTTTGTTGAAGCGCTGCCTGAGTTCAACAGGTCGTTTGCCCTTTTTACACTCCAAGAGCAAAGCGTCAACCTATTAAATGTGTTGCCTCCGCTGTTTTCACCCTTCGCCAATTACCAGGCAGCTTCAGATGCCAATGTTTTACTATATCAGAAAATCGGACAGGTCGTTACTCAACAACCCCTCATCTTGTTCTCAGGAAGTGCCCAGGGCCGCACAGGCATCATCATGGGCGAAGGTTTATGGAGGTGGCGACTCAATGCTTTCATGCGAAACCAGAACCACCAGGCCTTTGATGAGATGTTCTCGCGCATCGCGCAATTCCTCGCACTCCAGGAAGACAGGAGCCTTTTTAGAGTTCAGGCCAATCAGCTGGTGTACGAAAACGAATCCGTGCTGTTTGAAGCAGAACTCTACAACCGCAGCTATGAACTGGTGAATGAGCCCGAAGTGCAGCTTTTTATCACCAATGAAGAAGGCGTTGAGTTTCCTTACATCATGGGGCGTACAAATGTAGCTTATCGGTTGGATGCTGGTATGTTTCCCGTAGGAAGCTACAGCTGGGAAGCCAGGGTTTCACTTGGAGGAGAAGTGTTTGAAAGCGAAGGCATCTTCAATGTGAGAGGCTTAGACCTTGAAAACCTTCAAACCATCGCTGACCATAACTTGCTTTACCAACTCGCCGACAATACCGATGCAGCCATGTTTTTTCCCGGACAATGGGAGGAACTCATGATGCACATTAACAACAGAGACGACATTCGACCACGGCTATACAGTCATAAAGAATTTATTGAAATAATCAACCTGAGAGCATTGTTTTTCATCATTCTGCTTTTGCTAACAATGGAATGGTTTTTCAGAAAAAGAGGAGGAGCTTATTGATTATGG
>PWNO01000179.1 GCA_003557765.1 Bacteroidales bacterium
GCTATTGTGTGTTTCAAGGTCGCAAGTTGGTTTCTTTACTTGAAGGGAGACCGGTGAAAATGGCAAACAGCGGGTTCAGCCGTGATGCAGTTCTGAAAGAGCCACAGATGTTCCTCGCTCTCTCCTTTTTCGACCATTCCTCCCCTTTTTTTCTTTGGTATTTACGGGGAATCTGTACGATTAAATCGTGGATTTATGGAGAAAATGGATTTTTATGAAAGAATCGCGGCCCTCGTTACGTATTCATGTTAGAAGGCTGTTTTTTTGAAATTAGGACCAAAAGAAAATTTGTCTGTTTTTAGATGTAAGAAATTTTGACGTTAAAGACGTGGAGGTAACGCATGAAGAACTTAAAACTTAAGATAACCGCAGGAATTCTCGTCGTAGCTGCAGTTATTGTTGCAATGTTTGTTCTTCAGCGTGATGTGCTGCCACCTGATGAGCCAGAGCATCCGCCGGATGCATCCGAGGAACCGGAGGAAGACGACGCTGAAGTAACCCCGCACGAGGTCGATGTGCCTGGCCCTGTCACCGAAGATGATGGGCTTTCTGAACCGTCCGAAATTATCCGATCGGAAGATGAAGCTATTCCAGATATCGAAGACCCGGTAGAGGCTTTCCGTGAAGCTATTTTAGCTGGCCGATATGGTGATATGGATATAGATGAACTTCTGGTTAAGGCAATAACCAGAGGCGATCCGAGCCGGCGCGAGATGAGATTGGCTTTGCTTCTTCGTAAAGATGAAGCCCTGCCGGCTATAAAAGCATTATTGCAAGCTTCAGAGGACCAACGTGTTATTTCTAATCTTATTGACCTTGTTCAAACAGAACTTCGTTGGCCGGAGACGCTACCAGCAATAAAACCGATAATGGAAGATGATGATTTACCAGAGGGCATTCGCGTGCGTGCCGCCACTGCTGCAGCCTTATTCCAATCCGAAGAAGCGTTGCCTGTGATACGTAATTTTCTCTTTGAAGGAGAGGAGACCCAGACCCGAATGACTGCCTCAATGGCACTGGGCAGGCTGGGAGATGAAAATGACATAGAGCTATTAGAGCCTTTATTGGAGGAAGAATCAGCTCACCAGAGAGTCGCGGCCGCGATGGCCTTGGGGCAATTGGGCAGCAAAGATGGCGAGGACGTTGCGTTTGAGTTAAGCCGGCATGAAAGATTTGACCTGAGGTGCCGGGCAGCTGAGGCATTGTCTTACATAGGCACAGCTGACGCAATGGCCCGATTGGATGAGATGCAACAGGAAGATCCCAGCGCTACTGTGCGAAGTGAAAGTGCGGAGTATTTTGGTAAGGCCAGATTGAACAGTCTACCTAAAGAGGATGCTATAGCTGAACTGGAGAATTTATTATTGCAGGAACATCCACCGAGGTGGGCGTTTGTTTACCTTGCCGAGCATCTGGCCTATGAAGCGGATTATATACTGGAAAAGCTGGCGCGAGAACCCGGGGAAATAAGTTACGCTGCCAAAATGGCGCTTCTAGAAATAGATTCTGAAGTTGTAATGATACCGCATGCGGGAGGCCAAACAGATGATTAAGAGTTCTTCTAAGAGTTTTTTTGCTGTGGCATTGATAACGGTATTTATATGGTCCTCTCTTTTTTTCTCGCAGGAAGCGTTATCGCACAAAACGGATGTGCATGGATATTGTGCCGAGGAGCATGATAAAAGGAACCCCAATAATCTTACTGGGAAGTCAATAGATATCTCCGGTATTGATTTTCAATCCCTTGATAAAGTGCGAATGAAAGAAGGTGCTGTCCATGAAGATAAAGGGCGCTTAATAGGTGAATGGTTTCGCTACAGAGACCATCACTATAACCCACATACCGAAGAACCGGGGAAATGGGAATGGACTGGGAAAGTTGTTACTGCATCGGAGGCTGCAGTAAGCCGCTGGGGGCTAATGTCAGCGGCTTTTAGTGATCCTGACAGCCGGGAGTGGGGAGACGAGTTGTATGGAGAGCAGGGTTCCCTGCATGCGTTGGGTCGCACGCTTCATTTACTTCAGGATATGGCAGCTCCTCCTCATGTACATCCCAAAGATGGGCACGGATGGTTGGGCCTTCCGGGGCCTGGCCAGTATATATTTTGGGAGTTTATAGACTTTACAGGACCTGGCTACTATTCCGATTATGAAGAGATATGGTCTCCGAGCAGTCGAGTGCATGAGCACAAAGATTGGAAACATCCGTTCGAGGTTTTGGACGATTCTGAGATGCCTCCGCTCAGAGCCAGTGACGCCAGCCTTTTTTCCTCTCCGCATAGCATTTCCGGCAGTCATATTGATTCTTCCAAAAGCGAACCTAACTCCTTTGATGCAATGATTGAAAAGCTTAGCGGCTTGCCCAATACCATCGAAGGCTATATGGACGCACAGGCGTGGATCACTTATTTCCATACATCGTTTTATGGCCAGCTTAATGAAAATCCTGCCAATCCCGTTCCGGCCAGCTGTGACTTTGGCAACAAGAATATCCTGCGTGAGATGTTCCCCGACAGAATTGCTTATACCACTCGTCTTTACGCTTCCAATTATTGGACTATTGAGAATGTCGGTTACTACGGCAGGAGGGCTCGGTATTTCCCCAGCGATTGGTGGCCCTGTCCGGCAAGTTCGGATGATGTAGATTCGAATTATCCGGTTGGACATCGAGATACCGGCTCCGGTTACGTTGGCAGATTCTATATTTATCTGCATTACTATCGTGTGCAAACACCCGTTTATGGTGTAGGTTCTTTTTCCCGTGCCACACCACCGGATTACTGGCCGGACGGGACCAGAAATAATAACAAATCCCTTGCGCAGTACTATGGCGAGGTATTGATGCCCCTGTCAGCCAGATTCGGGGCGGGGCTGATGCGGGAGGTTTTTCCCGCGCCTTCAAACGCCTCGGCCACGGAACAGGATGCGGGTGAAGTGATGGTTGAATGGAATTCGGTATCATCTGCAGCCGGGACGCCGATGCGTTATATCGTATACAGAGGCGATCAAAGCAGTCCTGTCTATGAAGGAACGGGCACACAGTTTTCGGATTCCGTATCGTTCGGCAGATATGACTATGAAGTATATGCTGAATGGTTTGATGCCTCGCCTGATAAAAGACTCAGGAGCGCACCTGCAAACGCATCTGTTTATATCGGCGCTGAAACGCCGCAGCCGCCTGCGGGGGTAA
>PWNO01000288.1 GCA_003557765.1 Bacteroidales bacterium
GACATACCAACGCCGATGGACGGAAAATTCATTTCCTCACGGAAGCCTGGTCAAGCGCATTCCTCGAATGCGGGGATCCCATCGCCTGGGAAGAACCTCTGAAGATTTACGAACCTTCGTCACGGCCCTACGGATGGGGCCTGATCGCCCTCGACCCCGAGAACCCACCGAAGAAGATCACCTATTTCACCTCCCCCGAGGTGGGACGGGTGGCCCTCGAGATGGTACGCCTGGCCCGGGAATCGGGCGAGCCGGTTCCATTCCATAAACTGAACGAACCGCGCTCCGAAGGCGTCACCCCGCAAACGATCGCCGACGCCTTCAAAGCCTGTCTCCGCTACGTCCTCCTCTTTCCCTCCCTGCACCGCGATTCGTACGAAGCGTGCTTCTGGATCTGGCCCCCCGCCGGCCGCCGCCTTCATCGGCCCGCCGCACAAGGACCCGCCCCGGTCCCGCAAGCCAATCCCCTCGCCGCCCCGCCGTTTTACCTGGAAGACCTTTCCCTCGTGGGATCGCACCTGCTGACCGAGCCGCTTCCGGTAAAAAAGTATCCCGCTGGAAACGAGTTATACGCGCGAACGGAACGGGAAATCACCCTGGCGATGGGCGATTTGCCGCCCTTCCTGGAGAAGCGGTTCTCCCGGGGATGGAGGCTGGCCGCCGCATTGGAACGATTGCGAGCCCTCGATTTCACCACCGTTGCCCAGGGAAAACAGGCGTCCCTCAAATTACGGAAAGCCGGCGCCGACTGGCTTGCGGCAAACGCCTCGGACCGGTTGCGGTTCCTGATCGACACCTTCTCGGCCAATCGGGAAAAAGGCGGCAATTGGTGTTTCGAAGACCGTCAATCCGCTTCGCTCGGGTTCACCCCGTTGAGATTGTTTACGTCCAAACGCTACGGGGGTGATGCGGTCGGCCTCTCGGCTCTGCTCGAAAGGGTCTGGTCCTCCGCCCGTGAAGGGGCGTTTTACGGACTCGAAGAATGGCTGACCTACCACAGTCAACACAGTTACCCCGACGGCGTTGATCCGCAGGACCGTATCGGCGAGTCCCCCTACCGGAACACGAGGACCTTCGAGGAAATCGGCGAGGATCTGCTGCACACGGTCCACGAGCGCTTCTTTTTCGAACGATTGATCCCTCTCGGCTGCGTGGACCTCGGAGAGGGGCCCCAGGGCGAGCTCCGCTTCGCCCTGAACGAAACCGGCAACTATTTCCTCACCGGCGCCGGATCGGTGACCTCGGTGGGCGATCCCGCCGGAGGAATCCTCATCCAACCGAATTTCGAAAATTTTCGAAATTGTTTTCACCCGGCCCAACCCACTGGCCGAAGCCGAACTCGCCGGCCTCGCCGAACGCTGCGGGCGCTCCGTTGGGACCCTTTTCCGCCTGACCCGGGAGTCCGTCCGAAGAACCGCCCTCGCGGGTATCGATGCGGGGCGATTTCTGGAGACGCTTGAGCGCCTGAGCTCGAAACCCCTCCCGACGAACGTGCGCCTGCAAATCGACGACTGGTACGCCGCCTGCCGCGAGGTTCGAATGCGCCAATCCCTCCTCCTGACCTTTCCCGATGAAGCCACCGCCCAAACCGTGGCCAAAGAACTGAACGGCCAATGCCAGCCGATCACGAAAACGATCTGGGAACTGCGGACCAAATCGCTCGATGCCAAGACCCGCCGAAAACTCGAAAAGAAAGGGATCTTTTTCCGCACCGGAAACTGAACCTTCGGCGCGCCGCCCGGGATGCCGTTATCCCGATATCAAATTCTTCCAGTCCGTCGGCGAAGCATCAGAACCAAAGCGAAACTCCTTCCGTAGCGACGGGCTTTACGCCCGGAGAACCGAAGGTCCGGGCCTCTCCCGAGGTAAACTCGGTCGCCACACTTTTCCCGGGGTAATGACGGTTGCCACAATGCTTCGGCGAAGATTAATTTTCAATCGCTTCTGCAACGCTTGATATTCCGCAAGCGCACCCCTCCATGTATCGCCTTCCGGTACCGGCTTTGCCTGATCGGAGAGTCGGGTGGTCGGCCCTGCGGGTGGAAAGTATTTTGACCGGAGCGATTCGATCCGGCCCGCGAGAACGGGCTTAACGGAGTTCTCTTCGGTTTCGGAGATCGGGCCCCGTGTGGCGGCGAACCGGCGGAGGCTATCGTGCGCTTCGAGCAGGGGCTTTCATTGCATCGCAGGCGCCGATCCGACACCCTGGGTGCTTTACCTATTAGAAACCGGTATTGACAATGCATATAAATAATTGCATTGTTTTTCCATGATTACATCCAAAGTAACATTGCGCGGTCAAACGACGTTGCCAAGGCCGATTCGGGATGCATTGAACGTCAAACCGGGGCAGAGCTTGGTTTACGAGGTCGAAGGAGACCGGGTCGTCCTCCATTCCCATCCCGGCGTGCTCGCCTCGTTCGGTGCCCTGAAGAAAAAGGATAAGGGGCGCCCGCCGGACTTCAAAAAGGCCCGCGCCGCCACACGGGAAGAATGGGCCGGGCACGCCGAGCGGGAGGGCGCCGAAAGGTGAAACCCCGCCTCGTCGATACCAATGTCATCCTTCGTTTCCTTACAGGCGAACCGGAGAACCAGGCGACCCGGGCCAAAAAGCTTTTTGCGACCAACGAATCCGGCGAGTTGGTACTGAGGGTGGTCCCGCTCGTCGTCGCCGAAGTCGTTTTCGTGCTTTCCGGAAAAGTTTATGGATATGACCGGCGCGAAGTGACTTCGGCGCTTATCCCTTTCCTTCAGTCCCCCACCCTGGAGGTCGAACAGCGCGATGTACTGCTGCTGGCTCTGGAATTGTACCGGGATCATTCCATCGATTACGTCGATGCCTGTCTGGCCGCCGAGGCGCGTCTGGCCGGGCAGGCGTTGGCGAGCTTTGACGCCGATTTCAAGACCATCCCGGAGCTGACATGGAAGCGTCCCTGAGCCGGGGTTCCGACGTGAAAAGCAATTACCTCATCAACCCCGCCCACCCCGACCTCAAAAAACTCGCGATCGCATACCCGGAACCGTTCTCGTTTGACTCGAGAATCGCCCGGCAAACGTGAACCTCCGGATTCGCCGCTCTCAGGATCTGTCTTTGCCGGCGTAGGCAACGCGGAGGTTCCATTCGTCGCCGTTTTCGGTGACTTCGTAATGGGCGATCATTTCAGTAAGCTCCGGAAACAAAACCGGAAA
>PWNO01000110.1 GCA_003557765.1 Bacteroidales bacterium
CAGGAAGCGCAGCATCGCGTCCTCCAGGCCCTCCTGCGACTGCCATACCCCGGTAAGCTGACTGGCGTGTTCGCCCTGGATGATTCTGCGCACGGTGTTGTAAAACCCTTCCTTGTCGTATAAATAATCAAACCCTGCTTCAAGATAAGAACTGTAGGCTTGTGGAATATAACTCTCGGCAATGAAAAGCAGGCCAGAAAACTCCTTTTTTACCTGTGGGATCAGCCATTGCCAGAACTCCACCGGAACCATTTCCGCCATGTCGCAGCGAAAACCCCGGACCCCTTTGTCGGCCCAAAATCGGATAATGGCAAGCATCTGTTGCCAGGTAGCTGGTGGCGGATCCACTTCCCTGGTTCCCCCATCGTCGAAATCTATGCCATAATTGAGTTTTACCGTTTCGTACCAGTCGTCAAAAGAGGGCCTGGAGGAAAAACAGTCATTTCCCGTGGCTTTTGCCGGATATTCTTCAAACTCCGAATGAGAAATGGCTTTGGCGGTTGGCAGGTTATAAACCTCGGACGGCAATATCAGCTTTTCACCGGGGATATAATAAAAGTTGTTGTTTCGGTGAAATCGCTTATCTGTCCTGTCGTGTTTGCCAAAACTGACTTCCTTGCCGGCGGCCTGGTCACAATGATACTGCCGGGCCACATGGTTTGGGACGAAATCGATGATGGGCTGAAGACCTGCCTCATGACAGCGGACAATCAGGGCTTCAAACTCTTCCATGCGTTTTGAAGGATCTGTTGCCAGGTCCGGACACACATCAAAATAATCCCGGATCGCATAAGGCGAACCTGCCATGCCCTTAATCACCAGTGGGCTATCCGCATCAATTCCCTGATCCGGATATGCGGTGCAAGAGGCGTGCTCCAGGATGCCCGTCAGCCAAATGTGGTTAGCGCCAAGTGTTTTTATCCGGTTTAAGAAATGCTTGTCCAGGTCGTTGAACTTGCCGCATCCGTTGTCGCTGATACTTCCCCATGGCTTGATATCTTTTTGTGTATTACCGGCGAGCCTCACCAGTACCTGGTATATGATTGTTTTTTCGTGTTGCATGTGATCAAGGTTAGTCCAAAATGTCAAAAAGTTGAAATGTTAAAAGGTCTGTCTAGAGCTTCAGGCCAAGCCTCATTGATCAATAAAAAAGTCATCCGTAAAGTTGAGCAGGAACAGTTTGCTTGTTGCCCTGGTTACAGCGGTATACAGCCAGCGCAGGTATTCTTTGTCCGGGACTTTATCCCGCAGATAACCCATCTCAACAAAAACGTGCTGCCATTGTCCTCCCTGTGCTTTATGGCAGGTCATGGCATAGGCAAACTTCACCTGCAATGCATTCAGGTAAGGGTCTTTCCGGATATTTGCCGTCCTGGTACGTTTATTTGGGATGTCTTGATAGTCCTGGGTGACGGCCTCATAGAGCCTGTTGGCGTCTTCTCCTGAAAGGGCTGGTCCTTCGGCATCAAGGGTGTCAAGCAGGATCTTTGCTTCAAGCAAAGGCATATCCGGATAGTCGGCCATGCCCGCGCTGACATCAGCGAAACGGAATCCGTGTATAGTTTCCTCCCTGTTGATGCGTTTGACCTCAAGGATATCTCCGTTGGCGATAAATCGGGCATCGTGGTCTTCGGGCAGCCAGTAGTAATTGTTCCTGACCACTATAAGCCGGTCTCCTGCACTGAGCTCATCGTCCATGAAAAGCACCCGTTGCCTGATGTGGCGATTATACAGGTTTGCTCTTTTGTTGGAACGGCAGATCATCAGTGCTTCTCCTTTTTCCCTTCCGGCGAAGGCAGCGTCCACTTCGTCAGCTGCATCCGCACCCTGCACACGGATGATGTCAGGGAATCCCGCTGTCTTCAGGGCGGGAAATCCACCTTCCTGGCTGGCAAGCATTTTTCTTAATGAGGTGGCATTGCGCAGTATGCCACTGTCGAGTGACTGCCTGACGACCTGTTGTAATTCAAAGCTGCTGACAGACAGGTGGTATCTTTGTTGCAGGAAGGCCGTGCTCAGGGCGGGGCTTTCCTGCAACATCACCGGGGGAAGCTGTGCGGTATCTCCAATAAAAACCATGCGGCAGTTTTTCCCGTTGTAAACGTATTGCATGAGGTCGTCGAGCAGGTTTGCGCCGCCAAAAAGGCTGCTTTGTTGTCCTGCCTGGCTGCTCCAGGGTATCATCGAAGCTTCATCCACGATAAATACCGTATTGCGACGGTTGTTTTTCTGGAGGGCAAAGTGCATGATGCCCTGTGCATCAGTTTGCAGGCGATATATCTTTTTGTGTATGGTGAAGGCTTGCTGACCGGAATAACCGGCGAGTACCTTTGCCGCTCTGCCGGTGGGAGCCAGTAACAAATAGCCCATGCCAAGTGATGGCAGCACTTCAACCAGGCTGCTTACAATGGTGGTCTTTCCCGTGCCTGCATATCCCTTCAGGATGAACAGCGAGTTGGGATTGGATTCAAAGAGATAATCCGCCAGCGCCCCGATCAGGCCATCCTGATCCTGTGTGGGTACATAGGGAAAACGCGATTTGATCCTTTTGGATATTTCATTAGCTGATTTTGCCATGTGCGGATAACATCAAAAGGGGTAACCGATGCCCAGGTTAAAGTTCCACGCATTGAATGACGGAAGTCCTCCTGACCAGCGTTCACCGGAAGGCATTGCAGGGTTATGCAAAGGGAAGGCGGCGTCGAGGCGAACGAGAAAGAAGTTGAAATCCAGTCGTACGCCCGCGCCCAGCCCGATGGCGATCTCACGGTAAAATCGGTCAAGGCGGAATTCGCCTCGGGGAAACTGCTCATTCTCCTGAAGGAACCAAACATTACCTGCATCCATGAATAATGCGCCGTGCCAATACCGGTACACCGGGAAACGGTATTCTACATTGGCCTCCAGTTTGATGTCGCCATATTTGTCAAAACGAAGCAGGTCAGACGCTTCATAACCACCCGGTCCGAGGTTGTATATGCTCCACGCCCTGACACTGTTAGCTCCCCCACCATAATAGCTTTTTATGAATGGCATGACGTCGGTGTTTCCATAAGGCACGCCAACTCCCCCCATAGCCCTGAACACCAGGGTGTTGTTGTCGTCCAGCACACGGTAATATCTGAAGTCTGCATCTGCTTTAACAAATTGAGCGAATGGGATATCCCGCAAGGTGTAATTATTTTCCTCGTTTTTGGAAAGGTCCATCCATTCTGCGGCCAGATACATGAGGTTACCGGCTGATTCCACGTTAGTACGGAAATACACGAAGTCTGTTTCCCTGTCGATCTGCTGTGTGCTGTAAGTATAATTGTATTTCATCCCTCCAATCAGATGATCACGATACCTGCTAAGGATCAATGGGTTGTCGTCAGGGATGTTGGATTGCAGGATGGAATCGTTGAAGATTTTGATGGAACTGATCTCAAAAGGTGTGAATTGGTGCTGTCGGCGTGCATCTTGTCCCCATCTCACACCATAGCTGAAGTTCAGAACATATCTTGTGTAGTCTGGCCTTTGCCTGTAATTAAAACCGGACTGCATGGTCGTTTTTGGTCTGGCTGTAAGTGATAAGCTTTCAAATCCGATGGGAAACAACAGTTTTGGAAAATCAACTGACACTTCGGCTCCGAATTCCACGGTATTAAAAGGGAGGCGCTGGAAAATCTCATCATCTGCAGATTCTCCACTGACTTCCAAGGCTCCCTTCAGGCGCATATTAAGGATTTCAGCTCCTCCAAACACATTCCTGTTCTGATAAAGGAAGTTGCTGGCGACACCCAGGTTCCCTGCGGTGTTCAGACCTTCAGCCTCAATGGTAAAGGCGTTGGATGGTGCCCTGGTCAATTCCACACTGGCATCCAGAAAGCCCCGATTGTCCTGCTTACTTCCGTGCGGATTCACAGCCTCTCTGAAACGGACGTTGATATACCTGAAATTTCTCAGGCCGGCAAGATAGTGATGTGTTTGCTCCAGCTGCTGTTGACTAAACAATTCTCCGGGACTGAAAAAAATATTGTCGGCAATCGTTGAGGGCCGGATATTCAGTGGTTTATTGTGTAAAAAAGTGTATGCTCTTTCAGGATTGTTGTTGCTTACATATTTTGTTGTATCAGAATAGGAGATATTGGGATCCAGCCGCTGGTATTCGGGATATATGTATATGTTGTTGATCTCGTATCGTTTGTGTGGCACCACCCGCACACTGTCAGGATGTCTGTCAAAACGTGTGCGTGGATTGTCGACAATCACCTCGATATCAACCTGATTGTTGGCAAGCGTGCTGTCTACCTGAAAAAAGATGAAATCCCGTGAAAAATTAAAAAAACCTTGGTTTTTCAGCTGCCTGGTCATCCGTTGCCTTTCCTGGTGCAATAAATCGGCGTCATAACGATCGCCACTGGCAAGCAGTGAATTGGTGGTGTCTGCGTGCACAAAAGAAGCCAGGTGTTCATCACGGATTTGGTAATCGATATGCCTGATGGTATAAGGAATGTTCCCGGTTATGGCATAGGTGATGTTGGCACGTTTGCCCCGGGTACTAACCTCGAGGTCTACTTCCGCATTGAAATAGCCCTTGTTTTGGAGGAAAAGCTCTAATTGACGCTCGGAGTGGGTTGCCAGGGCAGGATCATAAATCACTGGTGGTTCTCCGATATTGTTTTTTATCCAGTTTTTGAAGCTGTTCTCTTCACCCCGGTCGGCCATCTGGTAAATGCCCAGTCGAAAGCGGTATAACCCCAACAGCCGGCGATTGGGATTCTGCTGAAGATGACTGCGCAGTTCATGGGCATTTACATCAACATCTTCGGCTTCAATACGGTTGCGGTTAAGCAGGTATTGACCTTCCGGAATGTTTCGCGCAGGGCTGCAAGATGTGAAAATCAAGCCAGCAAAGGAAAAAAGCAATAACAGCTGTATTTTGGGATTCTGCACCGGGCCTCCTGTCAATGTTTTATCATGCAAAATTAACCATTATGTAGCATATGTTCCGAAATCACCGGTTCATTTTTGCTTTTTTTACCACCTGAGCTTTCATCGTCCATATACAGTAAGCCAACGGCATTCTTTTTCAGATGCTTTTGTGAAGCGGTTTGGTGCATTTTCATACCTTTGCCAACAAAACAAAGGATGGCATTAATACAAAGTATATCAGGCATACGTGGCACTATAGGCGGGCTTCCCGGAGAAGGACTTTCGCCTTTGGATATCATGAAGTTTTAAGGCGCTTATGGCATGTGGCTGCGCCAGAAACATGGAGACCAGCACATTCGTGTGGTCATAGGACGTGATGCCCGGTTATCCGGCCCGCTTGTATCAGATTTGCTCACCGCTACATTACGGGCGATGGGCATTGATATCATAGATGCCGGATTGTCTACGACACCAACCATTGAAATGGCTGTAATCCTGCTTGGCGCCCAGGGTGGTGTGATCATCACGGCCAGTCACAATCCCAAAAACTGGAATGCACTTAAGCTTCTTAATGCACAGGGGGAGTTCATGACCAAAAAAGAAGGAGAAGAGATGCAAAAACTAATGGATCCTGATCATTTCTCCTTTGTTACATCCGAGAAGCTCGGACGGTTAGAAGTCGATGAAACACTGTTGAAAATGCATATTGAAAGGATCCTGGCGCTTGATCTTGTGGATGTGGATGCGATCACAGCAGCTAATTTCCGCATTGCAGTGGACGGCATCAACTCCTCCGGCGGCATTGCTGTTCCGCAGCTGCTTCGGGCACTTGGCGTCGATGACGTGCATGAGATCTTCTGTAAACCAGACGGGCTCTTTCAGCACAACCCCGAACCGCTTGAAGAAAATCTTACGGGTTTGTCTGAAGCCGTTGTAAACCATGGTGCTGACCTCGGCTTTGCAGTGGATCCCGACGTGGATCGTCTTGCCATTGTCTGTGAAGACGGAAAGATGTTTGGAGAAGAATACACCCTGGTTGCCGTTGCGGATTACGTATTGTCGCAAACGCCCGGGAATACTGTCAGCAATCTCTCTTCTACCCAGGCACTTGCTGAGGTCACAGCTAGCCATGGTGGTTCGCATGCTTTCTCAGCGGTAGGGGAAGTCAATGTGGTGGAGGCGATGAAGTCGAATAATGCGGTAATTGGCGGCGAAGGTAACGGGGGTGTAATCTACCCGGAACTTCATTATGGACGTGATGCACTTGTGGGCATTGCTTTGTTTTTGACCCACCTGGCAAGGAGTAACACAACTTGCAGCAAGCTGAAACAAACTTATCCACAGTATTGTATCTCAAAAAACAAGGTTGAACTGCCGGAAGGCACAGCCCTGGAGAGGGTGCTTACCCTCGTTGCCCAAAATTACAAGGGCCGGGATCAGGATCGCCAGGACGGGTTAAAAATCTGGTTTGACAAGGAGTGGGTACATCTCAGGAAATCCAACACCGAGCCTGTGATCCGCATTTATGCGGAAAGCGATAGCATGGTGCAGGCGGATAAGATGGCAGACATGCTGAGGGCGGACATCAGTGAGGCACTGAAAGCCCTTTGATGACAGCCATTGCCTGTTCTATATTGCCGACATCAAGCACCGTAACAGCCAGGTGATCGTCAGTCTCCTTAACCTGTGAATGGTGGGGATGGCGCTGCACATATTCCAGTATCTTACCAAAAGCCTTACTTTGATAAAATGTGTTGTTTTCCTGCCCGGGCAGGTGCGCGATCATTTTACCCGATTTCAGAATGATTTTGTGAATGCCTGTTTGCTGGGCAAGCCAGCGGAGATGGACTGCTTTCAATAAGCCGGTGACCGCCTCCGGCAGCGGACCAAAACGGTCTTGCAGGCGATCGGCAAATCCATTCAGTGCTTCGGGGTCTGTGATGTTATCCAGTTCTTTGTAGAGCTGCAGGCGTTCTTCAATGTTTGACACATAGTCACTGGGGATCATCAGCTCCAGGTCCGTTTCCAGTTGACAATCCCTTTCTTTGTAATGACCCGCCAACTCACCCGTTGTCGAGGCAAATACGTCCTTAAACTCATCTTCCCTAAGTTCTGCTATGGCTTCGTCCAGGATTTTGTGGTAGGTGTCGAGGCCTACTTCTGTAATAAAGCCGCTTTGTTCGGCACCCAGCATGTTTCCGGCCCCCCGGATGTCGAGGTCACGCATGGCAATGTTGAAGCCACTTCCAAGCTCAGAAAACTCCTCAATGGCTTTGAGCCTTCTCCTGGCCTCGTCCGTGAGGGTGCTCATGGGAGGGGATAGCAGGTAGCAAAACGCTTTTTTGTTTGTTCTTCCCACGCGGCCGCGCATCTGATGGAGGTCACTCAACCCGAAATGGTGTGCGTTGTTAATGATGATGGTATTGGCATTGGGGATGTCCAGCCCGGATTCAATGATGGTAGTGGAGATGAGCACGTCATATTCACCGTGAATGAAGTCGACCATGATCTTTTCCAGCTGGCTGCCTTCCAGCTGTCCGTGTCCAACGGCAATCTTTACATCAGGGCAAGTGCGTTGCACAATGGCAGCCACCTCCCGGATGTTTTGCACCCGGTTGTGTACGAAAAACACTTGCCCGCCTCGCGAGACCTCATATTCGATGGCTTCCTTAATGAGTTGATCATTAAACACATGGACCTCTGTGATGATCGGATAGCGGTTCCTTGGAGGTGTGTTGAGGAAGGAGAGATCGCGGGCCCCCATCAGGGAGAATTGCAATGTACGTGGAATGGGTGTGGCAGTAAGTGTCAGCGTATCCACATTCACCCGTAACTGTTTGAGTTTCTCCTTGGACGACACGCCAAACTTTTGTTCTTCATCAATGACCAGCAACCCCAGGTCTTTAAACTCCACATCTTTGCTAAGGAGACGGTGTGTGCCGATCAGGATGTCCACCCGGCCGTCTTTTGCCTCTTCCAGGGCTTGTTTTTTCTCTTTGTTGGTGCGAAACCGACTCACGTAGTCGATTTTGCAGGGAAAGTCGCGAAGCCGTTCACTAAAAGTATAATAGTGCTGAAGTGCCAGGATGGTTGTAGGTACGAGCACGGCAACCTGTTTGGAGTCGCCGACCGCCTTGAATGCTGCCCTGATGGCTATTTCCGTCTTGCCAAAGCCCACATCGCCACATATAAGCCTGTCCATCGGCATCGGTGCTTCCATATCCTGTTTGACATCCTGGGTAACCTTTTCCTGGTCAGGAGTATCTTCAAAGATGAAAGAGGCTTCAAGCTCGTGCTGCAAATAGGTGTCAGGAGAAAAAGCATGTCCTTTTTGGGCCTTACGTTTGGCGTAGAGCCTGATGAGGTCCGCCGCAATGTCCTTTACCTTTTTCTTGGTCTTGTTCTTCAGCCTGGCCCAGGCATTGCTTCCCAAACGGTGCAGGCTTGGGGCCACGCCTTCCTTTCCGGAATAACGCGAAATACGGTGCAGGCTGTGAATGCTTACATAGAGGATGTCATTGTTTTTGTATACAAGCCTGATGGCCTCCTGCAACCTGCCGTTCACCTCAATTTTCTCCAGACCGCTGAAAACACCTATGCCATGATCGATGTGGGTCACATAGTCGCCGGGCTTCAAATTATGCAGGGTCTTGAGACTTAAGGCCTGCTTACCCGCAAACTTATCACGTAACCTGTAGCGGTGATAGCGGTCAAAGATCTGGTGATCTGTATAGCAGGCTATTTTATTGTCCAGATCCGAAAACCCTTCATGCAGGCTGAGCAACATGGATTCATATGCGATGTGGTCCAGCTCATCCTGGGACGCTGTCAGGGTTTCGAAAATGTGCTGTATCCGTCTGACCTGTTTTTCTGTGTCAAAAAGGACGATGTTTTGCAGCCCTTCACGCTGGTTTGTGGCCAGCGTTTGCATGAGCAGCTCAAAGTGTTTGTTAAAGTTAGGTTGCGGCTGGTGATTAAATGTGAAAAGATGTGGTGCCCCCTTAGAAAGATAAGCCCTCCTGAATTCAATCAGCTTATAAGCCTGCAACTGTTCCAGCGCCTCTTCGCTGCTCAGGTACTTGTCTGCGTGGTATCTTCCCGCTTCAAAGCCCTTGTTGATCACTTCAAGCAGGAGAGCGGTATCGTCTGACCATACAATGGTGTTGGCCGGCATGGATTGCAGCAGGGATTCCTTGCTGACCTCCGTTGCCGTCTCAAGGGCGTGGATGTCGGGAAGGATGCTGACGGATTCAAGGATGTCAATAGAAAGCTGATTTTCCGGGTTGAAGGTGCGTAGGCTTTCCGTTTCATCCCCCAGGATCTCAATCCGAAAGGGGTAGTCGTTGGAGAAGGAGAACACATCTACGATGCCGCCACGGATTGAAAATTGACCGGGTTCTGCTACGAAATCGACACGCTCGAAATCAAAGTCTGCCAATACTTCCATCAGGAAGTCCACAGAAAGCTCATCATTTTTGTTTACCCGGAAGGTGTTTTTTTTCAGAGCCTTACGGGATATGATCTTTTCGGTAAAAGCTTCAGGATAACTGACAATGAGCGTTTGTGACTCGGTCGTGGACAGGCGGTTCATCACTTCAGCCCGCAGCAGTATACCGGCCTTATCTTCTTCATTCGACTTTTCGGGTTTTTTATAAGATGAGGGGAAGAAAAAGCTGCTGCGGTTTTCATAGGCTTTATCCCTTTCATCCAACAGGCTTTCCAGGTCGTTAAAAAAGTATGCGGCCGATTCTTTGTCTGGAAGGACAAATAAAAAGGATTTGGTAACTTTCTGGGTGCTTGCTGCAGCGATCACCGCTGCGGACGAGCCGGCGAGACCTTCCGCACGTGCAGCTACACGGTCTTTGGCTTTTAAAAAGGCAGTGAGCTCCTGGAAAGGTGAACTTTGGGAAAACAGCTTCAGAAATTGACCAGAAGATAACACAATGATGATTATTAGGCGTATTGTTGCATGTACGATTCCACTTTTTCTACCATCTCACGGGGTCCTACGAATAAAGGGGCCCTCTGATGCAGTGTTTTTGGTTCTATTTCCATGATGCGCTTGAATCCGTTGCTGGCTTTTCCGCCCGCTTGTTCCGCCAGAAAGGCAATGGGATTGCATTCGTACAGCAGCCGAAGCTTTCCGTCGGGTTGCTTTTTGGTGCCGGGATACAGAAAAATGCCCCCTTTGATGAGGTTCCGGTGGAAGTCAGCCACCAGCGAACCAATGTAGCGCGACGTATAAGGGCGGTGCGTGGATGCATCATCTTGCTGGCAGAATTTGATATATTGTTTGACACCCTCAGGAAAATAAATGTAGTTCCCTTAGTTGATGGAGTAAATTTTTGATTGCTCAGGAAATTGCATGTCGGGATGAGACAGGCAGAAGATTCCCACAGAAGGGTCAAGCGTAAAGCCGTTAACCCCCTTGCCCGTGGTATACACCAGCATGGTGGATGATCCGTAAATCACATAGCCGGCGGCTACTAAATTAACCCCAGGCTGCAACAGGTCTTCACTTGTGCCTCCACCTACTTCCGTGATGCGGCGGTAGATCGAGAAGATCGTTCCGATCGACACGTTGGATTCAATGTTGCTGCTGCCATCCAACGGATCCATGGCTACCACGTATTTTCCCATCTCAGAAAACTCATTGCTGAAAGAGATGACTTTCTCGTTCTCCTCACTGGCAATGGCACAACACTCTCCGCCGCCTTTCAGGGCGGTGATAAACATGTCGTTGGCAAACACATCGAGTTTCTTTTGCGCTTCTCCCTGTATGTTTTCTTTTCCAACCGAGCCCAGGATGTCTACAAGTCCTGCGGCGTTGATCTCCCTGTTGACAATTTTGGCGGCCGTAGCAATGTCGTTAAGAAGCCTGGTCAGCGCCCCCTTGGCATGAGAGTACTCAGACTGCCTTTGAATGATAAACTCAGTAAGTGTGGTGATTTTTGCTCGTGCTACCATGGTGCGGGCGATTATTTAAATGACAAAATGACGAAAGGACAAAAGGACAAAAGGTCTAAAAGTCTAAAGGTCGAAAAGTCCAAAAGTCCGGGTATGCGATGGCTTCTCCCTACTGCTTACTGCTTACTTCTTACTTCCAGCGCCTGGTTATTCATCAACAACGATCGGAGCAAGGCAAGGGCAGCGTTGGCAGCCCTGATGATGTTTCTTTCCCTTTTGTCGCCAAATTGATACTTTTTACTGGTTACCTCATCGCCTGGTGTGGCCACGGCAACCCATACGGTGCCTACGGGTTTTTCTTCCGTGCCACCCTGAGGGCCGGCTACGCCAGTGACTCCGATTCCATAGGTGGTTTTCAGCTTGTTTCGTATGCCCTTTGCCATGGATTCCGCTGTTTCACGGCTAACTGCGCCATGCGTTTGGAGCAGCCCGTGATCAACCTGCAGCATCTCTTCTTTGATCCTGTTTTCATAAGCCACGACACTGCCTGCGTAGTATGCTGAGCTGCCAGGCACTCCGGTGATCCTGTGGGCAATGTAGCCTCCGGTACAGCTTTCTGCAGTGGACAGGGTCTGCCCCTTTTCCTTTAACAGATTTCCAACAACCCCTTCCAGGGTATCGTCATCATAACCCCAGATGTATTCGGGGATAAGCTTTCGAAGCTTATCCACTTCGGCTTCAACCATCTGTTCAAGCCTTTCCATGGACTTCCCTTTTGCTGTGAGCCTGAGCTTTACGATGCCTGTGGAAGGCAGGTAGGCCAGCTGGATGTCTTCATGCAGGCTGTCTTCCCATCCGGAAAGCAGCCTGGCCAGGTCTGATTCTCCGATCCCGTGTGTCAGGACTGTTTTGTGTAATATGTATTGTTCCCTGCCCATCTCTTCTAAGGCCGGAAGCACCTGCTTGCTCATCATCTCCTTCATCTCGTATGGCACTCCGGGCATGGCAATGCAATGGGTTTTTCCTGCACTGAACCAAAACCCCGGTGCGGTGCCAAAGGGATTACGTAAGACATTCGCCTTGTCCGGAACCATGGCCTGGTCGCGGTTCAGCTCGCTGACCACCCTGCCCCTGTCCTTCAGGTATTGGGTAATATCCTCCAGGACCTGCTGGTTCAAGACCAGGTCACTTTCGAAAAAGTGGCAGAGCACATCCCGTGTGACATCATCCCGGGTGGGTCCCAGGCCGCCGGTAACCAATACCAGCGAGCAACGTTCCGTGCCATCCTTTAGCGTACGTTGAATAGCCTCCCTTTCATCTGTGATCACCCTGATCTCGTCAACCTCAACACCGACGTCATTCAATGCGGACGCCATCCACGCCGCATTGGTGTTCACCGTCTGGCCGATGAGCATCTCTTCACCTATGGATATGATAAAAGCTTTCATGATAAAGAAGGACAAAAAGACAAAACGACAAAAAGACAAAAGACAAAAAGACAAAAGACCAATTGTTTTGCCAAAAATAATCAATAATATGCAAGATGCCGAGATGGTAAGCCAATTGTTTCTGCTTTTGCTTAACTTTGTCTTTTATGGCTTTTGGCTATTAGCTATTGG
>PWNO01000231.1 GCA_003557765.1 Bacteroidales bacterium
CAAAACAACCTGAGCACCAGGGTATATACATCCATCATCCAGCCAAAGGTGCCGGCCAAGGCATTGAAAACAGCAGATGTAGCCATTGGAGCCGTCCATTCCTCCTGGGGTCGCACGCCTGTCATCGTAAATGAAGAGATGGTCAGCAACATGAGGAAGGGAAGCGTCATCGTGGATGTAAGCATCGACCAGGGCGGATGTTTTGAAACCAGTACCATTACCACACATTCTGAACCTGTCTTCAAAAAACTTGGCGTAACACATTATTGTGTGCCAAACATTGCCAGTCGCGTGCCCAATACGGCATCTTATGCCTTCAGTAACTTCTTTGCCCCGGTGCTGTTGAACATCGGGGAGGAGGGGGGTGCCGAAAACATGCTGAAACGGGACCCCGGCGTGCGGCAGGGCGTGTATATATTCAATGGTACGGTAACCAATCAATATATTGGTGAGTTTTTCCGACTTCCTTACAAGGACATCGATCTGCTGATGGCTGCATTTTAATCTAACCTGCATTATTCATGCTTTTAATTCAGGTCAGATGCGAGGCGTCGGAAGCCGCCGACATAGTGTTCTATTTCAAGGCTTTCGCAACGAAGCAGATGGCCTGAAGTAAAAGCACTTGTAAAAAGCAATGAAATTGAGTTTTTTCGAACAATTGCCCTTATTGCATCCAAATCAATCACTTATAACAATTTCATTGCTTTTTATGAATAATGCAGGCTAAATGATTATGCGGGTATCAAAAGGCTGTCTTACCGTATGCGTTTACCTGGCCTGCATGGATCCATACCTGCAAAAAATAGCTGTATCATAAGATTTGTAAAGCAGCTGAGAATTGAATTTTTGAAAGACTTTTCGGGCAGCGGTGCGAATAAAAAGAGGGTGTCTCTGATTTTGGAGACACCCTCTTTTGTGACTTGGCTGGGGCTCGAACCCAGGACCCCATCCTTAAAAGGGACGTGCTCTACCAGCTGAGCTACCAAGTCATCCTTGCAAATAAAACAGGCCGATGTGCCTGTTTTTGCGGTGGCAAAGATAAGTCCAAAAATGAAAATAGCAAAATAAAGCGCTGTTTTTCTTAATAATGCCCCCAAAAAGCACTATTTCAGGACCGGATGCCGCTCAAAATTGGCCTGTCGATCAAAAAGGTGGCGATAGGTGATCAAAGTAAACCTTTTTTTGGCCTGGACATGTTCCACTATACGGATCATTTTCGGATTGAAGTCGCCGAGCCAGGTGATATACATTCCACTGTAGAAGTTTCTCCTGGATACGATCTGCTTTAATGACATGATCAGCGCGCTTTCCAGTCCGCGGTGCTGGTATTCCGGAACGATGCCGAAAACCAGGCCATAGATGGTGCGGCATTTGCCTCGCCAGCGGTAATAAAGGAACTTAAGCTTTCCCAAAAAATTCAGTTTGCCGTTCACGTAACGGAATAATTCATTCAGTTCAGGGATGCTGACGATAAAAGCCACTGGCTTGTCCTCGTGGTAGCCGAAAACGACCAGTTCTTCATCGATCACCGACTTCATCGACTGGAAGGTTTGCAAGGCCTGTGTTTTTGTCATGGGGATAAAGTTTTTATGCGCCTTACCCCAGGCCTTGTTGTAAATCATCATGAAATCTTCTGCATATTTTTCAATATGCTTGATCTTCATGTGTTCAAAATGATAGTCCTGTGTTTCTGTCAGGCGCTGAAACTTCTTTTCCAGGATCACCGGCAATTGCGTATCTGCTTTTATGTAGTATACGTATTGTTCATAATAGTTTCTGAAACCGTAACTTTCAAAAAGTTGCCGGTAATAAGGCGGCTGGTAATTCATGAGATAAGGGGGGCGCCACCGGTGTCCGTCGACCAGCAAACCCCAGAAACGTTCTTTTTCCCCAAAGTTGATGGGGCCGTCCATGGCTTCCATCCCCCGCTGCATAAGCCAATCTTTGCAGGTGTCGAAAAGCAGAAATGCGGCCTTTTCATCATCGATGCATTCAAAAAAGCCCATCCCCCCGGTGGGTTGCTTTTCCTTGTCTGAACGGCTGTAGTCTATAAATGCGGCTACGCGTCCCAACAGGTTGCCATGCGCATCCCGCAATATCCACCTGATGGCTTCTCCGTTTGCAAAACGGGCGTTTGCCGAAGGATCAAAAACGGCTTCCACGTCTTTTTCAAGATGTGGAAGCCAATTGGGATCACCTGTGTATATCCTGCGGGGCACGCGGTGAAAGTCACGGATTCTCCTTCGGTCGTTTACTTCAATGAGTTGCATGGGTGAAATGTCCAAAAGTCGAAATGTCTAAAAGTCTAAAAGTTCCCGGATGCAGAAAAGTCAAAGGGCACCTTGGATATTTGTTTGCAAGCAAAAATAATGAATTTGCTTATCTTTATGGGTCATTCATGCGGTCATGACCCACTAAATTATTGACATTTCGAATTTCAGACATTTTGAGAATAATGCATATGAAGGACAAAGTGATCATCATCACCGGTGCATCTTCGGGCATTGGCAGGGCCCTGGTGCTTGAAGCTTTTAGCCGTGGGGCGCGTGTGGTACTTGCGGCGCGAAATGTAGAGGCCATGAAGGAGGTCGTGAAGGAAGTGCCCCCGGAAAACTACCTCGTCGTGCCAACGGATGTGGCCATTGAGGAGGATTGCCGGAAGCTGGCAGCTGCGACCGTGGCCAGGTTCGGGGGTATTGACGTGCTCATCAATAACGCGGGCATCTCCATGCGTGCGCTGTTTGCAGATACGCACCCTGAAGTACTTGAAAAGCTTATGCATGTCAACTTCTGGGGCGCAGTGTACTGTACGCGGCATGCCCTTCCCTGGTTGCTGAAATCGCAGGGCAGCCTCGCAGGTGTCAGTTCCATCGCCGGCTATAAGGGGCTGCCCGCCCGCAGTGGATATAGCGCCTCCAAGTTTGCACTGCAGGGCTTCCTGGAGAGTGTAAGGGTGGAAAACCTGAAGAACGGCCTGCATGTGCTGATCGCCTGCCCGGGCTTTACGGCTTCCGGCATAAGAAGGACGGCCCTTTCCAAAGATGGTACTGCGCAAGGTGAGTCGCCACGAGACGAAGAGCGCATGATGCCGGCAGAGACCGTGGCCAGCCATGTCATCAACGCCATCATCCGCAGAAAAAGAACCCTGATCCTTACCCGCCAGGGTAAGCTGACCGTCCTGTTGAACAAGTTTTTTCCTGCCTGGACCGACAAACTGGTGTATCAACACATGGCGAAGGAACCGGATTCTCCTTTTAAGTAGCCTCTTTTCTCGTGGGTGCGGGCGAATTAATCCATATATTTGTATGCCAGCCGAATATCAAAAAAGCGCGTCACCTGAACCGTGATATGCCAGCGGATTAACAAACAGAAAGATGATTCTGTCATGGTGGGTTTGGCTTCGCCGCACGCTCAAAGTGCCCGGTTCATCTGACCGGATTCATTTAATCATAAACACATCAATGCCATGAAGAAAATTACAGAAATTAAACCCTTGAAGGGCTTTGGCCCCTTAAAATTTGGCGCTACGCAACAGGAAGTGGAAAAGACATTGGGTAAGCCGGAGGAGACCGAAGTCATTGACATGGAGGGTGACATCCAGGAGGTAGAGGTTTGGAGCTACTGGGAGGATGGACATGCCGTGTATTTTGAGAAAGCGCTTGACAACCTGTGCACCAACTTCGAAACGGACCATCCGGATGCAACCCTGTTTGGACAAAAAGCTTTTGAACTGGACAAGGATGGTGTCATCAAGCTGATGGAGGCGCATGCCTTTGCATCGCATGAGGTGGAGGAAGACAAGGACCTGGATGAGCTGATCCTGTTTTTTCACGACGCCCACATGCAGTTTGTCTTTGAAAAGGAGCAGCTTGTGTTGGTGAGTTGGGCTGTCGCCATGGATGATGAAGAAGAAGTGGAATGGCCATAAACTGTTATCATATCATATGCACACACTGTATCCGATGAAATTTACTCCTGTCCTGAAGGAAAAGGTCTGGGGTGGCAGGAAGCTCAATGCATTGCTTGGCAAGGATTATGACCCGCTCCCCAATTGTGGGGAAAGTTGGGAGATATCCGGCATGCCGGGTAATGTTTCCGTGGTAAGGAATGGCTTTCTGGAGGGCAATGAGCTCCCCGAATTGATTGAGGTGTATATGGGTGAGATGGTTGGGGAGGCAGTATTTGATCGGTTTGGCGCCACTTTTCCTTTGCTTGTCAAGTTTCTGGATACTGATGATGACCTTTCCATACAGGTGCATCCCGGAGATGCCATGGCCATGGAACGGCATCATAGCAAGGGCAAAGCGGAGATGTGGTATGTGGTGGATGCGGAGCCCGGTGCAGAGATCATGCTGGGCTTTCGAAAAAATGTTACGCCAGGGCTTTTTCGTGAAAAACTGATGGATAAGTCGTTGAAAGAATTGTTGAATGTGTATGCTGCAAAGCCAGGAGATGTCTTTCATATTCCTGCCGGTCAGGTGCATGCCATTGGTAAGGGGGTTACCCTGTGTGAGATCCAGCAGGCATCGGACATCACTTATCGCGTGTATGACTGGGACCGGCCTGGCATAGATGGCAATCCCAGGAAACTGCACCTCGAAGAAGCCATGGAAGCGATGGATTTTTCTCCAAGGGATGGCCAGGTGGCCTATAAAATCAGGAAAAATCTGCCTGTTGAACTGGTGAGCTCTCCGGAGTTTACTACCCGCCTGCTGTTTTTTGACCGGAAAATCAATCAGGAATATGTGTTTGTGGACTCCTTCGTGGTTTACGTTTGTTTGAAAGGCCGGTTCTCCATCAACTATGCCGGTGGCTCCGTCCAGGCGGCTGCCGGGGAATGCGTGCTAATCCCTGCAGAGATCAATAACCTGAGCCTGGAACCTGAAGACAGCTGCCAGATACTTGAAACCTATGTGGTATGTTGAGGCAATCTCCGTCTGACTGTCCTGAATTTTGTTTGCAAAAAATGTAGATCTGTTGAACCTGTATTATTCATGCAGGTTCAGGACGAGCCAAAACGAAACTGGCATGGGTCGGCTCATTTTCTGCCTGCAGCTATCCGGCTGCCCCGGGATTTCAAGCAATCAGAAAGCTAATGGGTATTAACAAAAATGGAGATCAAATTAACTGGTTTCATACCAGTGAAGATGGCAGAGCTTGTACAGGTCGAAAACCCACATCCGGGGAGCTTTTCCTTTAAGGTTTTTTTCCGACATCATCCTGACCCTGGGGGCGGATTGTTTTAGTGGCCAGAAAAGTTTGTAATTCTTATACCGCAGGTAGTTTTCAAGAATGGTCACCATTTGGGCATATTCCATGTCGTGGCCGGTCATTTGCCAGGATTTCATCAGGTTGATGATGCTTTCCCTGCTTTTTTTCAGGAAGCTGTCTGCATCTTCCAGTCCTGCATGAAGCAGGGGGTTTTCAATATGGTTTATGGGGATGTGGTTCTTTTTTAATTCATAACCAAACATGGTGTCTTCATGGCCGTAACCGTGCAGGTCTTCATGAAACCGGATATCCTGCATCACCTCCCTGGCGATCATGAAATTGCTTGTCATAAAGGAATGATATGGCCTTTTTTGCCGGCCAAGGGCACTTCTGACCTCCCGGTTTGAGCCGACTGTCCAATGCAGCAGGTATTTTTGATCCGTGGGCCTGGTATCATATATATGTCCGCCGCATACTACCTGGGACTTATTCATTTGTTGAGCATACAATGTGAGGAAATCCTCATGGGTGACGAGGGTGTCGCAGTCCATAAAGAGGATGTGGGAGCCCTTGGCCTTGTCTGCGAGTACGTTTCTTATCCGGCTTCTTCCCACATTCTGGCTTAGCTCCTCATAGTGTATTCCCGTTTCTCCGTCCAGTTCCCTGTTGAGCTTTTGGTAAGCAGGTGCCGACCCATCGTCAAGCAAAATAAGCTCAGCATCCGTTTCCAGTTGATTGGCTTGACTTTGCAGGGTTTTTGCCAGTTTTCTGACGTCGCAGTTATATATGGGGATGCAGATGCTTAACATAGGGAGATTTCAGGTTGTTGGTGCTCACGATTTGCTTTTGAACATCTTGTCGACGCCATCGAAGGCATCAGGCAGTGCAAACACCACCACCTTGTCACCCGACTGTATCTGCATGTCGCCCCGTGCAATGCACCCTTCATTATCGCGAATGACACCGCCAATGATGGCCTCACGCGGAAAGTTCAGGCGACGTATGGGTTTTTTCGTCACAGGCGAACCTTCTGCTGCCAGGAATTCAAAGACTTCTGCATCCACACTGGTGAGGCACTTTGTGGAGACCACGTCTGCAGTCATGGTGAAACGAATGATATAGCTGGCGGTGGCCAGCTTTTTATTGATGATGGTATCAATACCCACACTTTGTGATATCTCAATGAAGTCAATATTCTCTACGAGGGCAATTGTTTTTTTTACTCCATAGCGCTTGGCAAGCAAACAGGTCAGGATATTGGTTTCTGAGTTGTTGGTCACTGCCACGAAAGCGTCCATGGAGGAGACACTTTCGCTCTCCAGCAGGTTGATGTCCCGTGCATCTCCATTGATCACAAGGGTAGAGCGCAGTTGGTCTGAGAGTTCATTTGCCCGTTCAACGTCCATGTCGAAAAGTTTCACGCTGAAATCTTTTTCAAGCGATGCGGCAGCCTGGCTGCCCACTGCGCCACCACCCACGATCATCACGTTATTGATTTCGAAGCGTTTTTTGCCACCCAACTCCAGGAGGTGATCGATGCCTTTGGGCTTGGTGACCACATAGGCCAGGTCGTCCGCCTGGAAACGGTCATCGCCCCTTGGAATGATGGTTTTCGCCCGCCGGTGAATGGAAACCGCACGGAAATTCAGTTGTTCATATTCTTTGGCTATCTCACGAAGGGTTTTGCCAATCACTGGCGCGCCGGCCTCCAGCTTCACCAGCATGAGGGATAGTTTGTGGTCGGTGAAATCAAAAATCTCTGCAGCAGCTGTATTGGTCAGCAGGTTCGCGATCTCTTTTGCAGCGATGAGCTCGGGAGAAACCAGGTAATCAATTCCCAGGTCTTTGTAATGCCTTTTGCACTCCTGGGTAAGGTATTCGGGTTCATTGACCTTTGCGATGCATTTTTTTGCCCCCAGGCGCTTGGCAAGCAAGGCGGTGAGCAGGTTTAACCTTCCGTCGTTATGTGCACTGATAACCAGTTCTGTCCGCCGTACATCCGCATTTTTCAACACCTGTATGGAGGTGGAGTCTCCTACGATGGTGAGCAGGTCAGAGTAAGATTCAATGACCTTGAGCAGGTCTTTGTTCGGTGCCACCAGGGTAACGTCATGGTTTTCACCCGACAAAAGCTCAGCAAGGTGCAGCGCTACCTGGCTGTCACCTGTGATCAGAATATTCATTACTTAGTTGATTTAAAAAGCAAATATACTACCTTTTACATAATCCATGCCCATAATGCCGCGTTGAAAAAATACCGGTGTCGCTTACAGTTACTGCGACTCCAATGGGCGCAGGCGGATGCGATCACATCTTCTTTGGATCAATTGTAAGCCCGGATGGTTCCTTGTAAAGCATTGGTAATTTGGAAGCGGTTGATATTTGTTGCGGCCCGGAGCACTTTACCCGAGTCTTTGTTGTATATGCATGATGGCTTCCTGTACCGTGATGTGCTGAGCCCGGCAATATCCGCCCTCAAAGAGACTCACTTTCCCTTTGTGTGTAGCAATGACGCCGTAATCCGCGCCGGCCATTTCACCAGGCCCGTTGACCATGCAGCCCATGATGGCGATGCTGACGCCGGGGTACTGCCCCAGTTCGCGAGAAAAGGTGTGGCATAAGCTTTCCATGTCAGCCTTTGTCCTGGCGCAGGCCGGGCAGCTGATAAAACGAGTGCCTGTGTTACGCAGGCCGGCCGCTTGCATGATGCTGTTTGCCACCTCAGCTTCCAGATCTCTGTTGGCAGGGTGCAATGCACGGATACGAAAATTTTTGACAGCTGCTTTTTCCGCGAACCTTGTCCATTCGTAAGCCAGTGCTGCAATGAAACTGTCAGGATCTTCAAGGTCACAGTCTATTTGCAGCCTCTGGTCATGAAAAGACGTGTTGCAATGGTGGGTAAGTTTACCTGAAGCACCTGCGATCAGCTGGCGCGCAAAGCGTATTTCGTTTTCCGGTGCTTCCGTCAGACTTACCCTGATGGTATCACCAATGCCTTCCATCAACACAGGCATTGTGCCCAGGGCGGAAGAGATCCTTCCGGGCACTCCCATCCCGGCCTCGGTCACCCCGATGTGCATAGGGTAGCGCTGACCTGTTTTTTGCAGGTTGTGGTGCATCAGGCGGCAGGCCGTCACAGTTTCTGCCGGACTACTTGTTTTCACCGATACGATGGATTGGAAAAAGCCAAGGCCTTCCAGGATGTCCAGGTAGTCCAGGTTTTCATTGACGAGGGTGTGGACCGGATCTTTTCTGTGGGCTTGGCCGGTCAGTGAACCGGCATTGCCTCCCAGCCGGATGGCGGTGTGGTGCTTGCGGCATGCGGCCACCAAGGGTTCGAGCTGTGTGACGAGTGCCTGCCGGAGCGCGGAGCGTGTCTTTGTTGGAGATGCTTTTGTGTTTCCTGCAGCAACGTGTGTCCTGGCCTGATTGGCAAAATTGGCGGGATTGATGCGCAGCTTGTCTGCAACTGCGGCAGCTTCAATGGCCAGATCCTGTCGGTAGTGAATGTCTGCAACCAGTGGGTGGGTATAACCGCCATTGATCAGCCTGGCCTTAATTTGCTCAAAAGACTTCAGGGATACATGATCAGGTACACTGATCCGCATGTAATCGGCGCCTGCATCAATGGCCTTGATGCATTGCTCCATGGTGACATGCACCTGGCGGGTGTCTGTTTTGGTCATTGATTGGATACGGACGGGATAATCTCCACCCAGTGGCGTGTTCCCCACGTCAACCGCCCTGCTTTTGCTAATGCTATGGTGTGATGTACTCATGGGCTTACACCTGCCTTAAATGCATTTACCCTATGCTATCTGAGCATGCCCTGCACGCGTTCCAGTTTTCCATCCACCGGAGCAGGATCAAGCCCCATGATCTCGGTGATCAACGGATAGAGGTCAACAAGCTCGAAAGGCTCGTGCACGTGGCCTTCCTTAAAGGCTGGACCCATGGCATAAAAAATGGTGTGCATGTCCTTCTTGGCATTGTCCCAGCCATGTCCGCCGCCTGTGTAGAAGCGCTCTTCAGGTTCTCCCCATCCGATGTTCCAGGTCGAGTCGGCCAGCACGATCAGGTCAAGTGCGCGTGGATTGTGCCCAAAATTAAGACGATCAGGAACTTCTCCCGCACGCCAGATATGGACATTTTCCACGTCCTTCATGATATGGTAAATGCTGTCCTTCATCCCTTCCGCAGGACGCCAGAACTGCAACGGATTGTGTCCGAAAGAGATCTCAAGCCAGTCACGATCCACGTATTGCCCCACATCCACATAACGCTCCTGGCTTCTCTCGGTCATCCCATGATCGGAAGTGACGATCAGGTTTACCTGATCGGCGATGGGCAGCTCCCTAATGTGGTCAATAAGCACGCCTACCAGGCTGTCGAGCTCGGTCACCAGCTCATCGATCTCTTCGCTCTCCGGACCAGTACGGTGGCCCTGGGAGTCGGGTTCGTGAAAATAGAACATGATCAGCTGGGGACGCTCTTCTATGGGTAGCTGCAACCAATAGGCCACCGTGTCTACCCTGGCGGCGAAAGGATGTCCCGTATCATAGATTTTCCAATAGGAAGGCTGTATGCCTTTTACCGGTGCTTCAGAACCCACCCAGAAATAGGATGCGGATGTCATGCCCTGTTTTTCAGCGGTCACCCAGATTGGTTCTCCGCCGTAAAACCTGCCATCTTCCACTGCATCGCGGTCACGCATCCGGTAGGTCATGTCGAGCTCCGGACAATAAAAATTGTTGTTGACAATGCCATGGTTGTCAGGATAAAGTCCTGTGGCCATGGTATAGTGATTGGGGAAGGTGTTGCTGGGGAAGGCCGGCTTGACGTACTCAGTGCTTACCCCGTTGGCAGCTATGTAATCCAGGTTCGGTGTGTGGGTCCGGTTGGCATAATCCCACCGGAAGCCATCCATCGAAAGCATGATCAGGTATTGCTCCTCCTCCAGCTGTTTGCCCTCTGTCGTGCAACTGCCAGCAAAAAGGACCAACAGGATGGATATCCACATGGTAGCATTCATGGTATTCTTCATAGGGAAAGATTTTGTTTAAAAGTCTAAAAGTCGAAATGTCTAAAGGTCGAAATGTCCGGCATGACAGCCAACAACCAACAACCAATAGCCAACAGCCAATATCCAACAGCCTTTTTCATAACATTATACAAATGTAAGTATTTTCATATTATTAACCGCATACCCATGCGTATTGCCCGGTACCCGCTATCCTACTTTTCATATCTTTGTATCATGGAATATAAGCACGCACAGCAGATTTGCCACCCCGGCGTGGTTGAGCGGGTCGACGGGCATGATGTGTTGGTGAAGATAGAATCCCAGGCCGCCTGCGGTAAATGCCAGGCCAAAAGTTATTGTGGCATGGGCGAATCCACCGAAAAGGCCATAGAGGTCGATCTTCGCAGGGCCGGGTCGGACATGCTTCCAAAAGACTTTTACCCCGGCCAGCCTGTGGAGGTGATCTTGTCGCGTGCGCTCGGTTACAAAGCCCTATTGATGGGTTACATGCTCCCTTTTCTTATATTGTTGGCTGCACTGACTATCATGTTCTATACTACGGGCAACGAAGGACTATCCGCCCTGGTTGCCGTGCTGTTGATGGCGCCCTATTATGGTCTCCTCTATCATTACCGCCACAAGCTGCGGCAGACCTTTCATTTCTCCATAAGGCCGTTGGGAAAGTAAAACGACAAAAGGGAAAAATGACAAAAGGACAAAGGGACAAAAGGACAAAGGGACAAAAGGACAAAGGGACAAAAGGACAAAGGGACGAAATGACAAAAGGATGAAATGACAAAAGGACAAAAGGACGAAAGGACGAAAGGACAAAAGTCTCAAGGTCGAAAGGTCGGGGTATGCGGATGCTTTGTGGTGGGGTGATGGTTTGTGTGCTGCAAAGATTGGATAATCGGGGGTAAGGGCGGAAGGACAAAAAGACAAAAAGACAAATGTCTAAATGTCGAAAAGTCTAAAGGTCGAAAGGTCTGGGGGGTGGAAATTTAGAGCAATTCTAAACTAGTTTCTATATGTCTGATTATCAGGATGCGTTTCTGGTGTGTGGCATGCTTCTCTTTATAGATACCACATAATCAGCATACTTGAATGGTGCAAAAATGGCTTTTCCGGCACCTTGATTTTCATTTAGTTTTCTATTTTTGCCCATTGTTGGGTGATATTCACTTAACAACGCTCGGAGTTGAGCGAGAGATAATTCTTCATTCACTAACAAAATCTGTAGCAGTGAACGAACTATTCAATGAAATCACAGTCTTGTCCGTCGTTTCGCTTGGCGCCATAGGTGGTGTAGCTGCCATCGTATTGTTTTTGGTGGCGCAAAAGTTTAAAGTTATCGAGGATCCCCGCATCGATGAAGTGGAAGAGTTGCTTCCCGGAGCGAATTGTGGTGGCTGCGGTCTGGCAGGCTGCAGGGCACTGGCTGAGGCCATCGTCAAAGCGGAAAGCCTTGATGGGTTCAATTGTCCGCCCGGTGGGAGTGAGGTGATGCAGGACATTGGCAAGGCCATGGGATGGGAGGCTGGAGAGGCAACGCCCATGATCGCTGTCCTTCGATGCAACGGCACCCGGGAGTTTGCACCGCCCAAGGTGAAATATGAAGGTGCGATGACCTGTGCCTTTGCACATAACCTGTTTGCGGGTGAAGGTGGATGTCCATTTGGATGCCTGGGTTGTGGCGACTGCGTCGAAGCATGCGATTTTGATGCCATGTATATGGATAAGGATACCAACCTCCCGGTTATTCTGGATGATAAGTGTGTGGCCTGCGAAGCCTGCGTGAAAGAATGTCCGCGTAATATCATAGAAATGCGAAAAAAAGGCAAAAAAAGCCGGCGCATTTTTGTGTCCTGCATCAATGAGGAAAAGGGTGGTGTTGCACGAAAAAATTGCAAGGTGGCCTGTATCGGCTGCGGCAAATGTGTGAAAGAGTGCAAGTTTGACGCGATCGCACTCGAAAATAACCTGGCATACATCGACTATGAGAAATGTACCCTATGTCGTAAGTGTCCTCCGGCATGCCCGACAAATGCCATCCACGAACTGAATTTCCCAGTGAGGAAAAAGAAAGTGGAAAAAGAAGCAACAACCGAATAATTTGTAAACCTGAAGACCCAATATTCGATGCGAGCATTGAAAACTTTTACCATGGGGGGTGTTCACCCTCCGGA
>PWNO01000229.1 GCA_003557765.1 Bacteroidales bacterium
AAAATCAAGGAGCTTTTATCTTACCAGGAACTTTCCATTGCAGAAATCGCCTTTCGCCTCGGATACAGCAGCTCTTCCTACTTGTCAAATCAATTCAGGAAATATACCGGAATGACCCCGGGACAATACAGCAAGCTGACAAAAAGCAAACGCAAGTCAATTGACAAACTGTAAATCTTACAGTTTTTTCCAGTTTAAGTGTAAAAGATAAACGCTAGCAGGTGTTTAATTTTGTAATGACATTAGATTAATTATAAACACTTAAATTTTTCTGATTATGAAAACCATACTTTTATTAGTAACAATATTGCTTCCATTGCTGGGATATGGCCATCATCACAAAACTGAGTTCAAGGTATATGGTGCTTGTGGTATGTGCGAAACACGCATTGAAAATGCAGCCAAAAGTGTTGAAGGGGTAAACTCTGCCGACTGGAACCGCCAAACCCAAATGCTCACCATTGAATATGATGCTGAGAAGGCAGATCTGGACGATGTCCACGCAAAAATTGCTAAGGCAGGACATGACACCGATAAGGTACGAGCCAAAGATGAAGTTTATAAAGCACTTCCCGCCTGCTGCCACTATGAGCGAGCTCCCGATGACAAAACCGGGCAAGCTGTAAAAAACGATGGTAGCTGCTGCAATCAATAAAATTTTTCTTAACTTTCTAATCTAAAACACATTCAGCAATGAATTTTGCCTATACCATAACCGGCATGACCTGCGGGGGGTGCGCCGCCAAAGTGAAAGGTGCCATACTAAAGCACCCCGATGTGCTTTCTGCAGAAGTAAGCCACCAGGATGGCAGGGCAAAGGTGCAGGCAGATCATAAGCCCGACCGCAAAAAACTGGACCAGCTTCTTGCTGATGCCGGAGATTATCAAATTATCGAAGTATCTGAAAGCAGCGCATCTGAAGAAAAAAGTCATTCCCATGCATCATCAATTTCCGAACAGAAAACTTTAACCACCTGGGAGACCTACAAACCGTTGGTGCTCATTTTTCTGTTTGTGTCCGGCATAGCAGCTATCGCAGCATTTGACACTCAAACCTTTTCATGGCACCACTGGATGCGGTATTTTATGGCTGGTTTTTTTATTGTTTTCTCGTTCTTTAAATTTCTCGACCTAAAAGGTTTTGCCCGCTCCTATGCCATGTATGACCTGCTGGCAAAACAATGGAAAGGCTATGGTTATGTATATCCTTTCCTTGAGCTGGGCCTGGGAGTGCTTTACCTCACTGCCATCAACCTGACTGCCACCCATGTGGCTACCATTATCATTATGGGTTTCAGCAGTATCGGTGTCATCCGGAACATGCTTTCGCCCAACCAGGTGCAATGCGCTTGCCTGGGAACCATATTCAAGCTTCCTCTGGGTAATGTGACCTTGGCAGAAGACCTGCTGATGGTGGCCATGGCTGGGGTGATGCTGGCGCTGTAGATCTAATTTACCGACAGGTACGAAAACACCAACAAGATGCTTAACAAACTCATACGCTTTTTCCTTGAAAACCGCCTGGTAGCCTGGTTGCTTATGATCTTTCTTATCGGATGGGGGATATCCGTAGCACCTTTTAACTGGAGAATTGATTTTTTGCCACGTGACCCGGTACCGGTGGATGCCATACCCGACATTGGCGAAAACCAGCAGATCATCTTCACTGAATGGATGGGCCGCTCACCCCAGGACATCGAAGACCAGGTTACCTATCCACTAACCTCCGCCTTGTTGGGTATTCCAGGGGTTACGAGCATCCGGAGTACTTCCATGTTTGGATTTTCCAGTATTTATATCATTTTTGATGAAAAGATAGAATACTACTGGAGCCGTTCGCGAATCCTTGAAAAACTCAACTCTCTGCCACCGGGGTTGCTGCCCGCCGATGTAACACCCCAGCTCGGTCCCGATGCCACTGCACTGGGCCAGGTGTTCTGGTAAACCCTGGAGGGACTTGACGAAAAAGGCAATCCTGTTGGAGGCTGGGACTTGCATGAATTACGATCTATCCAGGACTATTACGTGCGACTGGCGCTCAACAGTGTGCAGGGTGTTTCGGAGGTGGCCAGTGTGGGTGGACACGTGAAGGAATACCAGGTGGATATTGATCCCGATGCATTAAAGGCATATAACATTTCCATTATGCAGGTGGCCCGTGCCCTGCAGCAAAGCAACCGCGAAACTTCGGCCAACACCATTGAGCTTAACATGGCTGAATACCTGGTGCGCGGACTGGGATATGTGGAATCACTGGAAGACATCCGCCAGACAGTGGTTGCCGTAAATAACAATGTTCCGGTTCGCATCATGGACATTGCCCGGGTAAACATCGGTCCGGCAGTCAGGAATATGGGTGGTATCCTCGATAAAGGCGGTGTGGAAACCGTGGGAGGGGTGGTTGTTGCACGCTACGGAGAAAACCCATTGAAGGTAATTGAAAACGTAAAGGAAAAAATCGCAGAGATCAGCTCAGGTTTGCCATCGCGTGAACTTGATGATGGTACGCTGTCACAGGTCACCATTGTGCCCTTCTACGACCGCACCCAGCTTATTTACGAAACCCTTGGAACCCTAAACGATGCCATCATCCTGCAGATACTAATCTCCATCATCGTGATTATCGTTATGGTGTATCATTTGCGCACTTCATTGCTCATCTCCGCATTGTTGCCTATTGCCGTGCTCATGAGCTTTATCATGATGCGCTATTTTGGAGTGGATGCCAATATTGTGGCACTTTCCGGAATTGCCATTTCCATTGGTACCATGGTTGACCTTGGCATTATCATGAATGAAAACATCCTGCGCCACTTGCAGGAAGCAAAAGACAGCGCAAAGAACCGCCTTGAAATCATTTACGATGCTTCCACAGAGGTGGCCCCTGCCATTCTTACCGCGGTAAGCACAACCATCGTAAGCTTCCTTCCCGTTTTTACCCTGCAGGCTGCAGAAGGCCGGCTATTCTCACCGCTGGCCTTTACCAAAACCTTTGCCCTGGTGGCAGCTCTCATCATCACCATTGCTTTTATGCCGGTGCTGGCCTACCAGTTTTCAGGCAAGTGGGAATGGAAAATGTGGAAAACAATCTACGGGAAGTCAATAACCCGCTATATCATCAATGCCCTGGCCATTGTTGCCGGATTGCTCATTGCCATTTATATCCT
>PWNO01000266.1 GCA_003557765.1 Bacteroidales bacterium
GGTATTCTCGAGCACGTCCGCCGGGATGTCGATCTCGAGATCAAGAACTGGTTGCCGACGCGGGACCTGCTGGAGGCAGCTTGCCTCGCACACGATCTGGGACACCCGCCTTTCGGGCACGGCGGCGAACGAGCGCTGCACCGCAAGATGCGCGACCACGGCGGTTTCGAGGGAAACGGGCAGACACTCCGCATCCTCACTCGTCTCGAAAAGTATAAGCGGCAGGGCGGGGGGCTCAACCCCACGCGGAGGCTTGTCCTCGCAGTCCTCAAGTACCCAGTGCAACCCGCATTCCCCAAGTAGCCCGTCTATTTTGCTGTCACGATTTCGGTTTTTATAATATAATCCATGGTGTTGGGGGCGGCGAAGGGCGGGTTTCATCGATCACCCAGAGGGTGCGGTTTCCGAGCGGGGTGAGCGAGTGGATTTTGACCACCGAGTGCGGCTGGAATTCCTGGGCTCGCAGCTCAGCTCGGACGGCGGCCTGCTGGTGATGCGCGAACTGGATGACGCGCTCGGGCTCTCCGATCTCGCTTCGGCGTCGCTGTGCGACAGCCGCCGGGGCAAGAACACGACGCACCGGCTCGACGGCCAGTTCCGGCAATCGGTTTATGGCCGGCTGGCGGGCTACGAGGACGTCAACGATGCCCATCGGCTGGCCCAGGACCCCGTCATGCGCCAGGTCGTCGGTGGCCGTGCTGTCGATGCCCGGGCGGCTTCGGCCACGCAGATGGGGCGTTTTGAGACCGAGACGCTGGCCCAGCCCGAGAACCGGACGGCGCTGGCCGATCTGAACGGCCAGTGGATCGACCGCTTTCATGACCGCAAGGGGCTGAAGTATATCGTGCTGGACATGGACAGCTCGGTCAGCCCCACCCATGGCGATCAGGAAGGTGCTGCCTGGAACGGGCATTTCGACTGCACATGCTATCATCCGCTCTTTCTGTTCAACCAGTTCGGGATGCTGGAACGCTCTGCCTTGCGGCACGGCAACGTCCACAGCGCCGACGGCTGGCAGGAGGTCCTTGACCCGGTGATCGCCCGATATGCCAAGCGCGATCTGCTCCGTTTCTTCCGCGCCGATGCCGCTTATGCGATCCCCGCAATCTACGCTCGGCTGGAGGAGGCCCGGTATTTCTACGCCATCCGGTTGCCCGCCAATGCCGTGCTGCGCGAGAAGATCGCGCACCGGCTGACCCGGCCCGTGGGCCGCCCCTCGAAGACCAAGGTCAAACGGTACTACGAGGACTTCGAGTATCAGGCGCAAAGCTGGGACAAGGAACGCCGCGTGATCGCCAGGATCGAATGGCACCCGGGCGAGCTGTTCCCCCGCGTGGGCTTCATCGTCACCAACCTGCCCATGGAGCCGGACTGGGTGACGCGGTTCTACAACCAGCGCGGCACCGCCGAGCAGCATATCAAGGAAGGCAAGTATGCCTTCCGCTGGACACGGCTGTCGTGCAAGCGGTTCCGCGACAACGAGGTCCGGCTGCAACTGCACGCGCTGGCCTACAACCAGGCCACCTTCCTGCGCTGCATCGAGCTGCCAGAGGAGATGGCCGACTGGTCGCTGACCAGCCTCCAACTCAAGCTGATCAAGATCGGGGCCCGTGTCGTGCGCCACGCCCGCACCATCACCTTCCAGCTGGCCGAGGTGGCCGTCACCGGAGCCATGGTCACGGCCATTCTCACCGCGATCTGCCGATTGCGTGCGCCGCCGTCAGGCGCATGAACTCCAGGATGATCGAAATTGCACGAAAGCGGCAGGCCAGGTCTGTCCGCCGCACTGAAACACCCGCTGAACGGACCAGAATGAAGCACATGCGACGCAAATTCCGCCCGCATCCGGGCGTTCCGGCGAACGCGGATGCCGCCGCCGATCAAGACACACGATCAGCAGGCGAGATCACTTGATCTTGCCGTCAAGCGGCACGCCACTTGGGGAATGTGTATTACAAGTTTACTTCTGCTTTGTGCGAGAACCAAGACAGGCTTCCGGGAATTCATCAGGCGCTCTGCCTTGGATTTACTTATAAATGGTAAGTTTTCCATAGTTTAGAATGGCAAAGTTACAGTTCATTTACCTTTTCCAAGAGCCATTGAATATCGGCAACATTTTTTGCCTCTTCCAACTCCTTTTTTAGTTTGGAGATAGCTTGTCTGTCTGTTGGGTTTAGGGTGGCTAATTTTTGGGTGTATTTGATGGTGTTTAGATAGTTTTTTCTCCTCTCCTCCGGTAGTTGATTCTTTTTTCGATTGAGAAAAACCCTAAATGAACTAAGGAATGAAAGTAATGCATCAATTTCATCAAGGTCGTAATAGCTTGCCATTAACATAGCCTTGGCTCCCAAGGCATATGAAAAATCCTCAAATTCTACCTCTCTCAAAAGTTCTAAAACTTTTTCAAAATTCTTTTGGTGCCAAAATAATCTCGCAAGGTTAAATGCTACCGCGTTTTCTCTTTGTTCCTCATTAATAAATTTGTTGTAATCCGCAATGAATCGCTCAGTCCAGTCAAACTCTTTGAGTCGGAGTGCTACGACCACAATATTTTTAAAAGTCCATGGTGTCAATTCCCCATTGATGAATAGGTATTGCTTTTCCAGACCGTACTGATATAGTATTAGTGTCTCTTCCAAAAACTTCTGATCAGCCTGATTGATTCTTTTTATGCAAAAATTTAAGGCAGCAAGAAAAATATCTCTGGCTTCCATGGGTGGAAACCGATCAATGTTTCGGAAAATTTCGGACTTGAGATGGTAGTAGTTTTCTTCCTTTTCAGGTTCTTTATATACGTTTAAAACGGCAAGGTTTACTGAAATCTGAGGAATCTGGCTATAGTCTGTTTTTTCAATATGTTTCAAAATTTCATCCATAAACAACATTTGATAATCTTCAGTTACTACATTCCTCCAACTCAAGGCTGAAGCGTAATATCTCAGTTTTTCTGCCATATAGAAATAGTCAAGATTTTCAGCAATTTGCTCCAGATTAAAACCTGAATCTCTTTTGATTTCAGAGCCCAGCATTGTGTAATAATTTTTTTCAATTTCATACTGGTGATAATAGTAAGAGGCTGCAACTTCGTGTTGTCTGGAAGAGAGTATTCTGGTTGATTTCAGTACAGAGTTATATAGTGGGTCCAATTTTCTCCCCGCAATA
>PWNO01000018.1 GCA_003557765.1 Bacteroidales bacterium
GAAAATTTGCGCAATAATTTGAGAAAATTTGTGGATAAAAACAGTGAACGCTCAATGCTTAACGCTAAACTCCCAACACTCAACAAAATACGCCTTGTGTTTTGTTCCGGATCGGAAAATTAACGCTTCAGCAGCGACTTTTACCGTTTCAGCCCGCTTGTTATTGTCTGAAAGGATGATTCGATATTGCTTTGCACTGCATTTGTGTCGGAAAAGTGCACGACCGGATGAAAGGTGTAACACAAAATTGAATCATTTATGAAACTTAAAAAAATCTTTTTCTTACTGGCGATGATGCCCCTTTCCGTTCTTGGCGGGGAAAGCATCAACCTGCAGCAGGCCAGGCAGATGGCCTTAGAGCACAACCGGAAGATGCAGATGTATGCCCTGGAACGGGAGCGCGCATCGCTACAGACAAGATCTGCCTTTAATGATCATCTTCCCCGCTTTGAAGCCGAAGCGGGTTACCAGCGTCGAAACAAGCCCTATCAGCTTTTTGACGGTGATAAGTTCTTTCCTGTGATCCCCTGGCAAGGGATAGATCCGCAGACAGGAAACTTTAATCCTGCCATTTTTCAGGACCCAGACCTGGCTCCGGATGTCCTTGTTTTTGATCCGAATACCGGACAGGTAATCTACGATGCCGATGGCAATCCTGTTTTCCAAAACTATGCATGGCTCCCCGCCGATGAGGGAAAGATCGGACAGAAAAACAATTACAGCCTTGGTTTTTCGATGCGTCAGCCCATTTACATGGGAGGGAGGATCCGAAGCGGTCATGAAATTGCTCAAAAAGCGGAGCAAATTGCACACTCACAATGGGAGCAGAGCGTTTCCGAGGTTGTTTTTCGTACCGATGAATTGTACTGGCAGGTAATTACTCTCGAAGAAAAACTGAAGCTTACCCATTCCTATTTACAGATGCTAGAACAATTGGTGAATGACCTGGAAAATCTTTTTGAGGAAGGGGTCATTACCAACAACCAGGTTTTGCAGGCAAAGGTAAAACATAATGAAGTTGAACTTCTGAAAGTCCAGGCTGAAAATGCTTTAAGGTTAAGCCGCATGGCATTGAACCAGCACATTGGCCGCCCTTTCTTGAGCGAGTTTGACCTGATTACCGAATTTGAGCCGGAGGTGCTGACTCTGGAAGAGGAGACGCTTACAGAAAAAGCCCTGGAGCAGCGCGCTGAGTTACAAATGCTGAATGAAGCGGTTGCCATAGCCAGTGAACTGGTTAGTGTGAATCGTGCCGAAATGCTTCCGACCATTGGACTGATTGCGGATTATACATACTCAAACCCAAACCCCTACAACGGTTTCAGGGATGAATTTGGTGGTGACTATACCATCAGTGTAGGTATATCCATCCCTATCTATCATTTTGGTGAACGCAGACGGCAGGTGAATCTTGCCAGGATTGAACAACAAAAGGTTCAGCTCCAAAAGGAGGAGGCAGCAGAGATGATAGCCCTGCAAGTAAGTCAAAGTCTGAAAAACCTCAACGAAGCGCGCACACGCCGCGAGCTGTCAGCATTATCCATTCAGCAAGCCCGCGAAAACCTGGTACTGACACAAAACCTTTTTACCGAAGGCCGGGCAACTACACGTGATGTACTGGAAGCTCAGACTTACTGGCAGGAAGCCCGGGAAGCTGCCATCGCTGCGCGAAATGAAGAGATGATGGCATTTACCCGTCTGCAAAAACACATTGGAGCATTGCAGCAGATACGCTGATCTTACCCTTTCAAATGAAAATAATTTTAACCATCAATAAATAAAAAAATGCATACAAGAATATTTCCAACCCGATTGCCCGAAGTCCGGACAATGGCATTGCCAGTAAAAAACCTGATTCTGCACCCGTGGAGAATGATCCTGACGATAATGATCCCATCCTTTTTCCTGCTGTTGTTTTCTTCCTGCAGTCATCAGGATGCATACATCGAACAGGAAGCTCCGGATGTCATTGTAAGCACATCTGTTGCAACAAATGTGACCTATACACTCGAATTGAATCTTACAGGTACCGTTTTTGCCAATCGCGAGGCCAACCTGGGAGCCGGTTTTCCCGGAAGGATAGAAAAAATTCATTTTCCTGAAGGCAGTTCGGTGCAGGAGGGACAGCTGCTGGTTGAGATGGCAGGGGAGATGCTGGCCCAGGCGGAAGCGGAATATGTTACCCTGCAAAGGGACTATGAACGGGCGTCGCGATTGGTGAAACAGGGTAGCGTGAGCCACCAGGAGTATGATCACCTAAAGGCGCGCTATAATGCCTCCACTGCAAAATATGAGCTTGCCAAAAAGAATACGCAGATCAGGGCCCCTTTTCCGGGCGTGATCGTGGATTACATGGCCAACGAAGGGGAGAACTTCTTGTTTAACTTCAATCTTGAACCGGGTTATTCGAACACCAGCGGCATCCTGCGGCTGATGGAACTTGACAAGGTTAAGGTGGTAACCGAAGTGAATGAAAAGGACCTGGCTCAGATCCATTCAGGACTGAAAGCTTCGGTTTTGGTGGATGCTTTCTCAGAAGAGAGGTTTTCCGGAGAAGTTAGCCTGATAAAACCCTACCTTTCAACCCGTTCCAGAACCGCCTCTGTTGAGATCACCATTCCAAATCCAGGTCTTCGGCTCAAGCCCGGAATGTTTGCAAGGGTCACGCTGCAACTTCCTGAGAAAACAGAGGTGTTTGTCCCGATGGAAGCGGTGTACCGCGATCCTGAAACAGATCAGGAGGTTGTTTTTGTAGTGAAAAATGGAGTTGTGGATATGCGTCCGGTCGAACGACTGAGTAGCCGGGGCTCTAAACTGGTGCTTTCCGGAATCAAACCCGGCGACGAAGTAATTACCGGTGGAAAAAATCGGATAAATCACGGTGATAGGGTAATAATCATGAACAAAACCCGATAAAACCATTCAGGTCAAGCCTTGTGCCTGCGATTATATTTCGGTGCACAGGTCAAGCCCTGTGCTACAAATTGGATTAACCTATGCTTCAGCGAAAATCTTAACCTTAACCTTAACCTTAACCTTAACCTTAACCTTAACCTTAACCTTAACCTATGAAATTGTCATATAAATCAGTAAAGAGACCAACGACCACGTTGATGATATTCATTGCGGTGATATTGATGGGGATCGTTTCCATCAATATGTTACCCCGCGATGTGTTGCCAGACATTGAGTTTCCTACGCTAACGGTTGTAACCGTATACCCCGGTGCTTCTGCCGAGGTGGTGGAAGACCAGGTCACCGGTCCGCTTGAGACCGTTTTGGCTGCAACCGAAAACCTTCGTTCCATCGAGTCTGTTTCCCGGGAGAATGTTTCATTTATCACCATGCGGTTTAACTGGGGTGTGGATGTGAATGAGGCCGCCAATAGTGCGCGCGACAATATGGAACTAGTAAGGCGTCGTTTGCACAGGGATGTACATCAGCCCGTTATCCTGAAGGTGAACAGTTCGATGATCCCGGTAATTGCTTACGGTATACAAGCCACCGACAATTATTACAACCTTCACGAAATAATAGAGGATGAAATAGCTGCCCCATTGCGTAAGGTAGAAGGAGTAGGTACCGTTGTAACCATCGGTGCACCGCAACGGGAGATTCGTGTAGAGGTTGATCCACGTAAAATGGAAGCTTACGGTTTAAACGTGAGCCAGATAGCAAATGTCCTGAAGGCTGAGAATCTCAGCGTTCCGGGTGGGAACATAAAGGTGGGAACACGTGATTTCTCGGTCAGCGTTACGGGAGAGATTGATTGTGTCGAGGAGGTCAACGACATCGTGTTGCGGTCTGTGGGAACCCACCCTGTGAGGGTCCGTGATGTGGCTACGGTTGTTGACGGTTACAGGGAAACCGATGCCTATGCAAGAACCGGAGAGCGCCGCTCGGTTGCTTTTTTTGTGCAGAAACAAACCGGAACCAATACCCTTGCCGTGGCCGATGGGGTCAGGGCCGAAATGGATAGGATTATACAGGAGCTGCCGGAAGATGTTAAGGTGATTGAAATTGTTGACAGTTCAGACATCGTGCAGCGGTCCATTCAGAATCTTTCCGGTACCCTCTGGTGGGCCGGACTTTTCGTGATGATGGTGGTATTTTTGTTTCTGCGTGAGTGGCGATCAAGCCTTATCATCATGCTGACAATGCCGGTATCACTGATCGCTGCTTTCATATATATGTTTCTGGCCGGTTACAGCATTAACATCTTCTCATTGATGTCGATCGTCATTGCGATCGGGATGGTTGTGGATAATGCCATCGTTGTTCTTGAAAACATTACGCGACACCTGGAAAATGGGAGTAAACCAGCGGAGGCGGCCGTGAAGGGTGCCGGCGAAATGGGAACGGCAATTACGGCAGCTACCCTTACAACCATGAGTGTATTCCTGCCACTGCTTTTTATGGGCGGGATTATCGGTGTATTATTCAAGCAGCTGGCGATATTGACCACCCTCACTCTGATTGCTTCCCTGACTGCAGCTTTGTCGATCACCCCAATGCTGGCATCCCGCCTGTTGCAGCCCATTACGTCGGACCGTAAGCCAAAGGGCAGGTTTTATCGCTGGAGTGAAGGCATTTTTGAAGCGATGGAGTCTTTCTATAAGAAATGCCTTGATTGGGCGGTCAATCATAAAACCTTTACCGTGGCTACAGCACTTACAATCTTTATTGTCAGCGTAATTGTGGCCTTGCGGATTGGCACCGATTACATTCCCGAATTTGACTCTGGCGACGTGAGTGTTCAGTTCGAGATGGAGATCGGGACCGGGGCGCAGGAGACCGAAAGGATTGCCCGCCGCATTGAACGCATCATGCTGGAAGAGATCCCCGAGATGCAAAGTCAGTTTACCATTGTTGGACAAACCGAAGATGGGGCACTAACCACGGTTGGGTTTCAGGAGGGTAAGAACATCGGTTCGCTGGTGCTTCGGATGGGAAGACCCGATGAACGTGACCGCAGCGCCTGGGAGGCGGCCAATGCACTGAGAAGGCGCATTGAACGAGAGGTTCCGGAAGTGGTAAGCCATACCGTGCACGGTGGCAGCTTGTTCTCTGCGGCACTTCTTGGCAATGTCAAACCCATTGAGGTTGAAATTACCGGACATGATTTTGACCTGCTAAATGAAACGGCACGGCAGGTGGAATCGGAATTGCGACGGATAGATGGCCTTACAAACATCGAAAATACTATAGATCCGGGTAAGGCTGAATATGAGATTCGTCTGGATAAGGACAAAGCCTCTGACCTTGGACTGAATTCTGCGATGGTGGCGATGCAGGTTCGCCAAAGCATTTATGGTGCAGAAGCGGGAGACTTTAGTCATGGAGGCAATGAGTACGACATCGTGGTTCGGTATGCGCCGGAATTCCGCAGCACCCCGGAGGATTTGGGCAACATCATGATCAGCACGCTGACCGGCAGATTGGTGCCGGTCAGAGAAATTGCCACCATAGAGCAGGTTCGTGGTCCACTGGAAATTCGTAGGGAGGAACAGCAGCGGATAGTAAAGGTAACGGCTGATCTGGATGGCATCTCATTGGGTGCCGGTGCTGAAAAAGTGCGACAGATGCTGGATCAGTTTCCGGAAAAGCCGGGAGTCAGCTTGGAGCTGGGCGGACAGATCACCGACCAGGGTGATTCTTTTGCGAGCCTGAGACTGATTTTTCTGGCCGGGGTACTGATGGTTTATATGGTGATGGCATCCCAGTTTGAATCGCTGAAAGATCCTTTCATCATCATATTCGCAATCCCCTTCTCCATCATAGGAATTGTGTGGGCCTTTGTAATTACGGGCCTTACACTAAGCGTGCTGACATTCATTGGTGCGATCATGCTGCTGGGAATCGTCGTAAATAACGGTATTGTGTTGGTTGATTACACCAATTTGCTGCGCAAAAGGGGATACACGCTTCTTGAAGCTGTAAGCGAAGGGGGACGTTCGCGCTTGCGGCCGGTACTGATGACCAGCTTCACCACCATCCTGGGAATGGTTCCCATGGCACTTTCCACGGGAATGGGTGCTGAAATGTGGTCACCGCTTGGAATTACCATCATCGGTGGATTGCTTGTATCAACCATCATTACGTTGGTCCTGATCCCCGTGATATATACGGTATTCAACATTAAAGCAATTAAATCTTAAGCAGGGGGAGGGGGAGCCGGATGTCCTGGAATATGGCGCCGCTTCTCAGCCCCTTCACAATAAAGAGGTTGGAAGTTAGAGGTTGGAGAAAGTCATATCTTTGTACGGTGGAATCATTTTAAGTTGTTATGCGATCTTATTTCAATAAAATAAAACCTTTTCTATTAAGGAATGCCATCATTGCCATCATTGGCCTGGGCATCCTGGTTGTTATTGATTTTATTGTTGAAGGCAGCTTTTTTACCGCCTTCAGGGAGCATTATGCAACCTACCTGCTCATTGTTGCCGGTTACATCATTGCAAGCGAAGGAACGTTGTTTATTGATAAATGGCTTTCGCAGAAATATGGTTCACAGATCCGGATGCATCATCTTAACTTCCTCAAGATCATCTGTATCCTTATCTTTTACTTTCTCCTTTACCAGGTTTTTTATTACATAATAACACCTGAACCTTTCACAAGAAAAACCATCATTACCATTCTCATATCAATCATTTATGTTGTATTGATTGATTTAATACTGATTATCAGTCGCTATAAAGACAGGTTACAGATGGAGCAGGAGGCCCATGCTAGATTAAAAGAGGAGAAACTGGTTTCCGACCTGCAGGCACTTCAGAATCAATTGAATCCGCATTTTTTGTTCAATAGCCTTAATGTGCTGGTTTCAGAGATATATGATGATGCCGACAGGGCCGTGAACTACATCAGTCAGCTCAGCGACATACTTCGTTATGTGCTGCAAAGCAGCGACAGCTTCACGGTGCCTTTGCAAAAGGAGCTGGAGTTTCTGAATTCCTATGTCTATTTATATAAGGTCAGGTATGGCGATGCCCTTATTGTTAATATTGATGATGACCTGAATGAACTGCAGGCAGAAATACCACCGCTTGTTCTGCAAATTCTGGTGGAAAACTGCATCAAGCACAACAAAATACAATTGATTTGTCCCTTAACGATTGATATCGAATATCTGGATGGAACCATCTCAGTAACAAACAATCTGATCAAAAAGCAAGATACCTTTTCTACCACCACCGGACTTGCCAATATTCGGAAGCGATATGCCTTATTAAAAAAAATGGATATCATTGTAAAGGAAACCGAAACACATTTTCAGGTACAAGTACCACTCATTGAAGAAAACATACCAGAAACCTAACTTCCAATCTCCAACCTCTAACCTCTAAATACACCCCAGCCATGCCTTTGAAAATACTGATCATAGAGGATGAACTACCGGCCCAAAGGCTGGTGGCCCGGTTTGTTTCAGATTTGCTGCCTCAGGCACAGATCGTAAATATGCTTGGATCCGTGAAAGAATCGGTGGAGTGGCTGCAGAATCATCCCCATCCGGATATCATTTTCATGGATATCCAGCTTTCTGATGGCCTATGCTTCAATATCCTTGAACAGATAAAACCCGACAGCTTCATCATTTTCACCACCGCTTATGACCAGTATGCCATCCGTGCCTTTAAGGCCAATACCATTGATTACCTGCTTAAGCCCATCAAAAAGGAGCAGATACAGGCTGCTTTAGATAAAGTTAACCGTCAGTCAAGACTGCACCAGAAGCTGCACATCCAGGAGTTTGACGTTCAGAAGCTGCTGGAGATGCTCCCTGACACAAAACCCCAATACAGGATGCGATTTCTTGTAAGTAAGCCTGATGGCTGGTATAGACTCAAGGTTAATGACATTGCCTTTTTCTATCTCGAAAACAAAAATACGGTGGCCGTTGACTTTAAAGGGGAGCACCATCCAATTGACCAGACCCTGAACCAGGTGATGGAGAGCCTTGATCCTGACTCATTTTTCCGGACCAATCGGCAAACCATTGTGAACATTGATGCCATCCAGAAGGTTGAAACCTGGTTTAACGGCCGCTTGCTGGTCAAAACCAAGCCTCCCCACACGGAAAAGATTACAGTTCCTCGAGAGAAAGCAGTTATTTTTCGCGAGCTTTGGCTGAATGGGTGATGAGTTTTTTTATAAGGGAGGTAGCGAATTTCATTAAAAAACCGCCCCAAAAAACAGGCGGTTAAGCAAACAATATGAAAAGAAATCTGTTTATGTTGATTTATTTACCACGAAGGGTTTGCTGAAATACAGTTTCGAGATCAAAGGGAAGTTCTTCTTCCACTTCAGGCTTGGTTAATTCGCTTAGGTCAAATACTTGGTAAGCAAGCTCGGATTGTATGTTCTGAAAAACTACTGCAACATCTAAAGGAAGTTCTTCAGTGGCTTCTTCACCCAATATGGGTTGTATCAGAGTTTTACCATTTGCATCAAAAAAAGTAAGGTTCTTTCCCGTCGGGTTTGCAAATAATCCTGAGATGCTGAAAATGATTGCCGCTGCTGTGATGATGATGCTTTTTGTTTTCATGACTTTGTGCTTTAATGATATTTCCTTTAGTTTTATTTCGGTTTACTAATTATCTATCTAAGTCTGTGCCAAAATTTGTAAAGCATTGTATAACAATATTTAATAAGGCTATGACAGTAATTGGTCGGGTCATAAATGTGTTCGCAATCGTACAATTGTCATTCGTTTTTGAACGCTTGTTGCATTGTTTTAAAAATTGCTATTTTTGATGATAATAATTAACCTCAATAACTCAGGGATATGTTTTTTCTAAGAAAGGTTATCGTTTGCCTTATCATTTTTATTGGTGTATCAGGCTCAGAGATTTTATTTGGTCAGGGCTTTTCGATGATGAATCAGCGCAACCATCCGGAACTGCAGTGGATGAGTGTTGAAACAGAACACTTTATCATAAGCTACCCGGATCATTTATCTGGAATTGAAGCACAGGCGGCTTCAATTGCTGAAGCCACTTATGAGGCATTGTCAGAAAACCTTGTGGTGGAATTTGATTATAAGATACGCATCTACCTCAGCGATGAGGATGAGATTATGAACGGTTTTGCTGTTCCCTTTCCGCGCGCCTATACCAATATTTGGGTCAATCTCAATGATGTAGCAGAAGGATGGAGTGGTCCGGAAAAATGGTTACGGACCGTAATTGCCCATGAACTTGCCCACATTTTTCATTTTGAGGCTGTGAAATCTAACCTGCCATTGATTGGGGTATTAGGTATTGCACCATCGCTTCCTGTTCCCTGGACGGAGGGGATTGCGCAATATTATACCGAACCCTGGCACGCCCTTCGGGGCGACGACCTGCTCCGGAAAGCATTTTACGACGGACGTCCATCCTACACGGATGGTACATCTATGCGAAACAGGTCGTTGATGTATGCTGTTGGCAATGCACAGGTACGTTATTTTTCCCACACCTATGGTGACACGCTGATGCCAAAGATCCTTGCCCATCGGAATGAAGTGCTTGGTGGACTAATTCGTGTCCATAATTTTAATAAGGCATTTCAGGAGGTTATGGATCGCTCGTTTGATGATTTCGAGGATGAATGGAGAAGACATGCCAACATTTATTACCACAGCCTGGCTTCTCAGATGGAAAGATCAGATTCCCTTGGAGTTGATAAGGAGAAAATACCCGGTCTTTTCATCAGCGATGTTCAATACAGTCCGGATACAACAAAAATCGCGACATTGGCCTTACGATCCAGGCAACAACCCTATCAGCAGCTGTCCATCATTGCAAATGACTCAATCAGGGATCGAAAAGTGATTGCTGAAGGAAACTTTAAGACACCGTTGAGCTGGAGTCCGGATGGAGAAAAGATTGCATATGCTTCAACCCGGCGCGGCAGACATGGCTCCTTGCTGAATGATATCTACCTGATTGATGTGGAATCGGGTCGCCGGACAAGGCTTACACACTCAAGAAGGGCTTCCTATCCTCAGTTTGCACCTGATGGTCGGGGGTTATATTATGTTGTGAATGAAAACGGTACAGGGAATATTTTCTTTATGGATCTGGATACCAAGGAGGAACAGAGGATCACATCGCATGAGGCTGATGTGCAGCTGGGAAGGCTGGCAATCCACCCGGAAGGCACTTGTCTTGCCTTTGCACGCTTTGAAGAGGATGGAAAAAGGCATATTGTCGTGCTGGACAGGGAGACAGGTTCTGAACGGGTATTGACAAATCCCGATGAAGACGACAGATATCCTTTATGGAACCACGATGGCACATTGCTGGCCTATACCAGCCTTCGCGACTATGTTCCCAATGTTTTTGTGATCGATCCTTTTGATGAAAATGCAACCGAGAAACGCATTACGGCACTTTTTGCAGGCGGAACTGCCCTGCAATGGCTGCCACCCGATTCGCTGCATGAGGCCGGAACAATGGTCCTTACCGGTTCGGATACCAAGCGGGATAACCACATTCACCGAATAGATGCATCCAGGAGGGCAGAAGACCTGCAATTGTCTGTGAATCCATCCTATACCGCCTGGCTGACCCATCAACCAACAAGTGTGATCCCTTCTCAGATTGCCCCAAATGAAGGACTAATCCTGAACAGATATCCATACAACTCCTGGCGCAATATCTCCCATGCATCAACCATCCCTTTTCCTTATTTCAGCAGCAGTGATGATTTCGGACTGGGTGTCATTTCTGTTTTTAGTGAGCCGCTTTCAAAACACATGTTCTCGATGGCTGCGGCAGTTTCGTTTACCCGCTTTCAGGACAACAGCCTGATCTTTCTTGGTTATATCAACAACCAGTTTACTCCGTCGATCAGCTTTAACCTTTACCATAACAGCTTTACAGGCCGGTTTTATGAGCGGGATTACCTGGTAACGACAAACTCCGGGGGCTATGTGATGGCAACCTTGCCGCACGACTGGATTGATAACGACTTTATCAGTACCAATCTATATGCACGGTTCAGGTATGAGTATACAGACGCTGAGCGTTTTTGGGATTTCGATGAAACGGAACACGTATTGGGTGAACCCATGAGTGGCTGGCAGCAGGATATGCGCTTGGGTTTAAGAATGACCAAACGTAAACCTTATGTCCACAATGTGATCCATCCGCTCTCAGGCTGGGGTGTTGAGGCGCGTGTGACTTTGGCTTCTGAAGCCCTCGGCGGGGAAACGGAATACATCAGACCCGACCTGACCACATATGTCATTCTTCCTGGACTTAGCGATCACCGGTTCTATCTGTATGGGCGAGCCATTGCGCAATGGGGTGATGCATTTCCGCAGGATTACATTGGGTTAAGCCGTTATGATGATATCCAGCTGGGAGGAGCTTTTGCAGGCCTTGATGTCTTGTATGCCGATGCAGAAAGGGTAAGGGGTTACAGGGATTATGTTACCGGTAACCGACTGCTGTTTGGAACTGTTGAATACCGTATCCCGTTTGCTGACAACCTTCACACTGAGATCCTTGGAGTCATCTCTTTGCAGCGTACAACACTTACTGCCTTCATTGATGGTGGTATTGTGCGGAATGACAACCTTCCTTCAGGGGATCGTACGGCCTCACGTGCAGGTGCCGGCCTTGAGTTAAAGAACGTGCTCAGCATCGGAGGATTGCAAATCCTGCAAAGCCTCGGGTTGGCACAACCGGTCGAACACATCGGTGACGACGATCACCTGGAGCTGTACTACAGGGTTCGGGCTGTAATTCCTTTTTAGTGAGGTTAAGATTATACGCTAAACGCTAAACCATATAGCTACCGTATCACCCATCTGATTCCGACACGCGCACCTGCCCACCATTTTGACAGGCTGTTGCTTCGGGTCCTTTCAAAAAAGCTGTAAGGTGCCACACTGTAGTCGTCGAAATCTCCCTCAAGGGTTCTGTCGCGAAGGTACTGGTGATACAAAACAGGTCCTGCAAACCATTCCAGGTTGGAGTCGTTACGTTTTGAAAACAGCACCCTCAGCTCATTCAGGTTGTTTTCATGATCCTCATCCCACCACGAGTCGGGCTGATGGAGCCTGTAGTTATGCAATTCAACCTGCAATCGGTGTTGATCAGATAATGCAATATTAGAACCGATCCCATAACCGGTGGCCCAGTCAATCTCTTTGTGCAACGGAAGATGGCCAATGCTGAAAATGTTGTAAAATACAGGAACACCGATCTTAAAAGATGCACCTGCTATCATGGCATCAGACGCTGAAAGCTCCAGTTGTCGCAGGCCGCCCTTTCTGACGATGCTCAGAAACCCGATCGGTACACCACTGATGGTGTCAGATATGTTGATTAA
>PWNO01000038.1 GCA_003557765.1 Bacteroidales bacterium
GAGCAGGGATATATAATCTTTGATTCTGATACCGAAGAAATTACTGAAACAGACATTGCAGTAAGGGTGAGCCGGCAAGCCCTGAATACCTTTATCGCCTATGATGCAATGGGTAGGATTATGTTTGTAGATTTTGGAGCAGGCACGGTAACAAATACCGAGATAACCGTCAGCAGAGATGGAATCGTGCGGGCTGCCGAAAATGTTGTGGTTGTAGCAGAAGATGGGGTCATAACAGCTTATTTTTTAGATAAATAGTTCGCAAGTAGTTGCCGGATGACCAGATTGTGCTCGAGCAAATCTGTGTAAATTATGCAGAGCGAGTTGGGTTTAAGGTGTATCGTAGCCTACATAAAAAAAGTAATATTCCAATGCCTTCGCGGTTTAAAAATGAGCAGATTTTTACATTCAGAGGTGGAATTAGTGTGAGGAAAGGCTTTGTTTTTCTCTTATCAACCTTCATTTTTGTTGCTCTGCTAGTTGTCGCAGTTTCCATTTACTATATAGCTGCCGAGCCGCAACGTTCGGTTGGGTACATCCTTTCTGACAGAACTAAAATACTCAGATTCGATAGTTTGGAATCTCTTGAAAACAAGTGGAGAGAAGTGAGGCACATTGAGGAGTTGGGCTATTCTCTTCCGCCAATGGAAATTTTACTATCTCAATGGTACGAAGCGCTAGGCGCTGAATTTCCAGACTTAGAGTCTTTTCTTAAGCACTATGGTATTGATAATCTGTTGTTGGAATTTCGTTTTACCAGTAAATTCCTTTTTGAACACGACAAGATATTTGTAAGGAGCGAGGAGTTTGTTTCCATTGTGGGGTCAGTGGCATTAACCCCCAGGTGGGACGAGAGGAATCAGTATTTTGCTGAGAATTACGTTGGAAAGGGTATAATGTAGTATGTTATATATGGAAACTAAAATCTGTCTCTCATAGGAGGTAGTTTTGTGGTTAACAAAACGTCAGAATGTAATTGTGCATCAGGGGGTTCGTGTTGTGGGGCTAATGATGCTGTTTCAGATTCTTTAATCGTTACAATTGATTTTTTGTATCTTGACCTGAGTGTGTGCAACCGTTGTCAAAATACCGATGCTAACCTTGAGGCCGCATTAAATGATGTTTCAGAAGTGCTCAAGGCGGCAGGACGGGAAGTGGTATTGAATAAGGTCTGTATTAACAGTGAAGAAACGGCAATTTCATATAAGTTCATCAGCTCTCCAACCATTCGGGTTAATGGTCGCGACATTCAAATGCAAACGAAAGAAAGCCTTTGTGAATCTTGCGGCGATTTATGTGACGAAAAAGTCGATTGCCGTGTTTGGGAATTTGACGGAGAAGAGTATACGGCCCCGCCCAAGGCTAAGCTTGTCGAAGCTATTTTGCGGGAAGTGTTCAGTGCGGATAAGCCTGAACAGCAAGACAATGATTACTCTTTGCCGGAAAACTTAAGAATATTTTTCCGTTCAAAAAAACAGTAACCACTTAACATTGTTATAACCATGGAACAACCGAGTTTTGTTGCTTCAACTAACTATTCCCCACTTCCTGGTCTTGGTTTCCAGGAGTATTTGGGCGGGAATTAGCATTTATAATAATTGAGGTTGGGCCCTGCAGGCATAAGCTTGCAGGGTTTTCCTTTACATCCAAATAATCAGGGAAACATGTTGATTGCATGGCGTGAGATTTTGATGTTGGAGGGGTAAATGGTTCTTATTGCTAATATGTTTATAAGCACTCTGTTTGATATTATGATGATGAGTTTAATGTAGAGGAGAGCGGACACTTCCACAGAATTAAAGCTGAAAACTATAGAAAGGAGAAAAAGCAATGAGAATAATATTCCTTTTGTTGGCGCTACTGGTTGGGTTGCTTATAGCTGTATTGGCTATAATCAACAATGAAGTTGTTACTGTGAACTATCTTTTGGGCCAGACGAGCCTCACTTTGTTTGTGCTGATTCTGGGCTCCGCCCTTGCGGGGGCATTGTTTATGGGTTTTTTGGGTATCTTTCGCAGCATCCATAGATACATGAAATCTCAGGGTAATCGCCACCTCACAAAAGAGTTGGAGCGGCGTGTTAAAGACCTGGAGGGTGAGAAGAAAAAGCTGGAAGCCGAGTTGGGCAAGCTGCAGAAAGAACGTGAAAAAGCCGCTACGGAAGCGCAGGATGATTTAGAGGATGAGAAGAAAAAACTTGAAGAAGAGTTAAAGAAGCAGCAGAAAGAACATGAAAATGCTGTTGCGAAAGAGCGTAATCGTTAAGAGAGATTAAGCTCTTTTGAGAAAAGCATACCGAGAGGGTTAAAGATGAGAAAGAAAAGCCGGGATATTCTATGGATAATTGTTGCTGTTCTCGTGATCTTATGGCTTCTTGGTCTTTCTACAGCTACCGGTGGTGGGTTAATACACCTTTTATTGGTAATCGTGCTGATTGTGATTGTAGTGCAGTTGTTGCGAGGCAAAAAAATAAAATTTTAGATAGAGATAACATCAAAAACTGATGCTTGTGCGGCTGGTATTTGTACCCGAAATTTATTTACCGCTCGATGATGGGGTGTCTGTCAACCCTCCGGGTAGCATCTGGGAGACAGTTGTTTTGGGGTGCCAACTTAATGACTTGGCTTAATTGGCTCCCAAAGATCTTAAAATCAAAAAATATGGGAGGGATTACGGATGACTGAAAAACAAAAGACAAGCGTAGTAAAAATTGTTGAGTTGGTAGGAATATCTCAAGAAAGTTGGGAAGATGCGGCGCAAAATGCTGTGCGGGAAGCCTCGCAAACCTTAAACAATATAACCGGAGTGGGGGTGCTACGCTGCACCGGCACTGTTGAAAATGGAAAAATAATAGAATACAAAGCTAATGTGAAAATTGCCTTCGGCCTAACTGATCGCTGAATTCAATCGTGTGGGAAAGACGCTTAAAGATCAATCTCCCCGCAACACTTGTTGCGGGGTTGTTATTTGACTTTCGATTCTATGTGTATTATTATGTGTATAGGGTGGTGTATATGCGGACCAATATAGTTATAAACGATGAGCTGATGAGAAAGGCGCTGGAGGTTTCTGGGCTGAAAACAAAGAAAGAAGTTGTACATGAGGCGCTGGGTGAGTACGTCCGGCAACGCACCCGCAAAGATCTGATGGATTTGCGGGGAAAGGTAATGTTTGTCAAAGACTATGATTACAAAGCTGGACGGCGGGAGAAGGCCAATGATGTTGGTTGACACATCGGTGCTGATAGGTTTTCTAAAAGGGGATCCCGGTGAAAAAGTCTTGCTGTTTGAAGAGGTTTTGGCCCGGAAGGTTCCCTTTGGCATTTCCGCGCTGACATACCAGGAGGTGCTCCAGGGTGCCCGGGACGAGAAAGAATTTGCCCGTTTGGAGGAGTACTTGGGCACCCAGACCATATATTACCCCGGTGTGGAGACAACTTTTTATGAAAAGGCTGCCTCCACCTACTATACCCTGCGCCGAAAAGGCATTACCTGTACCACGGTGGACATACTAATTGCTGTTACAGCCGTGGAACATGAACTGGCTCTTTTGCATGCGGATGCCGACTTTGACGCCATTGGCAATCATTTGTCGGAGTTGAAAATGCTGGCCAGCCTCTAACCTTGCCCTGCAGTGTCTGCAGGGTTTTTCAGTGTCGTAACGGAAGTGGTTGTTATAATGATTGCTAAAGAGGGATTGTATGGCCAGAGAACCCCATGTGTGTGAAAGATGCGTGCATCATTATTGTGCTGCCAAGCTCAAGCAGATTTGGCTACAACCAGACAAGAAAAGTGCCATTCGTGTTGCCAACATGCTGATGGATGAATATGCTTCGTCGTTTCCAAAGGCGTGGGAGTGCTAGAACACGGGCTTGAGAATTCACTTCAATACTTTATGTATGAACGACTTGACAGCCGTAAAACTTCCTCAACAAATGTGATTGAACGCTTGAACAGGGAGATTCGCAGAAGGACATCAGTAGTAGGTGTTTTCCCCAGTATGGACTCCTATATAATAATATTGGTTACAAGCTATCTTATTGAATATAGTTTTGCGCACTTAACTTGAACTAACCAGGGAAAGTGGAGCTAGCACAAAAAAAAGTCAGGGATTGCGTTCTCCTGACCAAGTTCTTTAGATGGGTGATATTATTTGGGAGTGCCTCTGGTAGAGGATGTCTTAGTTGGAAACGGTTTTAGCATCTATGCTGCTCGGAGATTACGCCTGTTCAGATTTGTCCACAACTCTGATTAAGCCTTTCTTCCAAAATATCCTTGCAGAGAGTATGGTAATGGGGAGCATGGCAAGAATCAATATGCCCTCCATGCCAGGTAAAACAATTCCTGCCAGGATGAGACCAGAGACTATTGCAACGGGGATAACCACAGCTAACAATTTATTCTTTATTTGCATTTTGCCTTCGCTGCTGGCCAATATTCCCAGGGCCAGTCCACCGAACAGGGCGGGCAACATATATTGAGTCGCCTGCTGCACTACAGGAGCCTGTAATATCGGTTGCAGTGGGACCAAAAAGAGTGCGCCCAACGATATTATTAAAACGGTAAGGATGGACGAAGTTGCCACAGCAACTGTTGCTATAGCATCACCCTCAGGTGTATTTTGGTCAGCCTTTGCTAGCTTTTGAGCATTTATCACGCAGGGAAGTTTCAGGTTCATAATATTACCAGTGAGAAAGGTCAGATACGTAGATGAACCCAAGATGGGAGTATAGCTAAGAGCCTCCGAAATACCTATGGGCATGAAAATTGCCATTACGCTAATACCTGCAAGAGCCAGCATTGGAAGGTCTGGGAAAATGTCATAAACGGAAGACACAATTAATGGAACAGCAATCATGTAGAGCAAAGCAATTAATGTGCCAATACGCCCAAAACGGTGTGACCAATTTAAGTACTTATCTTGATCTAATGTATTATTACTCATAGAACAACCCCCTTAGATTATTCTCAGACTTACCCTAAAAGAGCCGACCAACCAACTGAAGCAATCATGCCGCCAATAAGAGCGATTGCCAAGACAAAATTGGCCAGCCAAGTCCAGTGAAATTTTTTGATTAAGAAGCCCACAAATATAGTCAGAACGGCACTGGTTATTAGGGTGGCAGTACTCACTGGGTCAGTCAATAACATGGAAGGCATAAATACTGCTAACAAGGTAAGCATAAAGCAGGAGCTCATGACTACACCCCAGGAGCTTTGCTTGCGCGCAGAAATTAATCCCAATGAAATCTTTTTAGCAAAAGGAATTATCACAAAGAAACCGCCCAGGATACCGATACTCATCACAATCATAATCGCACTCAGCATTTCAGGGTTATTTGCTGCAACCATTTCACCAATACTTCCATAGCCCAGGGTCCCTGAAGCAGTTTCGGAAGCCATTAGCTCGTAACCCACCGAGCCGATGACAGACAGGCGCCACCACGGCCAGGCAATGCCAAAAGCCGCAGCAAGCGAGAAAAAGCCGATAACTATGGCCAGGCTGGGGGCTATTGAAAATATGAGACTGGATTTAATTACATTTTTTACTACTTGCTTGTTGATACCCAACTCCAGGCAACGGTTATAACTTTTCTTTAGGAAAATAGCAGCGTAAAACATGATATACAACAATCCAACAATAACCAAGGTAAACATCAGCGGGCTACCTGCAATCTCTCTAAACCCCATAGTTTAGTCTCCTTTCAGATAACCAGACGCACTATACGTCAGGACAATTACTTGATTTGTTGTCTTGCAGCCAGCGTAAAGCCAGATAGGCATAAGCAGCTGCACCACGATGAAGCACAGAATCGTCAAACTTTGCTTTGGGGTGATGCTGGGGGAAAGTATAGCCTTTTCCTGCATCGCCAGCGGCAAGGACCAGCATCAGGGATGGCACCCGTTCACTGACAAAGGCGAAGTCCTCCGATCCGGACATTTTTTTCCCGGAATCACTGGGCATAATTTTTTCCATTGGCAAGACGCTCTTCTCGTTCAATAGTTCAGTCAAGTAGCGTGTTGCTTCGTTAACCAGGGACTTGTCGTTCATTACAGACGGACATCCGTTATAGAACTTCACTGAAGCTTTTGCACGCAGTGCACTGGCCGTCATCTCACTTATGTCAACTATACGATCCTTAACGAACCCCCTGGTTTCGGGATGGAATGTGCGTAAAGTGCCATGAAGCTCTGCTGTGTCAGGGATGACATTTGACGTTGTACCTGCCTTAATCATGCCAATAGTTAGTACAGCCCCGTCCCCTGGTTCAAGCTCACGGCTATGGATGGTTTGAAGATTCAAATGGGTGTGGGCAGCCACATTAATGGGATCAACGCTTTTACTTGGCATAGCTCCATGGCCACCTTTGCCCTGTATGGAAATGGTAAACCAGTCTGAAGCAGCAGATCCTATACCAGGGTTGGGGACTATAAATGTACCTTCCGGAATGGGCATACCAGTCATAACATGCATCATTAAACCTGCATCGACGTTGGGGTTCTCCAATAACCCTGCCTCTATCATATCGTGGGCGCCTTCCAAGGTTTCCTCTGCAGGTTGGAACATGAGCTTAATGGTACCTTCGATTTCATCTTCGTTTTCTTTCAGCAGCTTTGCAGCACCCAACAGCATAGCAGTGTGGAGATCATGGCCACAGGCATGCATGTTCTCTGTGACTGAAGCATAATCCACATCCGCCTCTTCGGCAAGTGGCAGTGCATCCATGTCAGCTCTCAGCAAGAATACAGGACCAGGCTTTTTGCCTCCAGCCAGCGCCACGATTCCGGATTTACCACATTCTTCGGGCTGATAGCCGAATTCTGTTAATCGTTCCTTAACATACTGAATCGTCTTGGGCAAATCCATCCCCACCTCGGCATTGCGGTGGAGGTGGCGCCGGTGGGTCACCAACTCCTCTTGCAAGGCATGCGCCCTGCTAAAAAGTGCATCTTTCAACTTAATCCCCCCTTCGATTTAGCCAGACCTACAATTAAAGAATACTTAAGGAACAGCAACTTAATAGCATTATAGCAGGCCAAATTACTATATGTCAAACTTTTTTAGACACCTGCTAACATGGCTTGCATAATATCTATTATTTGAGAAGGCATATTATTTATGGTATTCTTTTTCATACTGGAAAGTATCTATTGTTTATACACGGAAAATAAGGTTTGTTTTTGTTGGGAGTGAGAGTATGTCAGGTATTGCGTTAATTACCAGCCCCTACTTGAAATCTTTTTATAGGGAAGCCTTAGACAAGTTTTCCCCTGAGCTTAATGTAGATATTTTTGAGTATGATAACTTTTCAGGTCTCCCCGATATTTATCGGGAGATTGAATCAGAATACGAGGGCTTTCTTGTTAGTGGACGTTATGTAAGATCTGCAATAGAAAAACAAATAACGCTTCGCAAGCCCCTTTTGCATGTGGAAACTGATATTACATCTGTGTGCTTTATAGTTCTTAAAATATTGGCTGCAACCCCCAACGCCAGCCTTGACAGGGTTGTTTTTGATTTCCTTATTCCCGTTGGCCTTGACGGTTCATTAAACAATATTTGGAGTGCTGAGCGGCAGCAGCGTATAGGGCAAGCCGTGGATGATTGGTTGGGTTCATGTTCGCTGGAGGATCTGGAACGAAGCACTCGAGTAACAGTTGATCGCCTGGAGGGCTGGTGGCGGGAAAATAAAATTGACCACGTTATTAACGCTTTAAGTCACATCACGCCTATGCTGCAGGACCTGGGGGTTCCTTTTACATTTGCTTATCCCAGCCAAGACGAGGTTAAAATGAATGTACGCTTGCTCTTATCACTTATCGAAAACAGTCGAATGCGTAGCAATTTGAGTGCTGTAATTTCAATCTCGTCCAACCGCCTGCTCGGAGACAGGCAAGACATGAATCTTGACGCAGTAAAGCTGCAAAAAGCTCTTTTGGATTTCAACCGTGATTATTTCGCAAACTTTTTGCTGTATCGGTCCTATAATGGTTTTCATGTCTTTACCAGTTTGAGCACGGTTTTACGTATAACTGACAACCTGCGCCATTGTTCACTGCGAAGCTATCTTGCCCGGAATCTTGGCTTTCCTGTATCCATCGGTTATGGTATATCCTCTGATTTGGTGGAAGCTAAGTCTCATGCTGATGATGCTGTCCGGAAGGGCAATATGGATGGTTCCTATGTGATAAACGAGCAGAAGTGCCTGATTGGGCCCTTGGGTTCTAATCACAAACTGCAGGTTGATGTTGCGGATAACTCAAATATGCAAAGGGCTGCTCAGAAGGCAGGACTATCCACGTTGACTCTTGGCAAGATACAGTCTCTTGTGGATGTTTTACAGAGCAATCAAATAACCACCACTGATATGTCTGAACGGTTAGGGATGACTAAGCGCAATGCAAATCGCATTTTAAAAAAAATGGCTAATGCAGGGTTTGCAGAAGTGTTAGACCAACGGGCAGGTAGTTCCCGGGGGCGCCCGTCAAAGGTTTATGAAATTAAGCTCTAGATTGGGCGGAAGACAATAAATGATTATTTAGCTGGCAAGTTCAACGAAAATTTTCTGGCGGCTACCAAGTGATTAAGGAGCGTGTCCCTCCAATTTTTATCTGAGGGGCCTCTTTCTTATTTTTCTGTCCAGTTAAGTGTAGCCTATCCATACCTTTTCTTACCATAAGAAACTCCCCTTTGCGCAGTCCTGAATTTTGTTATTTCAGGTGTTTACTCAAAGGGGAGCATATCAATAGCTTGCAAGGTTTTTGCTTTGCCTGCAGGGCCCAGTGTTGACGTCCATTTTTGATTACGACAGATTCGAATAACAGTAAGCTTTCATGAGGATTCTTCTGGCAACACTCACGCCTCCACTTGCGGAGCTTTAGAAGGGGATTGTTATATGCCAGCAGCTGTTTTTCCTGATTGCATTTATTGTCCTTCATACACTGCTTAGCATCATGCGTCTTTATTTCCGCTTTAACACCGGAGATATCGGTAGCAGCCCATCCAGCAAGTGGAAGGTGAAAAGCGGTTGATGTCTGAGTAAATTCAGGCCTATACACAACAGCACCGGGTTCTCACGGTGCTGTGTTTGTTTGATGTTTATTTTGCCTGCTGTTCTTCGGAGTCCGGCTCCAGGTTTTCGCACTTGCACAAGAGATCTTCCAGAAACTCATCCCGGTCTTCCGGTGAGATGAAGGTGGTGCCGGTTATATATCTCTTGCCATGCTGTTTAATTTCTATCCGCTCCAGCGATAGTGCCATTGAAGCCAGGGGGTTTTTGCTCTTTTTGATGGATTTTATTTGTTTGTAAGGTATCTTTTCTACCATGGGGCCGCAACGGCAGTAGAGGTGGTCTTCCTTGATTTCATAATACGTGCCCAGATATATCCACAGCAGCAGCAAGATAATGGGCAAACCGATGACTATGCCCAGCAGCCACATATTCTGCGGCAGGGCAATAATGCTGACCAAAACTGCCAGCAGGGAAAGCCAAACTGTAACTCCAATCCATGTGTCCACTTTCGATTTTACCCGCATATTATCACCTCACAGCAAAAGTATACACCGGGTAAGGCAGAATAACAACAACCCCCTTGTCGGGGGCTGTTAGAGTCCTGGACCTGGAGCGGTTGCAGTCCCTGGCGGAATAATGTCAGGGATTATGGTGAGGGGATGAGGATAAGGTCCTGTTGGGGCGGAATCAGGTATCTGGCTCCCTCGGGGGTTACGACCGCCATCTCTTCCACAGAGATGAGCCTTTGGCCGCTGCCATAGTTTCGCTCTTCCTGCCAACAAAAGAATCCGTCAAAGGCGAAGGTCTGCCCAACCCGCAGCTGTCGCAATGCATCAGCAGGGGGTTGTTGCCGTTGCCCGCCGCTGAGGGCGGGTCCGATGTCGTGGGCCCAGTAACCCACCGGGTGGCCTGTGCCCCACATAACCGGCAGCGAACCTGCTTCTTCCATCCAGTGCCGTTGGGCCAGGTCAACGTCTACACCCCGGACGCCGGGTTTCATGGCCGCCAGGGCTTTGCGCTGGCCGCTGACCGCCTTTTGCCATTTGTCCAGTGCCGCTGCAGGCGGTTTTGTCTCGCCGGGAGCCAGCACATAGGCGAAGCGCTGGTAGTCGGTGCACCAGGTGTCATAGACTTTAACTCCGAAATCTGTCTGGATAAAATCTCCGGGCTCTATGATTTTGTCTGTGGGGCCGGCGTGGCCCCGGGGGAATCCCGAGTTGACGCTGGGGTTGTGGCTGGGTGCCCAGGCATAGCCCAGGTTCAGCTCTTCAACCTTTTTTTGAATGAATTGGGCAACATCCCTGTCCCTGGTTTTACCCGGGACTATTGTTTTGTACGCTTCCAGCTGTATCTGTACCGTCAATTCTCCGGCTTTAGCCATGATGTCCACTTCTTCCGGCAGTTTGACCGACAGCCATTCTGAAACCAAGTCATCGGCAGACACAAGGCGGGCGCTTAAATCCGGCCCCAGGGCCTGTTCCAGCTGTTGACGCTGATTCCAGGACAAACCGTCGGCAACGGCCCGGTGGGAGCAGTTTACGGCGATTCTCTGTGGATTAAGCTGTTGCAGGTGTTGCGCCAAATCCGACCAGACCTGCCCCGGTTGTTCCATTACAACCACATGGTCATGCAGGCCCAGTTCCTTAAGCCCCACAGCTTCGCCCCAGGGGCAAAACACAGTGGAACGGACATCGTCATTCTGCAGCTGGAACAAAAAGGCGGCAGTGGCCCCGGCATTTTCGCCGCCGATGTGAGCGGCCAGGGGATCGTTGGCATTTTCCCGGCACAGTATAAGCCAGGCATCAACTCCTGCCAGTTTCATGGCCGGGGGCAAGAGCGTATCTATGCGTTTTTTGCGAATCTCCGGCCAGGGATTTTCTCCGGTAAAAAGTTCCATTTCATCGCCTCCCAGACAATTGTCTCGGAAGCGGCGGTTTATGTCAAATCTCAACCCCTGCTCCAGCAGGATATGTGGCCTTGGTGTAGAATAAAAATAGAAACAATAAATTTCAGCTTTTAAAGTAAAGGAAGAGGGGTGCCTGTATGAGAAGCGTGATAATGATACTGCTGCTGGCGTCTATGATGGTGTTTATGGCCTGTGACCTTGAGAGTTCCTTTGAAATTGTTGGGTGCAACTTTGCCTCCAACGGCGGAGAGCGCTCGGCAACACTGGTGACCGGCAAAGACTTTGACCAGGAAAATGTGACGATTAATTCTCAGACCAGCACTTTTGACTTGAACGAGGAATTTTACTTCTTGTTTAAAAACAACAAGCCCTTTGAATCAACTGGTGTTACCTTGAATGTGTATGATGAAAGTAACGAGGTGATTTTTGACCACACCTATGAAGTGGAGGCAGAATGGGACTGGGTGTCGGATACCCTGTGGTCTTCTACGCCCGGGACTTTCAGGTTGGAAATTGTCATCGGTGGTGAAGTGCGGGCATCGACCGAGGTCACTGTCCGCTAAGCACGGCACAGTTGCTGCCCACGATTGGAGACAATCTGCACCCGGCTTTTGGCCGGGTGCTTTTGTAAAGGAAATTACCGATGTGACCGCGAAGTATTAGGGAACAAGTAAGCAGGTGGCCGCAACAAGGCGGGTCTCTGCTCTAAAGGAGAATGGAAATGAAGAAAAGACTGGCCCGCAACGAGGTGCCGGAACATCTGACTTGGAATTTGCAGGATATATTCAGCACTTTTGAAGACTGGGAAAAGGAACTGGAGGCCGTTTCCGGGGATGCTTCTGCAGTAACTGCTTACAAAGGCAGGCTGGCAGGGGGAGCAGATATCCTGCTGGAGTGTTTGGAGGCAGAGGAGGACTTGCAAAAGCGGGTTTTCCGGGTGGTCATCTATGCCCACTTGCTGCTGGCGGGCGATGGAACTGATGCAGCATACCAGGCGGCGCTGGGCCGAGCCTCTTCCATGGTTGCTGCTGTCCAGGCGGAGACTGCCTTTATCCGGTCGGAATCTCTGGCGCTGCCGGAAGGCACGCTGGAAAAATATCTGGAAGAAAATTCTAAACTTAAAGACTTTGAGCGTACATTGAACAAAATGATAGAGGAAAAACCTCATACTTTAGAACCGGAGACAGAGCGGGCGCTGGCCTCCCTGGGCGAGGTGCTCAGCGCACCCGGGGCAATCTATAACCGTTCCAAAGCTGCTGACATGACCTTTGAGCCGGTGGAAGACAGCGATGGCCAGTCCCACCCCATGTCCTTTGCCCTTTATGAGGAGACATATGAGAAGGATGCCGATATAGTGCTCAGACGCAACGCCTATGCGTCCTTCACCAAGGGCTTGAAGGC
>PWNO01000015.1 GCA_003557765.1 Bacteroidales bacterium
GCAACTTCATCAAAGAAATCACCCGCAACCTGATCCGGCAAACACGCCATCAATGCAATCACATCAAAAACTATGTCCTCCGCGACATTACCCAAACCATGGAACGAAGCAGCAATGAACTGCTGCGAAACAACCAGAAGAGCCTCAACGCTGACAGACAGCTACTGAAAAAGCTCAGTCAGTTTCACTTAAATAATGAAAATATCCGCCTGGAAACGCTGAGAACCAGTGTAAATCATCTGCATCCGGACAATGTGCTCAAACGGGGATACAGCATCACCAGGAAAGATGGCCAGGCCATCAGGTCAAACCAGGATGTGCGTGCCGGCGACGCACTGGAAACAACGCTCCTTGAGGGAAAAATCACCAGCACGGTAAGCAGTAAACATAAAAAAACATAACACAGTGTTGATGCAGACAAAATGCTGATGCACCTGGGAAGGGTATTGGTCGCAGGGACTTTTCGACCTTTCGACTTTTCGACATTTTGACAAATAAAACAACAAACATGACTGACAAAGAAATCACCTACACGGAAGCCTTCGAAGAGCTCCAGCAGATCGTGACAGACATGGAAGAGGGAGAGATCAGTGTGGACGAGTTATCTGAAAAGGTCAAGCGGGCCGCCGCACTCATCCGGATTTGCAAGGAAAAACTGCATCATACCGAAACGGATGTGAAACAAATTCTGAAAGAACTCGAGGATGATAAAAGCGATGACCAGGCCTGAGGTGCGCAAGGCTTAACTCGTACGTTTAAGAATCTCAGCCGTGCGGTTGCCATAAGGCAGCGAGCCGCCTTCATCTTCTTTTAGTTTCTTCCACGCCCGCGAAATGATGATCTCATCCACATCGCCCTTATTACAGGGGACTTCCACTACATATTCATCAATCCCATAAGTGGCAATGGTGCATTTTACGATCGCTTTACCCATACTTTTATAAGTTTTGTCAAAAGGTCAAAAAGTCGAAAAGTCTGCTTTTATTTGTTGGCTTTTGGTTTTAGCTTTATCGCACATAACCGATGTGCAGAGCAGGTTTCTCCTTCAGAACAAATATACTAATATTCACAGCAACCAGTTGAGAAAGGTTATGGTGTTTCTGGGTTAAAGGGTTAAAATAAATTGTATTTTTGGATATGGAACATCAAATCGTCTTCGGTACCCTGATCCTGGTGCTGTTTCTGTTCGCCTGGGGGCGGTTAAGGCACGATGCAGTAGCACTGATTGCCTTGTTCATCCTGGTCATCGCCGGGGCCATCACGCCGCAAGCTGCTTTTGAAGGATTTGGGCATCCTGCCGTGATCACGGTGGCAGCCGTGCTGGTGATTGGCAAGGCCCTGGAATTTTCAGGTCTGATTGACCTGCTGGGCAAGTGGGTGATGAAGGTCGGAAAGGGATTGCTGCTGCAGATCATCACCCTTTCTGTGCTGGTCGCTGTCGCTTCTGCCTTCATGAACAATGTGGGAGCCCTGGCCATCATCATGCCGGTGGCCATATCCATGGCCCGAAAAAGCGGCCATCCACCTTCCTATATCCTGATGCCCATTGCCTTTGCCTCGCTGCTTGGTGGAATGACCACGCTCATCGGGACACCTCCAAACATCATCATTGCCACGTTCCGTGCCGACGAGGTGGGAGAAGCCTTTGGTATGTTTGCCTTTACGCCGGTAGGTGCCAGTCTGGCTGTCGCCGGAATCGTGTTTATCTCCTTCCTGGGATGGCGGCTGCTGCCGAGAAGGGCCGCACAAAAATCGGAAAGCGAGCGCTTCGACATAGAAGAGTACATCGCTGAAGTGCAGGTTGCCCGGAATGCAAAACTTAAAAACAAACACATTAGCGAAATTGAACAGCTCACGGATGCAGAGGTGCAGATCCTGGGACTCGTGCGCGATGGCAAGCGCATTCACGCGCCCGGACCAAATACCACGCTCAAATTCAACGACATCATCATCCTCGAATCTGATGCGGATGACCTGAAAGTTTTTCTTGATGAGACAAACACCAAACTGGTAGGCGACAAAAAATTCCGGAAGGATGCAGAAGGCTCCAGCAACATTCAGATCACCGAAGCCATTGTCATGGCTGACTCCCCGATCATCGGAAATTCAGCAGCAAGCCTGCGCATGCGAAGCCGGTTCGGAGTCAACCTGCTGGCAGTGGCACGCAAAGACCAGCGCATCCGCAAAAGGCTGGATCATGTCGTTTTTCGTACTGGTGATGTGCTGCTGCTGCAGGGACGCGAACACATGCTGGACAACGCCACCACGACGATCGGCTGTCTGCCGCTGGCACACAGGGGGCTGAAGATTGGCTATAAACGCAAGGTGCCCATGGCCCTGGGAATATTTTCTGCATCCATCGCATTGGTAGTCACAGGGTTGCTTCCTGTGCAGGTCGCCTTCTCCATGGCAGCACTGGCCATGGTGTTGGGGCGCATCCTCCCGGTCAAGGATGTATACTACAGCATCGACTGGCCAGTGATCGTACTGTTGGCAGCCATGATCCCCGTTGGCGGCGCCCTGGAGACAAGCGGGGGTGCAAAAATGATCGCCGACCAGATCCTTGAGCTGGGGGGCAACATTCCTCCCTGGGCACTACTTGGCCTGATTCTGGTAGTCACCATGTTCATGTCCGACATCATCAACAACGCCGCTACCGTGGTATTGATGGCACCAATCGCTGTCAGCGTTGCCCACGGCACAGGATACTCCATCGACCCCTTCCTGATGGCCGTCGCCATCGGAGGATCCTGTGCCTTCCTTACCCCGATAGGCCACCAGTCCAACACCCTGGTTATGGGGCCCGGTGGCTATAGGTTTACCGACTACTGGCGCATGGGACTGCCGCTGGAAGTGATCATCACCCTTATTGGCATACCGCTCATCATGTGGGTGTGGCCGATATAGTTTATTATTCAAACAGCTTATTGATTGTTTTCATGGGTAAAAACAATTTGCCACTTCCAGGCAGTTTGATAAACCCATACTTGGTATAAAAGTTTTCAGCTTGCTGGTCAATGGGGTCAACCGCAACCGCAAAAGAACCAATGGTTATGAATATTTTATGGCATCTTTTCAGGGCATCTATCAAAAGGAGTTTTCCAATACCTTGTCCCTGAAATCTTTGATTTGTCGCAAGCCGGCCAAGGAGTATGGTGGGAATAGATGTATATGATTTGGGTAACTTTTTCTGGATGTGACCAGGAATGTATCCCGGAGGGATGCTGCTGTTTGATAATGTGTAATACCCCTTTATGCAATTGGTTTCTTCATCATTAAGAATAAAACAAACCGACAACTTCCTTTTTACATCCTGATTGACTTGTTTATGAAGATACAAATCCAACATTTCTTTTCCACAAAAAAAAGTCAGATCTGTTATGTATTGCATGGCTGCCTTCCCAATAGATTCATAGAATGTTGTATCTTTAGAAAAACAAATGCCACATTATTATGCATGCTGGCACATATCAAGATAAAACCATATTCGTATGTATAAGATATATTTATTACAGCTTTTCTTTATCTTGTTTGTGATGTTCCTGACATCTTGCGGTGAGGAAGCTTCCAGGGAGGTGAGCCCGGTCCCGGTCCGGGTTGCGCACCCCGAAGCCCATAAGCCCTATCTCATCAAAAGCTATCCTTCATTGATACGGGCCTCATCGGAGGTTAACCTCTCTTTCCGCGTACCCGGTCCGGTCATGGAAGTTTTTGTGGACGAAGGCGAAGAGGTTACAGAAGGCCAGTTGCTGGCCCGCATTGACCCGCGCGATTATGAGACACAGCTTGAAGCTACAAAAGCAGAGTATAAGGGCATCCGGGCCGAGGCAGAGCGCATCATCTCCCTTTACCGGCAAGGCAGGGTGTCAACCAGCGATTATGACAAGGCAGTTACCGGATTACAACAGATCACCGCCAAATACCAGGCACACAAGGACGCCGTCAAGGATAGCCGGCTTAAGGCACCATTTGATGGCCAGGTGGGCCAGCTCTATTTTCGCCCACCGGAACTGATCGACGCCGGCATGCCCGTGATGACACTCATAAGCCACAAAGACCTTGAGGTGAAAACCCATTTGCCAGACCGGGACCTGATGCGGTTGCAGGATTTCGTCTCCTTCACCATGAGCACAAGCTTGCACCCGGAAACATCCTTTCCCTTGGAGCTGAGAAACATCAGCCGCTCCCCCGGACTGAATGGCATGTATCCCGCCTACTTTCATATCAATGTCCATCCGGATACAGAATTGCTGCCTGGCATGCGGGTAGAAGTTCATATCACCTATCGCGACACAGCCAACGATTTTCTGACGGTACCATCTTCTGCTATCTTTTATGATAACGGGCAAGCTGCCGTTTGGTTAATTGATGCAGATGATACCACCATTTCCGCAATGCCCGTGGAAATCATCAGGATTTATAAAGACGGAACGGCACTAATAGCAGCAGACCTGAGTCAAGATGATCTCCTGGTCAGTGCCGGCATACACAATCTTAGCGAGGGTCAAACAGTTGACCCGCTCGAAGAGCCTTCTGACACCAATATAGGAGACATCTTATAATCCATCACGTCATGAACAATCTTGCCTTCAGGAATAAAGCCCTCTTTTATTTCTTTCTGCTTGTACTGGTCGCAGGAGGAATCTTTTCATTCATGACGATGAGCAAGCTGGAAGACCCGGAGATCGTCATAAAGCAAGCCCTGGTGGTCACTGTTTACCCCGGTGCCTCCGCACATGAGGTAGAACTGGAGGTTACAGATGTACTTGAAAAGGCCATCATGACCATGGGTGGACTGAACAAAATAGAAAGCCGCTCCGAAGCAGATTATTCGGAGATCACGGTAGAGCTTCATCCCACCGTCAGGCTCCAGGATGTTGAACAAAAATGGGACAAGTTAAGGCGTAAGGTGATCAGCGCCGCACCTGAATTGCCTCCTGGTGCAAAAACACCTGTGATCATTGATGATTTCGGTGATGTGTACGGACTGTTCTATGCGATGACATCCGATGGACACTCGTATGAAGACATGTATGACTATGCAAGGATGGTCAAACAGGACCTGGAGCACATCGATGACGTGAAACGGGTGGAGATTTACGGCAACCGGCGACCGGCCATTTACATTAACATCAATCAGGCACGTATGGCCGGGCTGGGTGTCCATCCCGGAGAGGTGCTGATGACCCTCACTGACCAGAATGAGAAGGTTTACGCAGGCTATTTCGAATCAGGCGACGAACGCATCCGTATCAAGGTAGATGACGCCTTCCACAGCCTGGACGATATCAGGGACCTGGTCATCCATGGCCATGAAGACGAACAGGTGCGTTTATCTGATCTGACCACGATTGATCGCGGACTGGAGGAGCCTTACCGGGAAGCCATGCGGCACAACAAGTTGCCAGCACTGGGTATCTCCATTGCCATGGAAAGTGGCGGTAACGTGATCGAGCTGGGGGAAAGCGTGGATGTAAGGCTGGCTGAGCTGCAAAAAGAAAGAATCCCGGCAGGCATCGATTTCAGCAAGGTGTTTTTTCAGCCTGATAAAGTTAGTGAATCCATCACCACCTTTATGACCAATCTGATTATGTCGGTCCTGATTGTGGTCATCCTCCTGATGATGGCCATGGGGTGGCGCAGTGGCTTTATCATTGGCAGCGGGCTGCTGATTACCATTCTCGGATCGTTGGCCATCCTCAACCTGTTCGATGGTACCCTGCAACGGGTGTCTCTGGGCTCCTTTATCGTGGCCATGGGAATGCTGGTAGACAATGCTGTAGTCATTGTGGATGGCATCATAACCGACCGGGAGCGTGGTGTGCCAAAACGGATAGCCCTGGTCAATACCGTGAACAAAACAGCTACGCCCCTATTTGGCGCCACGCTGATTGCCATCCTCGCCTTCCTGCCCATATTCATGTCACCCGACACCGCCGGCGAATATGTACGCGACCTCTTTATCGTGCTTGCCGTTTCACTGCTGCTCAGCTGGATACTCGCCCTCACCCAGGCCCCCTTAATGGCTGGCTATCAGTTTGACTTCTCAGGAAAGAAGGAGAAAAGTAAAAAGAAACTCTATTCAGGACCCGTTTACCGGCTGCACCGCAATTTGCTCTGTTATCTGCTTTGGCATAAGAGCCTGGCCGTCGTCATGGTCGTCCTCCTCCTGGGTGTCACCCTCTTTCTTTTCCGATTTGTGCCACAAACCTTTTTCCCGGACTTGAGCTACAGCCAGCTCTACATCGAATACCGGATGCCTTCCGGCACCCGTATTGAGAAAGTAGATGCTGACCTGTCTGAGATTGAAGCATACCTTTTAGAGAATGAGGACATCACCAGGGTGACCACGAGCCTGGGAGGCACCCCCTCGCGATATAATCTGGTGCGCTATATCGCTAAGCCCTCCATGAGTTATGGTGAACTGATCGTACAATTCAGGGACTATAAAAGCCTGATGGATAATCTCGAAGAGATTCAGGATTACCTGATCAAATATTATCCACAAGCCTATGCACGCGTGCAGCGGTATAATTTCATGTATATGGAGTTTCCTATAGAAGTCATGTTTACAGGGCCAGATCCTGGAATACTCAGGGAACTCACAGCGCAAGCCACGGCAATTATGGAAGAAGAACCCACAGCCATGCTTGTGCGCAACGACTGGGAGCCGGCAACAAAGACCCTCGTGGCCAGGTACAATCAAAAAAGAGCGCGCGCTGAAGGATTGACGCGCTCGGATGTGGCGATGTCCTTGCTGAGTTTAACCGACGGGCTGCCCATTGGAAACTTTTATGAGGGCAGGAGGGCCATCCCCATCATCTTACGGCAAATAGAATGGGACGGTACGCCCATAAAAGACCTCGAGACGGCACCGGCCTTTCCGATGACACCTGCCACCACCGGCCTGGACCTGGGCTTGATAGCCGACCTCATGGCCGGTGTAATCGAACCGGCCGATATACTGAGGGGCACACTGGGTGCTGTTCCCATGCGGCAAGCCATAGACAACATTGTGGTAGATTGGGAAGAACCTGTGGTGAGGCGGTATAACGGGCAACGGGCCATGCGGGCACAGAGCAACCCCATCCCGGGAAAAACAGCAGACGCAGTCCGGATGAGCATCCGCAACAAAATCGAAAGCATACCATTGCCACCCGGTTACCGGTTGCAATGGTATGGAGAATATAAAGCCAGCTCCGAATCACAGGAATACCTTTTTTTGTACCTTCCCCTTGCCGTAATATTGATGATTGCCATCCTCATTGCCCTGTTCAGGGATTTCCGCAACCCCTTGATCATCATATTGAGCCTTCCGCTCGCCTTTATCGGCATCGTACCCGGTATGCTCATTACCGGCAGGGAGTTCGGCTTTGTAGCCATCGTAGGTGCACTTGGACTGATGGGGATGATGATCAAAAACGGCGTCGTGCTCCTGCGCGAAGTAGCCATACAGATCGATGGGGGCAAGCAAAGCCACCAGGCACTGCTTGATGCATCGTCCTCACGACTGCGCCCCGTGATGATGGCATCACTCACTACAATTCTTGGCATGTTGCCGCTGATCAACGACGATATGTTCGGGTCCATGGCCGTAACGATGATGTCCGGGCTCCTTATCGGATCCGTGATTACCCTCATGATGATGCCCGTATTTTACGCAGTATTCTTCAGGGTGCGTTTTTCAAAGGGTATGGATCAGGGTTACCTGGATAGCCCGGGTGATGATGGCGGAACGATGAGCGACACGCCAATGGACGACAATGGGACAGACAAACCCCATGATCAGTGCAGCAATGTACGCAATGATCATGGGTAGAAGGCACCAGGTGGTGGTCAGCAACTCGAAGACAGTATTGGCTCTGAGCATCAGCTGATCAGGCGCACCCGGCGGAGGAAGTAAGATGGATTTAGGCTATTGGCTATTAGCTATTGGGAAGAAAGCCAAGAGCCAAGAGCTAATAGCCATTAGTAGAAATGTTGACTTTTTAAACAGCATATATCATGTTATTACGACGATTTTTCGGCTCTCTCCTTGGTATTTCGCTACTTGGCCTGACCAGCATGGCCGGTGCTGCGGAAACCGTCAGCCTGGACCGGGATAAAAGCCGGCGCATGGCGCTGGAATATTCCAGGCAGGTAAAAATGTCGGAAAAAAGGTTTGATCAGGCCATCCTTCGTGAAAGGATTGCCAGGGCAGCCCGGCTGCCAGGCCTATCAGCCTCCGGGCTCTACTTTTACTCGCCCGATGACCTTGGGTTTGTGCTGGATCCAGTTGCCCTGCTCGGAGCGGAAAGTGGCTTGCCGGATCTGCTTGGAGAATTGCTTACAGAAATCGATTTGGAGATCGGCTTCGAGGGCGTTATCCTGGGAGGAGTAGAAATGGATCAGGTGTTATATGCAGGCGGAAGGGTGCGCATAGCAAGACGCATGGCACAAACCGGCACTTCACTGGCCTCCCTGGATATTAACCTGCAAACCACAGAAGTGATCGCCATGGCCGATGCAGCATTTTATCGCTATATTTCTGTGTTGGAGATGGAAAAAGCTGCAGAGAAGTACCTGGAGTTGCTGGAAGAGCTCGTAGAAACCATTTCGGACAGCAAAGCGGCAGGATTGGCTACCCGAAACGATCTGCTAAAAGTAAAGGTCAGGCGCAATGAGGCCAGGTTGCAGGTGCAGGAGGCAGGGAGCGGAAGAGAACTGGCGCGCATGGACCTCTGTCGTATCTTGGGTCTGCCGCTCCATACACCACTGGAAGTGAATGCGGAAATATCGATAAATGATAAAGACATCGTGCCGCTGGAACATTACGACCAGTGGGTGTCCCAAAGGGTCGAATACCAGATGCTTGAAAAGGCCATTGAGATCAGCGGGCAACAGGTGCAGATGGCCCGGGCAGGAATGCTGCCGGAAGTTGGACTCAAGGCGGGCTATAATTACCTCGGCGGCATCAAAATTGGCGGACAAACCAGCGACAACACCAACTTGTCTGCCATGGCACAGGTGCGTATTCCAATATTTAACTGGAGTGAAAGCAGGAACAAAGTGGCTTATGCGCGCCTGAATGAGGAAGAGGCCAGGCTGGAAAAGCAGGATACGGCCAGGAAGCTTCAGCTCGAAATGACCAGGGCACGTTTTCGGCTGGAAGATGCCATGACCAGATTGGAACTGACCGCATCCGCCCTTGAGTATGCAGAAGAGAACCTTGATGCCAGTGAGGATAAATTTCAGGAAGGCGTGGAGACATTAACAGATCTGCTGGAAGCTCAAGCACAATGGCAGGCAGCATTGAGTGACCACATTGATGCACAGGCTGCTGTCAACATAAGAAAAACCATGTACCTGAAGGCCATCGGCGAACTGAAAACCCCTTAATCAGCCGCTATGCCATGATTTATGAATCTGCCATTGAGTTACATTACCTGTGGTTACCACTACTCGGCTTCATTGTAGGCTTACTGGACACCATGGTCGGCGGCAATGGCGCCTTTTTTTTTCCACCGGCATTGATCCTGTTGTTCCAGGTGGAGCCGAGGGTGGCTATTGCTACATCGTTGGCAGCGGTCATCCCCATCGGCCTCATCGGGTCCTGGGAACATTACAAAAGACAAAACATCAACCTCCCCATTGGACTTAGTTTTGGCAGTGCGGGTTTAACCGGAGCCCTGATTGGCGCGTGGATATCCAACCGCATCGATCCCGCCACCCTCCTCACCACCTTCGGCGCCTATTGTGTGATCCTTGGGCTCTTTACCCTGCGCCTGCGAGGCAAGAAGCCCCGGGAAGCAGCATATACCCCGCCGGAACACTTTGCTGATATCCGTAAAGATCAGATTCCCAACATCATCATTTTTGGCGTCATCTCCGGTGTGGTAGCCGGACTGTTTGGCACCAGCGGCACCGCACCAGTGCTTGCAGCACTCCTGATCCTAAAATTTCCTATCAGGCTGGTCATCGGCACCTCTGTAATGATCGTATTCATCAACGCACTTTCCGGTTTTAGCGGCCACCTGCTGCTGGGAGAGATCGATCCTTACCTCATCGCATGGCTTGGATCCGGTGCGGCACTGGGCGCGTTCATCGGACCCAGGCTCCTGGTCAACATCCGTCCGGAGAAAAAGGAAGGCCCGTTGAGATACCTCTTCTCAGCCATAATCATCGCTATGGGGCTGATGCTCATCTTCCGTTGAAAATTCCAGCACCGCAGCGACAAGCCATCAACCACATTATTGATGACACGCAGACAAATAGGTAAAAGATGGATGCCTTACAAAGGATGTGATAAATAGAAGGTACTGCCCTTACCCTTGGCGGATTTTACCCAAATATCACCGCCCAGCTTCCGGATGAGTCCCCTGGCAATGGCCAGGCCCATTCCGCTGCCCTCATGCCCCCTTGTGTAGGCAATGTTTTCCTGGCTGAAAGGCTCAAACGCCTGATCAATAAAATCAGGGTCCATGCCCACACCGGTATCTTTCACAAAAAACAACAGGCGCCCGGATGATACGAATACCCCGGTTTCCACACCACCCTCTTCAGTAAACTTGATCGCGTTGTCAATCAAATGGGATAAGATTTTATGCAGGAGTATGGAGTCTGTATCTATTTCCTTCTGATCACTGCTTTCGGGATAATGAAATATCAACCGCAATCCCTTTTTCTCAGACATGAACCGGTGACGTCCTTGCAGATCATCAAATAACCAGGCAATGTCAAGGCTTTTCTTTCTGATTTGCACGGTGCCGGAAACAATCATCGACAGATCTATCATGCCCTCAACGGTTTCGATCAGCCTTTTACTGCTCACCTGCATGTTTCTTATGTGGGAAGTCCGGTTGATATGACTGACGCCTTCCTCAGTCAACAGCCGGCCGAAGCCCAGTATGCTGTTCAGAGGGGTTCTGATTTCGTGGGATATATTGTTGAGAAACGCGGTTTTCAATTTATCACTCTCTTCCGCTTTTTGTTTGGCGATTTTTAAATCATCAATGTATTGACGGAGTCTGACAGTAAGGCCAATCTGGGTGGAAATGAATTCCAGCAGGCTAAGGCTGTTTTCGTCATAGGCTTGGGGATCATCGTAGCTTTGCACCGACACCACACCGATAATTTCTTTACCCGTTGACAAAGGCACGCCCATCCATACCTTACACATCGCTCCGATCTGCTTGATTAAACCCTTATCAATCAGGTTTTGGATTTCCTGACGGGAGAGCAATAGCGACCTGCCAAGCCTTACAACCAAACCCGTAATCGAGCTTTCTGCATCCCATTCCGATATGGAATCTTCCTGGTCGTGCGCATAGGGCGTATGAAACATGCCCCTCTCCTGGTCATATAATGCAATGTAGAAATTTGAGGTGTCGATGAGTGTAGCCAATTCAATACGAATCATCCTGATCATGCTGGCCATGTCCGGAATTTCAGCCACTGCATTGGCAATGTTAAATTGAATGCGCCTGATGGCTTCAGCCTCCCGCCGCTCCGTGACGTCTTCACCAATCCCCCACGATGACCAGCCGGGGATTTTGATTTTGTGATAGGTGTCGTCCCAGTTGATGATCCTTTTTTTCCCTGATTTGGTGATCAGCGTAGTTTCGTTATCCGTATTGTCCGGGTCCTGTGCTGTCTCCCATACTTCTTTCCTGTAATGGTCATCTGGATACATCCAGCGCATGGCCTCCGGGTTTCCCAAAACTTCTTCCGCCTTATAGCCCGTGACACGCTCACAGGCTTTGTTCCAGAATACGATTTTCCCATCCTCGTCAAAAGCATTGGCCAGGTTGGGCATGTGTTGCATCACCATCCGGAAGCGCTCCTCACTGCTGCGTATGATCTCAGAGGACTCCTTGTGCGAAGTGATGTCAAAAGCTGTGCCGATGACGGCTTTCTCTCCGCGCCAATCAATAACAGACGCATTGTATTCGATCCACCTGACCGCACCATCACGCGTAATCAGACGAAACTCGTAACCCGCAGGGACATCTTCCCCCTTGAGCCTTGCAAAAGCCCGGGATTTCACAAATTCCCTGTCATCAGGATGTGCCACATCCCAAAAGTTCAATTCGTGAAGCAACTCCTCTTCTGTATATCCGGTAAGCCTGGAGCAAGCAGGGTTGACATAAACGAAACGTTCTCCTTTATAAATAAATACACTTGTGGTTGTCGTATCCAGCATTTTTCTGAAAGATGCTTCATGCTGAA
>PWNO01000041.1 GCA_003557765.1 Bacteroidales bacterium
CGATTTAGCAGCAAGACTGGTAGGACGCGGTCGCCGTCTGGGCGCCGATGAGGTGGAAGTTTTCATACAATCCAGCCGGAATCTGTCAATCAGGGTTCGCAATGGCGACATTGAAACCATCCAGGAGTCAGACTCGGGTGGTGTCGGCTTTCGTGTTCTGGTGAATGGCAGCATGGGCTTCAGCCATTCCAACGACTTTAACGACAGGGCCCTCACCGAAACGCTGCAGCGGGCCATTGCCTTCGCCGAACTTACCACTCCCGATGAAAATAACACCTTACCATACGATTTGCCCTACACGGAGGTGGAAGGGCTTTACGATCCTGCCATTGCCAAAGTTGCCATGGATAAAAAGATTGACATGGCCCTTGAGCTTGAGGAACTCGCAATGAAGGATGCACGCATCACCCATAGCTCCGGTTCCTCCTTTGGTGAAGGTGAAACGGAGGTGATCATTGCCAACTCGCGCGGCATGCTGAAAAGCTATAAGTCATCAGCCTGCTCCGTTGGGGTGAGCATTGTGGCAGAAAAAGGGGATCAACGCCATACCGGATGGGAGTCCTCCGTACGACGCCACTTTGAAGACCTCGAGCCGCTCGCCAAAATTGCAGACAGTGCAGCAAAGAAGGCCTGGGAAATGCTGGACCCTCAGATGGTAAGGACGCAGCGTGCAGCGGTCATTTTTGACCCGGCCGTGGCAAGATCATTGCTGGGAGGCATCATTGCCGCGATCAACGGGGAGCGCGTGCTGCAAGGCGCCAGCTTCCTGCAGGATAAAATGGATGAACGCTTTGCCTCAGAGCTGCTGACCATCATCGACGATGGAACTCGTCCGCGCGGCCTTGGAAGCAAGCCTTTCGACGGTGAGGGCGTTCCCGTTTCGAAACGGACACTTGTGGAGGAAGGCGTATTGCGCGGATTTCTGTATAACACCTACGCAGCAAATCGTGCCGGAACAATAAGTACAGGGAATGCTTCCCGGGGCGGTTTTTCCAGCCTGCCAGGAATCGGCACTCACAACCTTTATGTGAAAGCCGGATCACACAATCCGAAAGATATTGTTGCCAACACAAACCGGGGAATATTGCTTAAAGGAGTTACCGGATATGGAATCAACCCGGTGAATGGCAACTACAGTGGTGGTGCATCAGGATTCTGGATCGAAAACGGCAAAATCGCACATCCGGTTCAGGGACTTACCATTGCCGGAAGTGCGAATGTCATCCTGAACCAGATTGACATGATGGGCAACGACCTCGACCTGAACCGGTCATTTACAGCTCCCACGTTCAGGATTCGGGAAATGCAAATTGGAGGGGCGTAAATACAGACCTAATCGGCGTGCCGGAAAATGACATATTCGTTTGCATCCAGCTCCCTGGTACCCATTAGTATTTTCGCGTCATCGGGAAGTTCAACGGTCATCGGGTCACCAAAGTTTATCACAACGGTGATGTGTTTATCATCCAGTGTCCTTGTGAAATGTATGGCATCATCAGACGGACGCTTCAGCGATGTATAAGCACCGTATTGCAAGACCTCTTCTCTATTCCGGAGGCTGATCAGATCTCTGTAGCGGTTCAGGATTGAGTTTTCCTGCTGCTCAGCAAGTGCTGCATTTACCTTACGGTAATTTTCGTGTACCCGGATCCAGGGTTTTTCGGTTGTAAAACCGGCGTTCTGACTGTCATCCCATTGCATCGGGCTGCGCGACCTGTCGCGATTATGCCGGTTGATCTCCCTGAGGGCTTCATCCGGGGTTTTCCCTGCCTCCAGTGCCAGGAAATACTGTGTCCTGCCCTGCACGTCAATGATGTCGTCAATGCTTTGTGCCTTGATGTTGTGCATCCCAATCTCTTCTCCATAATAGATAAAGGGAACACCTTTGGCTGTAAGGATGAGCGAAGCAAGTGCCTCAGCCCGTTTTGGACATCCGTCTGCCAGCCGGTTCATCGGCCTGGGCATGTCGTGGCTGCCAAAGAAAAGGGTAGGGAAGTCGTGCAACTTTTCTTCCATTTCCACCAGCTCATTGAAGATGTCTTCAACTGAGAATGCAGGGATGCTGCCAAAATTGAAATTAAAGACCACATCCATCATGTCCGGGGCCTGATAGCGCTGCAAAACATCCAGGTCGGCGCTGCCTATCTCACCAACTATAAAGCGGTCATCATATTCATTAACCGTTTCCCTGATTAGTCGCATGGCATCTTTAACACCCGGTTGGTCAACATCATACTTATGGATCTGGTTGCCATTTTCCATGGGATTGTCTTCAAGGATGCCGTCGGTGAGCAGGAAGTTGATCACATCAAGACGAAAACCGTCAATGCCCATGTCAAGCCAGAAGCGAAGCACCTCCTGGATCTCTCGCACAACCTCAGGGTTGGTCCAGTTGAGGTCTGCCATCCTTACATCAAACTTATGATAGTAATATTGGCCTGTAAGGGTATCCTTGGTCCAGGCCGGTCCGCCGAAGAACGATTCCCAGTTATTGGGCTTATCGCGCCAGACATAGTAATGGCGGTAGGGATTGTCTTTTGATAATCGTGACTGCTGAAACCAGTAGGCATCTGTTGAAGTGTGGTTAACCACCATGTCCATGATCACTTTGATGCCCCTGCTGTGTGCTTGTGAAAGAAACTTTTTGAAATCATCCATGCTTCCATACATCGGATCAACCGAATAATAATCTGCCACATCATAGCCATTGTCCACTTTTGGCGATTTCTGGAACGGGGTTAACCAGATTCCTTTAACGCCGAGCGCCTCAAGGTAATCCAGGCGGGCGGTCATTCCTCTGAAATCGCTGTAGCCGCTGCCACTGCTATCCTGAAAGGATGGCATATAGATCTGGTAAAAAACGGTTTCCTTCCACCATACCGGTTCATCCGGTTGTTTATCAATTACACCTTTACAGCCGGTCAGGAGTATAAGAATCAATAAGTATCGGGCGATGTTTTGGTTCATCTGTTTATATTTCCTTAAATGTTTAATAATCTGTGCTTTGTAAGTTTACCCAAGATCAGGAATTGATTTTAGAGGTTAGATGTTGGATGTTAGATTTTCTTTTTTCTAACCTCAAACCTCCA
>PWNO01000215.1 GCA_003557765.1 Bacteroidales bacterium
GGCGTCCAAACCTCCCTATCCAGCCGAAAGAGGACTCTGGGATAAGCCAACCATCGTAAACAATGTGGAAACCCTCTTTAACGTACCTCTTATCATCAAAAACGGACCTGAGTGGTTTTTGAAATTTGGTACGGAGAAAAGCAAAGGAACCAAGCTGTTTACCCTTTCCGGGAACATGAAGTATTATGGAACCGTTGAGGTACCCATGGGTATCAGCTTCAGGAATGTGATTAACCTTGTGGGTGTAGGACTGAAACATAACAAGGAATTTAAAGCCATTGTGCTGGGCATCAACAGTGGCAGCTATATCGTTGAAGAGACACTGGACACACAGATCGATTTTGAAGCTTTGAAAAACATCGGAGCGGCACTTGGAAGTGGTGCATTTGTGGTTCTCGACGAAGAGGTGTGTATGGTCGACATGGCCAAGTTCTTTACGGCATTTTTTCAGAAAGAAAGCTGTGGGAAATGCATTCCTTGCAGGGAAGGGACAGCCCGAATGCTTGAAATCATGGATCAGGCCACAAGAAGACCCTCCGAAGGCCAGTCCTTCCAAACATTGGAACGGTTTAAAGGGGTGATGCAGCTGAGAAGCCTTGCAGGAGTGATCAGGGATACATCCTTGTGCGCCCTGGGAAAATCATCCCCTATGGCAATCCTGAATACACTGAAGTTTTTTAAGAAAGAGTTTGATGCACACATTTTCGAAAGAAAGTGTCCGGCAAACCATTGTACAGACCTCAGGATCTTTACCATAGATGTTGAGGCCTGTACTGGCTGCACTGCCTGCCTTAAGAAATGCCCGGTAGATGCCATCATCGGGTCACCGCGATACCCCCATTTCATCGTCAGGGAAAAATGTATCGCTTGCGGGTCTTGCTATGATGTGTGCAAGTTTAATGCCGTATTGATTAAATAGCATCATTAATGTTTTGATATGGATTTTCAGATCGAAGTTAATAATAAGCACATTACGGTAAAAGAGGGTGAAACGCTGCTTTCTGCCTTGCGGGGCCATGGCATCAGGATCCCAACCCTGTGTCACATGAACCGTTTTTCTCCAACCGGGGCATGCCGGCTATGTGTGGTTGAAGTGGAGGGGAAGCGTGACCTGATCACTTCATGTTCTTATCCGGTAGAGGAAGGGATGAGAGTGAAAACCAACTCCCGGCGCGTGATTCAGGCCCGTAAGGCTCTGGTGGAATTGTTGTTGTCAAACCACCCGGACGACTGCCTGTATTGTGTGCGCAACGGCTATTGCGAACTGCAATGGCTTGCTGAGGTAATGAACGTAAAGGAACGAAAGTATTTCGGAAATAAAAACACCCATTACCCCGATTATTCAAGTACCAGTGTAGCACGCGATCCTGCAAAGTGCGTTTTGTGCAGCCGCTGCGTGCGAATTTGCGAGGAGGTGCAACTGGTTACAGCCATCGATTTCATCTCCAGGGGCAATCAGACAATGGTCAACAGTGCCTTTAACAAAGGGTTGAACGTTTCCAGCTGCATCCATTGCGGACAGTGCATCCAGGTTTGTCCAACGGCGGCACTGACCGACATTAGCCACCAGGAAAAAGTGCTTGCCGCACTCGATAAAAAGGATATCAGGGTGATGTTTATGATCAGCCCCTCCGTGGCAGCTTCCATTGCTGACATGATGGGTCTTAAAATAAAAGACAATCCGCTGGAACTGATTGCCGGTGCCCTGAGGCGATGTGGCGCTGACAAGGTGTTTCACCTGGGTGCTGCCTCAGATGTCAACATCCGAGAGGAGGCAGGTAATCTTGTCAGGATGATGCAAAACGGAGGAAACGGTATGCCATTGCTCTCCTCCTGCTGTCCGGCCTGGGTCCGCTATGTGGAAGAGTTTCGACCCGAATGGATTACATCGCTGTCAAAAACAAAATCGCCGCAGCAAATCATGGGAGCACTTATCAAGACTAATTATGCCACACAAAATGAGATCCCGGTGGAGCAAGTGTTCAATGTGGCTGTGATGCCCTGCGTCGGTAAAAAGTATGAGGCTTCAAGGGAAGAGAATACCCACAAAGGGATTTCTGAAGCGGATGCCGTGCTTACAGTGCGGGAGCTGCTTCAGCTTTTACGGAGCTGTGGCCTTGATATCACCAATACGGAGGGTGAAGCCCTGGATGCGCCGTTCGACCAATCCTCAGGGGCCGCCTGGAAAATGGGTTACTCGGGGGGAAAGGCTGAAGCGGTGGCACGTGAGGCATTTTTTATAATGGGTGGCAAGCCGGATGCGTTTAAATTCAATGTGCCGAAAAACATTTCGGGAAGAAAAGAGACAAAAATACAGATTGGCGGAAAGCAGGTTGGCTTTGCCTGGGTGAGCTCAATCAGTGATGCGGAAGAGTATATGCAACAGCTTATTGATGAAGGCCGCGATGACATCCACTATGTGGAGGTAATGGCGTGTCTGAATGGTTGTGCCGGTGGCGGCGGACAGCCAATAAGCCGGGGATTTGAACAAGTCATCGCGCGTAAAAAACTGTGCTTGGAGATGGAAAAAACCTGTGATGTAAATGATCCGAGGGATAATCCCACACTCAAGGCATTTTTCGGGGATGATCAGTTTCTGACAGATAATGGTGACGCAAAATCGTGGCTGAGAACCGCTTTTAAAGAGCGCCGGGTGGTTAAGTAATATTTTTAAGATTATGGCTGAAAAGCATAAAAACGCAGAGATCATATATACTGTTAAGGACCGATGTAAGGTTTGCTATACCTGTGTGCGCGAATGTCCTGCCAAGGCAATTAAAATTGCAAACGGACAGGCGGAGATCATCCCTTCTCGCTGCATTGCATGCGGCAATTGCATCCGCGTGTGCAGCCGCGATGCCAAGATGTTTGCTTTCTCCATCGACAAGGTAAAAACGCTGTTTCATGAACATGCACCTGTTGCAGCCATTGTTGCACCCAGTATCGCCGGTGAATTTACAGATATCCACGATTACAGACACTTCGTGGGCATGATACGGGCACTGGGCTTCGACTATGTTACAGAGGTTGCATTTGGCGCCGAGCTGATCGCAAACAAGTACAAAGAACTCCTTGAGTCCAGACC
>PWNO01000255.1 GCA_003557765.1 Bacteroidales bacterium
CACAGATGGGGAGGGCAGTTTTGAAATCCCCGTCACCGTTGAATTGCCGCATAAACTCGTATTCAGCTACATTGGCTACAAGAGCGACACCTTGCTGGTAGAAAACCCAGGAGAAACCATTTCCGCCGTGCTGGAAGCGAGCGCAGAGCTTGAAGAGGTAGAGGTTACCGGCCGCAGACCCGGAGCCCACGTCTCCAGCCTCGACCCTGTGCTGACCAACGTGATCACCAGCAGTGAAATGCAGCGGGCAGCCTGTTGTAACCTGGCGGAAGCCTTTGAGACCAACGTGTCAGTCGATGTGTCTTACAGCGATGCGGTATCTGGTGCGCAACAGATTCAAATGCTAGGACTGGCTGGTACCTACAGCCAGCTGATGCTGGAAAACATGCCGGGCATCCGTGGATTGGGTGAGCCTTTTGGCCTGACCTATATTCCAGGACCCTGGATGGAATCCATCAGCGTGTCGAAAGGTGCTGCAAGTGTGGTTAACGGTTATGAATCCGTTACCGGTCAGATCAACGTGGACCTGAAGAAGCCTGAGGGAGATGAGCTTTTCTACTTTAATGCTTTTGCTTCCAATGACCGCCAGTTCGAAAGCTCGTTAAATGCTTCTTTTGACCTGAACCCCAACTGGTCGACCATGGTGATGGCACATGGCGAATATTTCGACAATAAGATCGACCACAACCACAATAGCTTTCTTGATCACCCCCTGATTAAAAAATACAATCTGCTCAATCGTTACCGTTATGACAGACCCGGAGTGATGGATTCGCAATTCGGGTTCAACCTCATGCAGGAAGAGCGCCAGGGTGGCCAGAAAGACTTCTTCACCAATGGCGCTAGGTTTGGTTCGCATGACTATTATGGTTATGGTACCAATACAACGCGCTTCCAGGCATTTGCCCGCACCGGATTCTATTTTGATGACATGCCCGATGCCAGCCTGGGCACACAGCTCAACTTTACCCATCACAGCCATGATGCGCACTATGGGACAAACACTTATGACGGAGAGCAGAATACCTTTTATGCCAACATCCTTTTTGGCAACACGTTCAGCCATCCGGATCATGAATTTGTTACCGGTGTCAGCTTCCTGTTTGATGATTATGAAGAAAGCCTGAATGATTCCATCTTCAACAGACAGGAAATCGTGCCAGGCGCATTCTTTGAGTATACCTATCATACCCACGAGCGCTTCACTGCTGTTGCAGCCTTCCGTGCCGATTACCACAACCTTTATGGCACCCTGCTTACGCCTCGTACCCACCTGCATTTTAATGTGCACGAAAACACCACGATCCGCGCATCGGCAGGTAAAGGCTACCGTGTACCGAACCTGATTGCCGAAAATACTGGTTTGCTCGTAAGCAACCGCCAAATCATTGTCGCTGAAGAGATCGAGGTTGAAGAGGCCTGGAATTATGGTGGAAGCATCACCCAGCGCTTTCGGCTTTTTGGGAATGAAGCCTCCTTGGTCGGTGAGTTCTATCGTACGGATTTCGTCAATCAGTTGGTGGTGGACGTAGATACAGATCACCAATCTGCCATTTTCTATAACCTGGATGGCGATTCCTATGCAAACAACTTCCAGGTGGAGTTGAATGCCGAGCCCATTCGCTTCCTCGAGATAACTGCTGCTTATCGCCATACAGACGTAAAAATGACCATAGGTGATGAATTGCGCCGGAAACCTTTTACCAACCGCTACCGGGGCATGATATCTGCTTCGTATGCTACGCGAAGCAACGACTGGCAGTTTGACCTGACCGCACAGTTCAACGGACCCTCACGCATTCCGGAAATTCCGGGATCAGCCATTGACATGCACCACGATTTTGAATGGCGGACAGAATCGCCTTCTTATACCATATTAAACGCCCAGGTAACCTACCGCTGGCAAAATCTTGACATATACGTCGGTGGTGAAAACCTTACGGACTTTTATCAGAAAGATCCCATACTGAACCCCCATTCGCCTTTTGATGATGGCTTTGATGGAAGTTTGATCTGGGGGCCGCTGATGGGCCGGAAGTTTTATATGGGTGTGCGCTTCTCCATAGACAGAATGTAACCAGGGACAGGGGCTGCCTGGCAGCCCCACCCTGTTTTTTCATTTTGCCAGTGATGAACGCACTGTACAACCTCTCATATCCCACCGCTTCCTTAGCATGCCCGTGATCAAAGCACCCCATAACGTACTCCGTTTGCTGCCTCTGGTATCAAGTCAACGATACTTTAGCCGACCCAGGTCCTGATAATTTTTCCCATCGCTGCATAATTAACCCTTGCATAGCTCCTGCTATGCGCGGTTTTCTTTTTGAGCTGAGAAAAAACCTCAGCGACTTAACCGACACAGTAGCATTGCCGTGACACTGGCCTCTAAACGGCACAAATAGTGTCGTAAGTGTAAGATTTTTCCTATATTATGCTCATTGATTTTGATTAGAATCTGGTCAAACCGATGATGAAGGATAAAGTCTTACAAAAACTGAACATCCTCGCCGATGCTGCCAGGTATGATGTGTCCTGCTCTTCCAGTGGCAGCAGCCGGTCGTCGAAAGGCGGTGTGGGCAATGCCAAAACTGCAGGCATCTGTCATTCTTTTACCGAAGACGGCCGCTGTATTTCCCTGCTTAAGATCCTGTATACCAATCATTGCATTTATGACTGCGCCTATTGCGTGAACAGGCACTCCAACGACAAGCGAAGGACCAGCTTTACCCCGGATGAACTGGCAGATCTGACCATTAATTTCTATCGGCGCAATTACATTGAAGGCCTTTTTCTCAGCTCCGGGGTGTTGCGCAGTCCGGACTATACGATGGAACAGCTCAATGCCGTGGCCCGTAAGTTGCGCAAGGAATACCGCTTTAACGGATACATCCACATGAAATCCATCCCCGGTGCAGATCCCCTGTTGGTGCATGAAGCCGGCCTTCTGGCCGACAGATTGAGCGTAAACATTGAGATTCCAACCGAAAAGCAGCTTCGGGTGCTTGCACCGGAGAAAAACTTTTCGAACGTGTTTACCCCGATGAACCAGATCTCCCTTGGCGTTTTGGAAAGCAAGGCTGAACGCCGGAAATTCAGGAAAGCACCCCGATTTGTGCCTGCCGGACAAAGTACGCAGTTGATCGTTGGGGCCTCCCCGGAAACCGATTATACCATCCTGAAGCTTGCCTCAGGGCTTTATCGTCAACAAAAGCTGAAAAGAGTGTATTATTCCGGCTTTGTGCCGGTGAATCAGCACGACAACCGCCTGCCGCTGATTCAAAAGCCACCACTTGTGCGCGAAAACCGACTTTACCAGGCCGACTGGCTGATGCGCTTTTATCATTTTTCCTATGATGAGATCCTGGATGAAAATCATACGCAACTGGATGAATGTATGGATCCTAAACTGGCCTGGGCGCTGCGTAACCCCCAGTTTTTTCCTGTGGACCTGGACCGGGCCAGTTATGAGTCCATTTTACGGGTACCGGGAATTGGTGTGCGCTCGGCAAAAATCATTGTGGCTAACCGAAAATTCGGACGCATCACCTTTACGCATCTGAAACAGATGGGCGTTGCCCTGAACCGGGCAAAATATTTTGTCCTCTGCCGGGAGCTGCCTGCAGCCACCAGTGCCTTGTATCCCGAACAGATCAGGCGACGGCTGGTGAAAGGCAGTCAGTATTCGGGGAGGCAGTTGAGTTTGAAGTTTTAAGTTTGAGCCGCATATGCAAATAACGAATGATCCCTGTATATACACTTTTGATGGCAGCTTTGAAGGGTTCCTGACCGTTGTGTTCAGGGCTTTCAATGACAAGCGGATGCCGGAGGCCATCATTTCGCGTGCTGCGCAGGAGCAGCTGCCCCTGGGTGAAATGGAGCACGTGGAGACGTGCAATGACCAAGCCGCGCGCGTGCGTTCCGGTATTGCAGAGCGCTCGGATGAAAAGAACCTGCGACTGTTCCATGTGGCTTTCCTGGCTGAATCCCCGGAATCCAATTTGCTTCTGTGGCGCTACCTGCAAAAACTTTTTCGTGACCCCTGCGGCGAGTATTACCGCAATATGCTGGATAAGGATGTTTATTCCCTGATCCAAACTGCCCGGAAGGTTAGGAGGGAGGCGCATCGCTATCAGGGATTTGTGCGCTTTCAGCGCACCAGGGATAATATGTATGTGGCTGCCATCGACCCCGACCACAACGTGGTGAAGCTCCTTTCCGCACACTTCCGTTCCAGGTTCCCCGACCGGCATTGGTTGATATACGATACCCGGCGACAGTACGGGATCTATTATGACCAGAAATCCGTACAAGAAGTCAGGATGCAAGCGCAACCATTCAATCTTGACACGGGATATATCGAGAAACAGGCCCGCTCAATGGATGAGGATTATTACCGGACGCTCTGGCAGCATTATTATGATGCCATCAATATTGCCGAAAGAAAAAATCACCGACAGATGCGGAGCAGCATGCCCAGGCGGTATTGGAAGTATCTGCCTGAGAGGAGTAAGAAGTAGGCAGTAGGCAGGAAGAAATTAGGGGGAAGTTGAGTTGAGAGGTGGGGCGGCGAGTGTTGGGAAATAAGAAGTAGAAAGAAGAAGTGGGCTGCCGGTCTGATGCCGGTAAACTGAAAATCACCGGTGAGGTCGTTGCGTAATACCCCATTTTGCAGTTTTTTTGCACTTTTGCAGTAGGGAAACCATTTTATGATGCCGGAGCAGAAAAGACATAGAGCCTGGGATAAGCTGGAGCCCATCGTACGCACGCTTCCTGAAAAACCCGGCGTGTACCAGTTTCACGACAACAGGGGCAAGGTGATCTATGTAGGCAAAGCCAAAAATCTGAAAAAACGGGTTGCATCATATTTTGGACGCGATCGCCACGATAGTAACAGGGTCAACCTGATGGTCAGACGCATCACGGATATCAACCACATGGTGGTCGACACTGAGCTGGACGCGCTATTGCTGGAGAATAACCTGATCAAAAAATACCAGCCGCGCTATAATGTCTTGTTGAAAGACGACAAGTCCTTTCCCTGGATATGTATCAAAAATGAGTCTTTTCCACGGATATTCAGCACCAGGAATGTGGTGAAGGATGGAAGCAAATATTTCGGTCCTTATGCCTCTGTGCGCATGATGCATGCGCTCCTCGACCTTATCCGGCAGCTTTTCCAGTACCGGACATGCCGTTTGCCGCTCACCCCCGAAAACATTGCTGCCGGAAAATTTAAGGTATGTCTCGAATATCACCTGGAAAACTGCAAGGGCCCATGCGTCGGATTGCAGGATGAGGATGATTACATGCAGACTATCAGGCAGGTGGAGCAAATCCTGAAGGGCAACCTGGGCATGGTGGTCTCGGAACTGAAAAACCTCATGAAAACCTATGCAGCCGAATATGCCTTCGAGAAAGCCAGCCTGGTGAAGGAGCGGATTGAACTCCTGGAAAAGTTCCAGGCAAAGTCTACAGTGGTCAATCCCAGGCTGAGCAATGTAGAGGTGTTCTCCATATTGAGTGATCCTCATGTGGGTTACGTGAACTATCTGCGTGTGGTACACGGAGCCATTGTTCAGTCACACACCCTTGAAATGAAGAAACAGCTGGATGAAAGCGATGCCGAATTATTGGATATGGCCATTGCTGAGTTGCGGCAGCGGTTTCGCGGCGAGGCCAAAGAGCTCATCGTGTCCATCCGGCCCGAAACAAACATTCCTGATGTGCGCTTTGTCGTTCCCAGGCGGGGTGATAAAAAGCATCTGCTGGAGCTGTCGGAACGAAATGCCAAATATTACCGGTTGGAGCGGCAAAAGCGGCAGGAGCTGGTTGACCCCTCCAGGCATGCCAGGCGGCTGATGGAGCAGATCCGTAAAGACCTTCGCCTGGAAACCACGCCGGAACACATGGAGTGTTTTGACGTGAGCAATACGCAGGGCCGCGAGATCGTAGCGGCCATGGTAGTGTTTCGCGAGGCGCGGCCGGCAAAAAAGGATTACCGGCATTTTAATATCAGAACCGTTGAGGGAGCACCGAACGATTATGCCGCCATGGAAGAGGCCGTGTTTCGCAGGTACAGAAGACTGCTGGATGAAAAACAGCCCTTGCCGCAACTGGTGATCGTTGATGGGGGAAAAGGTCAGCTTAGTGCCGCCATAAAGGCCATGGAACGCCTGAAAATCCGAAAAAAACTGGCTGTCATAGGCATTGCCAAACGCCTCGAGGAGATCTACTTTCCGGGAGACAGCATTCCATTGTATATTGATAAAAAATCCGAAACCTTGAAGGTGATCCAGTACATGCGCGATGAAGCCCATCGCTTTGGAATTAAACACCACCGTGTGCGACGCGAAAAAAGCAGCCTGCAGACTGAACTCAGCCAGATTAAAGGCATTGGTCCAGCTACCGCAAAAAAGCTGCTGCAACAGTTTCGTTCCGTGGCTGGAATCAAAAAAGCCACGGATGATGAGTTGGTCAAAGCAGTAGGTCAGACCAAAACAGCGCTTTTGAAATCCTATTTTTCAAAAGATTAAAACATGCCGCTAAGGCCCTTGATTTCGCCCCTTGCAGGATTGTCTGAAAATACTTATCTTGCAGCAACAGATGATTGCATGGCGATAAATATCGTATTATAGATGACTTTCTTTGCCGCATCTTTTGCTTTTAAAAGAATCTTTTGCAGAAGGTGTTCATCAGGAAGCATTTTGGTATAAGCAGGTTTGACTGTTCCGAAATATCCGTTTGGGATGGTTTATCCTTGAGTTTTTTAAAATAATTCAGGGTGCAAGCAGTGTGCATGCGTCTCTGGCAACACCAACTTATTTACAATCACTTGAACTGATGAAAAAACTCTTGCAGGTCTTGATTAATCCTTTTCTGCTGCCCATACTGCCTGCAGTAGTCATCATCGCTTTGATTGCCGGAAATATTAGCCCTTATCATCTTGAACTCAAAGACCGCCGCCTGTTAAGAGAAAATGAAACCCTGTGGTATGGGGATATCACCAATGATGGTTATTCTGAATATGTAACCATCCTTGATGGCGAGGATCGTGTATCTGTTAAGGTTGAGGATCACAGGGGAAGGGTTTTCCGGCAATGGAACTTTTTGGGGAGCCTGGAAAACATTCGTTTTAGCAATGTCCCTATAATGGGAGACCATAATCATGATGGGAATAACCTCCTGTTTATATTCACCATGTCAGGCGACAGCCTGCTGCTTCACCGCATGGATCTGACAAAAGACCTCGAAACGGAACCGGATTACCATGGACGTTTCATAACCCGCGTGGGATATCCGGGATATCAGCCTGACCCCAGGGTCAGGGGAACGGATATGGCAGATTTGACAGGAGATGGTAAAAAAGAGCTTATTTTTAACGTATCGGCTGGGTTTGTTTTGCGGCCCAGGAATGTATATGCATACATTATTGAGGAGGATAGCCTGATGAAGTCACCGACTGCAGTCTACAGTTTAAGGGATATGCGACAGGCAGACCTCACAGGTAATGGCAAACCGGAGATTCTGCTAAGTGGATCTTCTACAGGGAACATTGATGCGCGTCAACATCATTTTCACGACAGCAGCAACTGGCTCATGGTCATGGATCAGGATCTGGATTTTTTGTTCGAGCCCCTGGAGATACCTGGACCTGGTAATCGTATAAATGTTTACGATTATCTTGATGACGCGCAACCCATGATCGCTGCCGTGGAGTTACGCCACAATCATGCAGAGCATGCCAAGGTGCATGTTTTTTATCCTGATGGAAGAAAAAAGTTCAGTGTTTCCACGGATGCCATTTATAGCCGGGCATACCAGTTGCCGCAGGATAACGGACTTCTGCTTGCCCTCTCCGGTGACGGGCCCGGAACCATTCTCTATGATCCGCTCAATGATAAAATCATTCGTAAATTGGACATGCCCCTTTCCGGGCAGTTGGTGAGCAGGGACATCACAGGGGATGGCCGGCCGGAAATGATCTCACCGGATATTTCAAACGGCCATATAACTGTATTCAGGAATAACCTGACCAGGCATGTCAACATAAGCGAGCAGATAGATGAAGGACGTTTCCGCAGCCTTCACTTTATTGAGCGACCCGGTGAAATTCCTTTGATCCATGTACAGTCAGACCAATTTGCATACACCTTGCGCTATGCCGAAAACCCTCACTATTCCTGGGCTGTAGCGTATTTTGCAGGCATCTATGCAGTGTTTTTTCTGTTTGGCATGGTTACAAGGGCATACCAGAAAAACCAGTTATCCAAAAAGCAAGCCATTGAGAAAAAAATCACCGAACTGCAGCTTAACCTGGTAAAAAACCAACTGAGTCCGCATTTTTCACTCAATGCCATCAATGCGGCCATCCACACCATTAAGAAAGAAGAAACCGAGAAAGCAGCAGACTACCTGAGGCGTTTCTCCCGCCTGCACCGGGCTATGGTGCTGTCTGCTGAGCAAATGCACAGGACACTTGCTGACGAAATACAATTTACTGTGGATTATGTGGAAATTGAAAAACTACGCTTTGATCACGCATTTGCCTTTGAAATAGAGGTGGCCGATCACGTGGACCAGCAGACCAATATCCCAAAAATGATCCTGCAAAGTCATGCAGAAAACGCAATCAAGCATGGCTTGTCTGGCAAGAAAGGCGATGGCCTGCTCCGGATCCGGATCGAACAACATCACCGCACAATCTCCGTGAAGATATCCGACAATGGGGTTGGGCGTGCACAGGCTTCTGAAGCAATCCAAGACTCCACTGGCCGGGGATACAAAATGATGCAGGAATACTATCGTTTATACAATAAATATTATCATATGCACATCACACAGCAAATCCAGGACCTCTATGACCAGGAGGGTAGCGCTGCAGGGACTTCCGTGGAAATCATGATCTCTCTGCGCAATGCGTAAAGGTTGCTGCCGTAGCATGGTTTATACAGACCATTGTATTGGATGCACAGATATGAGGACATAAACAGCAGGCCATGAAAAGACAAAAGCCGGATCTGAAAACCATCAGGGCTGTGATCGTCGATGACGAAAAGCATGCCGTTGATGAACTGAAGGAGATACTTGAAGCACGAGGAGGGGTAGAAATCGTGGGCAAATTCGCCGACCCGGAAGCAGCAGTTGCCGGGATATTGAACTTGAGGCCCAATTTGCTTTTTCTGGATATCAGGATGCCGGGAATGGACGGGTTTGACATCCTGAAAAAGCTGAGTAAAGCGGGATTTGAACCTGCAGTGATCTTTGTCACAGCTTACCAGGAGTATGCCATCGAGGCCATCAAGCATGCAGCCTTCGATTATATCCTGAAACCTGTTGAAAGACAAGAGCTATATCAGGCATTGTTCAGGTTTTCAATTACTTATGCCCATGCAGACCTGGCCGACAATTACCGAAAATTATTTGACGCAGCCCATGATGAACCCACAATAAGACTGCCTGTGGAAAGCGGCTTTCGTGTGTTTAAGCTGGCCGATATCGTCTATGTGGCATGTGATTACCACTGGACACGTGTATGGACCGGGCAGGATCAGTTTCAACTGGTGACCGCAAACCTTAGTTATATTGAAGAGCGCCTGCCTGCTGAACAGTTTGTGAGGATATCTGAAGACGTCATCATCCATGTCAAATACCTGAAAAAAGTCAGAAAGCTTTCCCGCCAATGTGTGCTGGAAAAGAACGGCGAATTGATTACACTTACCTTGCCATTGTCATACCTCAAAACCCTCGATAAATACCTGTAAAGCGTTTTGTGGCAACTTGTCTCCGGTCAATTTTTCCTTTGCACCATGCTGCTGTTCATAACCTGCACCAGGACAGGTCATCTGATTCATCACACTGTACATGATGTATCCATGCTGCTTTAGGCGTTAAAAGCCTTGAAAATTATTCTCATCTCTGCAAAGCAGACCTAAAAAACAGCTAACCTGTATTATTCATGCAGCCTAAGGGTATGCCCGGCTCCCATTTTTGAGCCAGAAAACAATTCTGCGAACAACCGGCAAAGTGCCATCAAACGACACCAGTTGGCAAACAGCTTAACCAACCTGCAGATAATCCAGGCCTGCAACACGGACAAAAAAACCGGCAGCCCCAAAACCCGGGGCTACCGGTCACCATCACTCATCACCCGTAATGGCGGCTACGGACGTGTTAGTAATCCTCCGAAGCCATTTTTTTGTATTGTGTTTTACCTGGCCTCTGCGTATCTGCGAGCCACTTCATCCCAGTTTATGACATTCCAGAAATTATTCAGGTATTCGGGACGACGGTTTTGGTATTTGAGATAGTACGCGTGCTCCCAAACATCCACGCCAAGGATGGGTGTTCCCTGTACGTCGGCAACGTCCATCAGGGGGTTGTCCTGGTTGGGCGTGCTGGTTACCTGAAGCTCGCCGCTACCGTCCACAATCAACCAGGCCCAACCACTGCCAAAGCGGGTGGCGCCGGCACGGTTAAATTCTTCCTGGAAGTCTTCAAACGAAGTGAAACGCTTCTCAATGGCGGCGAGCAGGTCTCCTGAAGGTTTTCCGCCTCCGTCAGGTCCCATGACCCGCCAGAAGAGGTCGTGATTCCAATGACCACCACCATTGTTGCGCACGGCAACAGGATATTGGCTCATGTTTTTGAAGATCTCTTCCAGCGACATGTTTTCCATCTCGGTGCCTTCAATGGCATTATTCAGGTTATTGACATATGCCTGGTGATGCTTGCCATGATGAATTTCCATGGTGCGTACATCTATATATGGTTCCAGTGCATCATGTGCATAAGGTAGTTCGGGTAATACATGCTTGTTTGCCATAGTTTTTTCTCCTTTATGATGGTTGTGATTAATAAAATTACTTATCGTTGCTGCCTGTAGGCTTATCAGCGCCCCAACAGCCAGCATCAACAATACGATTTTTCCTTGTTTGCTCATGATTTGATTTTTTTGGGTTTTTGAGTTTTTGTTTTAATTTAGTCTTTGTCTAAATAACAAGGCGTGTTTGTTTTTGTTCAATGGGTTATGACGAATGGATCATTATGCCTGGAAGATGAGCGGCTCATTTTGCCATGAAGATGAATGGTCCATTTTCTCGCTAACAGCTAACAGCCAACAACCATAGCCAACAGCCAATAGCCAACAGCCAACAGCATTTTAGGTTACTTACGGCCTTCATCATCCCCGGCATACAGATAAGGGCGCAGGCGTTTCCAGCCTGCATCATCGATGAGGTAAGAGCTTTTGATGTCTGTGTGGCAGGCAAAAGGCCCATGTTGCTTGCGCAGGTTTAATATGGCTGATGCCACAGGCCGGTCGATGTAGGGGTGCCTGACCAGATCTCCGAAAGAGACTGTATTGAGGTTGATCTGTTGAACCAGCAGGGTGTCCACCTCAATATATGCCAGCATGTTTACGTATCGCGCACTGTCCATGCCGAAAACTTCAAGCAGCTGGCTGGTGCAATAATATCCTCCTAAAAGATCTCTGTAACGCACTATTCGCCGGCTGAATACCGGTCCGATGCCTCGGATCTGCTGAAATGCTATGGTATCAGCCTTATTGATGTTTATCATTAACGGTTTGGCTGTTGCCTTATGTGCATGATCCGGCATAGCCACTTCATGGCTTTTCCCATTAAATGAGCTAACGGGTAGCTGTTCCGCATGCCTGGAGCTGAGGCCAGTCCTGTCTGAAGCTTGCTCCACTGGTTCATCCAGGTGCCATCCCTGGCCTGCTGTTGCTGTTTGCCCAACATTATTTTCCCGATCTGCTGACAGCTGATCCGCTCCGCCATGATACCCTTTACCCCGGATACCCCTTTCCGGTCTGTCGGGCAAGCTTACCCAAGGCTCCAGTTCCGCATACAAATGCTCATCAATTAAATAGATTCGCTGCAGATCCTGTTTATAGCGAAAGCTGCCCCCTGCTGCCATATAATTATGTATACTGCGTCCAATGCGGGCAGAGACCCCCATCTCCTGCCACCCTTCCACACTTAGTGTGTTTGGATCGAATGGTCGCGGATTTAAAGCATGCGTTGCGGGCTTCTCAGGGCTTTGTATGCCGTCTGTCGGCCTGCTTTCTTCCAGCGCC
>PWNO01000235.1 GCA_003557765.1 Bacteroidales bacterium
GGATACCTTAGTATCCTTGTCGTCCCAAACCCCAACTGGATCATCCTGTCGATGATCGGCGTCGGCATCGCCTGGGCCAGCATCCTGGCCATGCCTTACGCCATTCTCACAGGATCCCTGCCATCGCATAAGATGGGCACCTACATGGGCCTTTTCAATATTTTTATTGTGATGCCGCAGATCGTGGCCGCCAGCATCCTGGGGTCATTCATCAGCATTGTGGCACCCGGGCAACCGATCTACGGACTGGTGTTTGGTGGTATATCCCTGGCGATCGGCGCCGTGATGATGATCTTCGTGGTGCACGACCCGGATGAGAAGTTAATTAAGAAAACCATTGAAGCACTGGAAAAAAAGTAGTACCTAACAAAAGCCAATAGCTAAAAGCTAAAATATGGAAAGAAGCAGTGGAATTTTATTACATATTACTTCCCTCCCGGGGAGATATGGCATTGGAACGATGGGCAGGGAAGCCTGCCACTTTGTAGACTTCCTGGTGGCATCCGGGCAAAAGTTATGGCAGATTTTGCCTTTGGGACATACCGGTTACGGGGATTCCCCCTATCAGTGTTTTTCCGCTTTCGCGGGAAACCCCCTTATTATCGACCTGGAAAAACTGGTGGAACAGCAACTGCTCACCCCCGACGACCTGCCCGATCACGAGCACTTCTCTGATGACGAAGTAGACTACGGCAAACAGTTCCACGAAAAATACGTCTTGCTGGAAGAGGCTTACAAGCGTTTCCAGGAGATCGATGCACCGGAAATGAAGCAGCAATACGAAAGCTTCTGCACCAGCAACAACTGGTGGCTCGACGATTATGCCTTCTTTATGGCGCTTAAGATCCATTATGGCGGAAAAGCCTGGAACGAATGGGATGATCAGATCAGGAAGCGCGAACCAGGAGCGCTGGAGCGCTACCGGGAGCACCTCGCAGATACGATCGGATTTTATAGTTTTCTGCAATTCCTTTTTTACCAGCAATGGCTTGAACTAAAAACCTATGCCAATACCAACAACATCAAAATCATCGGTGATCTGCCCATTTATGTAGCCTTCGACAGTGCAGACGCTTGGGCAAACCCGGAAATCTTTGACTTTGATGAAAACCTGAACCCACGCACCGTGGCTGGCGTCCCACCAGACTATTTCAGCGAAACAGGGCAGCTGTGGGGAAACCCGATCTACGACTGGGAGTACCTGAAGGAACAAGGCTTTCGTTGGTGGATCGACAGGATAAAGGCCAACTTCCTGCTTTACGACATCCTGCGGATTGATCATTTTCGCGGCCTGGCGGCATACTGGTCCGTGCCGTATGGCGAAGAAACCGCCATCAACGGCAAGTGGATCGATGCACCTGGAGAGGCTATGCTCCGCGCTGTTTACGATGCCCTCGGAGAAAAGCCCATCATCGCCGAAAACCTGGGCGTGATCACACCGGATGTGGAAGAGTTGCGCGAACAGTTCAACATGCCGGGGATGAAAATCCTGCAGTTTGCCTTTGACTCTGGTGAAGATAATGACTTTATCCCGCACACTTACGACAAGAATAGCGTAGTATATACCGGCACACATGACAACAACACCACCGTAGGCTGGTTCAAACACAGTCCGCCGCAGGATAAGCAGCACATGCACGACTACTTCTGCCTGCATGAAAACGATCCGGCCTGGTCACTGATCCGGCTGGCCTGGTCTACAGTGTCCAACATCGCCATCGCCCCGATGCAGGACCTCCTTCGCCTGGATGAAGACGCCCGGATGAACTTTCCCGGAAAGTCACCGGGCTACTGGAAGTGGCGCTACCGAAAGGAATTGCTGACACAGGAGCATGTGGAGTGGCTGAGGAGGATTACACGGGTTTACGGTAGAATGTAGTGCCGGGGAGTTAACAAGAAGTAAGAAGTAGGCAGCAAGCAGTAAGCAGCAAGAAGATTTAGTTTAAGGTCAAGGTTGCCGCAGGACTTTTAGACCTTTCGACATTTTGACCTTTAGACACTTTGTCTTTTTGTCCTTTTGTCCTTTTGTCTTTTTTGAAAAAATTTTAACACATGAACCAACCCAAGATCCTGCAAAACACCATCAGAAAAATGGAAGCCTACCACGAGCAGAAGCATATCGTGGCAGGTTTTGATGGCTTTGTGGATGAGATCATCCACGTGGTAGACAAGCGACAAAACCATGAATCTTATGACCGCATCAAAGACATTACTACCTTTTCTAAGCGCATCGCTGACAGTGCGGGCCTGAGCGCCAACATCGAAATGGTACCGGTGCAGACCAAGTTGGGTGGCAACGGACCCATCATGGCCAATGCCCTGATCAGCCTCGGACAGGACATCACTTATATTGGTGCGATCGGCAAAGCGCATATTGACCCTGTATTTGCTGACCTTGCAGATAACTGCCGGGAAGTCATTTCACTGACAGACCCCGGCCATACCGATGCCCTGGAGTTTTATGACGGGAAGATCATGATGGGAAAGATGCATACCATGGTCGAAGTCAATGCCGAAAACCTGCTGGCCAGGTTGCCGAAACAGAAGCTGACAGAACTTCTCTCGAAAACTGACCTGGTGGCATTCACCAACTGGACGATGCTGTCCAATCTGAACGGCATCATTTCGCTTTTTGGCGAGCTTATGGAGAGTTCAGACAAGACCCCGGCCGTGTTTATTGACCTTGCCGACCCACAAAAGCGCACCACCGCAGATATCCGGGAGGTGATCAGGCTCATATCAGCCATGCCATGCGACACCATCCTGGGGCTGAACATGAACGAATCGCGCATTATCGCCGAAGTGCTCGACATCCAGGAAGAGGATGCGGTGGCCAGGGCCGCTGCCATCCAAAAAGATACCGGCATTGATGCCATTGTGATCCACCCGGTACATGGCGCAGCCGTGGCCACATCGGATACGGCCACCTGGGTTGATGGTCCTTATATCGAAAAACCGAAGCTGACAACCGGTGCAGGCGACAACTTCAATGCCGGCTTCTGCAACGGCTGGCTGGGCGGTTTTACCCCCGCCGAATGCCTCATGGCCGGCGTATGCACCTCAGGATACTACGTGCGCAACGCAAAATCCCCCTCCCACGAAGAACTGCTGCAGTTTATGCAAGACCTTGCAAATAATTAATTTGTGGTGGTTCATTTACCCGATAATGGCTAGCAGCCTTCATGTCCGCCTTAGATTATGTTTGAAAATGAAGCTTAGTCATTAACCTTCACTATTGCCAACTTCTTACTCTGACCCGTCCTGATTGTTGTTTAAAAAAAGTGTACACCTATTTCAGGACGAGACACTTACTGCTTACTTCTTACTGCCTTCTGCCTACTTTCTTCCCCCCACCGTACGCTTTTGAAGTTCAGGTGTACGTTAGCGAACACATGTTCCGCGCCTGGCGCCTGCATCCATAGCTATTAATATGCTTGTTATTAGTATATTACAAACTTTGGCACACCTTTCGCTATACACTAGGTGAACACGAAAACAAAAAAAGTATAAACAATAAAACCCTCTGAGTCATGAAAACAAGAATCATCGCAACCATCGCAACCGTTCTGATCAGCACAAGTTTCATCACTGCAAATGCAAACACTGCAACCCTGACTTTTTACGACGCCCAAGGCACTGAATTAACAATTCCGGTAGCTGAAGAAGAAGCAGAAACCATCCCGGCAGAAGTAAAGGACCTGTTTGAGTCAGCAACAGTGAAACCACACAACCATGTGTTTGACATCACCCGCTATAGCAAGCCTGAGCAGGAAGAAGAACTGCCTTTCGATCTGAATGAAGTGCTAGCAGTCAATTAATATGTAAACAGTTTCCATAAGACATTCATTCCTTCATGTAGTTTGGTTTCCGGGTCTCCGCAGCATTGCAGGGGCCCGGTTTTTTTGTGTTTACTTGCTTTTAGAAAACCTTCATCTCACATTATCCCAACCCCTGATTTCTTCTTACATCGCCTGTCCGACCCGGATATTTTGGTATTTTTGCACACAGCCATCTTTAACAGGTTGGCTGCATGCAGCAACTGTTCAAAAACGATTCATCATGCAGGATCAAAGACAATGCTGCAATACAAGTTCTATCCGGCCGTTATTCCCTAAGTTTATCACCAACAGGTGATGCAGCCGGCAACAGTCAGACACCAGGACATGATCTATCAAAGGGCATTTAAGAAAAACAGGCATTGGCGCATGACCGTAGGGGTTGCGCTGGCGATCCTTTTTTATGCCTGTGCCCACGTCGTTTCGCCTACCGGCGGTCCAAGGGACGAAAACCCGCCGGAAGTGGCCAGAAGCAACCCGCCCAACTTCTCAGCCAATTTCGACGGCAATGAAATCCGGATTTTCTTTAATGAGTTTGTGGCGTTGCATAACATCCGGCAGCAGCTTCTGGTATCGCCGCCACTTGAAACCATGCCGGAGGTGCGCATTCGTGGCCGCTCCATCGTAATGGATATCGAAGAGGAGCTCAGCCCAAATACCACGTATAACTTCTTTTTTGGAGATGCCATTCGCGACATCACTGAGGGCAATGCGATCCCAAACTTCCAGTTCGTGTTGTCAACCGGCGACCATGTAGACTCGCTTTCAATCGGTGGTCAGGTGTTTAACGCATACAACCTGGTGCCGGAGAAGGGTGTCTATGTGATGTTGTATGACAACATTTACGATTCGGTACCTTACCTTGAAAGACCGGTTTACCTTGCAAAAACGGACGAAGATGGTTTTTTTAACATCAGCCACATGGCCGACGGCGAGTACCTGATGTTTGCGCTAGATGACCAGAACTACAATTTCAAATATGACCTTCCCGACGAGCGGATCGGTTTTCTCGATTCCCTCGTAAGGCCCCAATACGTTGAAGAACCCCTGGACACCCTTCCCGGGGAGCATGAAAATACAACGGGTGGCGGCGAGGAGACCATGTTGCTGCAGGCGGCAGATACTCCGGACGAAGTATCTGCTGAACCTTTAAGAACTATTGATTCCGGGCCATCTTATACCTTGTATCTATTCCAGGAAAAAGATACTGTACAGCGGGTGACATCTTCAGCCTTAACACATAAGGGGCTCATAACCATAGTATTTCGCATACCTTTCGACTCGGCTTATGTGCGGGAGATCCGCGAGCCATTCGAAGACGAGTCATGGCATATTCCGGAAATTGGTTTGTATAGAGACACGCTGAGAATCTGGTTTGCAGATACCGGAAGAGATTCGCTTTTTCTTGAAGTCAGGGATGGCGACCATGTACTGGACACCGTGCGACGCGCCACCGTACCAAGGAGAAGTGCAAGGGATCGTGACGAACATGATGAAGAACAATATTTGCAGATCAGAAGGGGATTCCGACGTCCTTCAGCTGTTCCCTTTCATCAACCCTTGCATTTGACCAGTGAACATCCCATCCAGAAGACAGACTCCGCCAGGATAGAACTGTTGATCCACGACAGCATCCCGCTGCCTGCGAGCTTTCACTTTTCAGACAATGTGCGCCGCAGGATAGAGATGTATCCGCCCCTGGAGGAGCAGACCGCCTACCGGCTCAATATCCTTCCGGGCGCCTTTACGGATATTTTTGGTTTGACCAACGACACACTCGAATACGCTTTCACCACCACCTCACGCGAGAACTATGGAAACATTATGCTGGATGTGGAGATGCCCCCGTCAACCCACCAGCGCATTCTGCAACTGCTCAACATGGACGAGGAGGTTCTTCAAAAAAAATTGATCCATGAAAGCGGCCGCCATGTCTTCAGATACGTCCGGCCAGGCCGCTACCTCGTCAGGATCATAGATGACCTGGATGATAGTGGAGCATGGACCACCGGTGATTATTTGCAACAAAGACAACCCGAACCAGTACACATGCTCCCTGATACCATCCAGGTACGCGAAAACTGGGATGTGGAAATGCCCTGGTTCATCACCCCAAGGTAACACAATAGTCCAATAATCATCGTCGTGTGTGTCAATATCTTGACAGGGCCCGGTTCCTCCTTTTTTTTTGTTTTTTTGATGTAAACAACCTGTGCGGATTGCATAATCTTTTCTATATTTGCAGCAATTTTAACAGGCCGGTCTTCGTTATTTTATTGTTTTGCTAATTAATTAACAACTTGAGGCTTTCCGGTCTGACGGCGCTGCCTGGCAAAACCAACTGCCAATAACCAATAGCAAGGCATTTCGGCTTTTTGACATGTTGCCATTACAACATTTCGACATTTATTAACCACATACACATGAATATCTCACACATTGAACACATCGGCATAGCAGTAAAAAACCTTGAAGAATCCATTCGCTTTTACGAAGACGTGCTTGGTATGGAGTGTTACGCCATCGAAGAGGTGACCGACCAAAAGGTAAAAACAGCATTTTTCCAGGTAGGTCAGACCAAGATCGAATTACTGGAATCGACCGACCCGGAAGGCCCCATTGGCAAGTATCTGGAGAAGAAGGGTGAAGGCGTGCACCATATGGCCTTTGCAGTAAAGGGTATCGAAAACGCGCTCGCAAAGATGGATGAAAAGGGCATCAGACTGATTGACAAGCAGCCACGCAAAGGAGCCGAAGGCCTCGACATCGCCTTCCTGCATCCAAAGTCTACACACGGCGTGCTGATGGAGCTATGTGAAGACAAAGGCAAAAAGTAGCAGTATCAGGGCCGTCCGCATGGTTACCAGGTTAAAAAGGTGGCCGGGTTAGCGTACAAGGTCCTTGCGCTTTTCCGACGGGCCAGGTTTTGTCGTATTGCTGTAAGACCCCTACAATTCGCCCTGGGATTACAAGCGCTGGAGTTGCCCGGACATTTTGACTTTTTGACATTTTTTACCACATGAACTATTTTTTATAACGGCACCACAATATGGCATTTGAAGACAAGATCAGGGAATTATTACAGAAGCGTGAGCTGGCGAGGCTTGGCGGCGGGCAGAAACGCATCGACGCACAGCATCAGAAGGGCAAGCTGACGGCCCGCGAGCGCATCGAATTGCTGCTTGATGATGGCAGTTTCGAAGAGTTTGATATGTTTGTCACGCACCGATGCACCGACTTTGGACTGGAAGATAAGCAGTTCTATTCGGATGGCGTGGTGACAGGGTACGGAACCATTGACGGACGCGTGGTTTATGTGTTTGCGCAGGACTTCACCGTATTCGGGGGTTCACTTTCCCTGGCCTACGCAGAAAAGATCTGCAAGGTGATGGACAAGGCCCTCAAGATGGGAGCACCAGTCATTGGTCTTAATGACAGTGGCGGGGCACGTATCCAGGAAGGAGTAAACAGCTTGGCTGGCTATGCAGAGATCTTCCAGCGCAACATCATGGCCTCTGGTGTTATCCCGCAGATCAGCGGCATTTTTGGTCCCTGTGCCGGTGGCGCAGTATACTCACCAGCCCTCACAGACTTCAACATCATGTCCAAGGACAACAGTTACATGTTTGTAACCGGGCCAAAGGTAGTGAAGACGGTTACCGGAGAAAACGTCACGGAACAGGACCTCGGTGGTGCAATCACCCACGGTACAAAGTCAGGGATAGCCCATTTCATTGCTGATGATGAGCGCGAAGGAATCCTGATGATCCGCAAGCTCATTAGTTTTATTCCGCAAAACAACTTGGAAGAGCCACCGGTGGAGCCCAATGATGATCCAATCGACAGACTCGATGAGGACCTTAACAACATCATCCCGGAAAACCCCAACAAACCATACAACGTTAAGGACATCATCTACTCGATAGTAGACAATAGCGAGTTTATGGAGGTGCAACGGAATTATGCCCAGAACATCGTCACAGGGTTTGCCCGTTTCAACGGCACCTCAGTTGGTATCGTGGCCAACCAGCCCAACTATCTGGCCGGCGTGCTGGACATTAATGCGTCACGCAAGGCTGCACGGTTCGTGAGATTCTGCGATGCGTTCAACATCCCGCTCGTCACGCTGGTGGATGTGCCGGGCTTCCTGCCGGGAACTGTTCAGGAATATGGCGGCATAATCATCCACGGGGCGAAATTGCTTTTTGCTTATGGGGAGGCGACTGTGCCCAAAATTACTGTCATCCTGAGAAAGGCCTATGGCGGAGCATATTGCGTGATGAGTTCCAAACACTTACGTGGTGATATCAACTATGCCTGGCCGATGGCAGAGATCGCCGTGATGGGACCAAAAGGCGCCATCGAGGTATTGCGCAATAAGGAGATTAGGAAAATCGAGGATGAAGAGGAACGCGCCGAATTTATCGCCCATCACGAGGCCGATTACGTGAAGAAGTTCGCTACGCCATACAACGCAGCCAAATATGGTTACATTGATGACGTGATTCAGCCGCGCAACACCCGCTTCCGTATCATCCGGGCACTGAAGTCACTGGCCACCAAAAAAGATGTCAATCCGCCCAAAAAGCACACCAATATCCCGCTTTAAGCTGCAATAATATCAACTGACAAAATGAAACAGTCGGGGATCTTTTCACAAAAAAATAAAGGTAGCATACGATGATTGCTCACCATCACATATTAGGTTTCATCACCACAGAGGGTAACCAGGGAGGAGAGGCAGCAAAGGAATTTGCCCAGCACGATCCACACGGATTCATCATGGCCATGCTGGGTATGGGTATCGTATTCACCATACTCATCCTCATCTATGTCATATTCAGTAATACGCCAAAGCTTTTCACCCAGTCGTTCCGCGACAAGATGAAAAACCTCTTTCGCAAAAAAAAGCCTGAAGGGTTATTGCCCGAAGAAGCAGCACTTGCACCAGAAGCAGATGCAGAGGTTGACCTCACGGGTGAGGTGAATGCAGCCATCGCCGCAGCCATCCACCTGTACCGGTCCGAATTGCACGACTTTGAAGATACCGTGATCACCATGAAAAAGGTATCAAGAACATATTCTCCTTGGAGTTCAAAGATTTACGGATTAAGAAATCTGAACCAACAATGAAAAAGTACAAATTCACCATACATGGCAACGAATATGACGTGCACATCAAAAATGTGGAAGACAATGTCATAGAGTTGGAAGTCAACGGTTCGGCCTATGAGGTGGAGGTTGACAAGGCCATTCAACCGGCTAAAACGCCCAAGCTGGTGCGTTCACGCGTCACGCCTCCAACCGAAGCAAAGCCGGAGGAAGGTACCGGAATGAAGTCGCCGGCACCACCGGCTGGCAAGATCAGCTCACCCCTGCCAGGCACGGTTGTCAAGATCTTCGTAAGGGAAGGCGATACTGTGAAGGTAGGACAAAAGCTCATGGTGCTTGAAGCCATGAAGATGGAAAACAACATTGATTCCGACAAGGACGGCAAGGTGACCTCTATCCCGGTCAGGCCCGGTCAGTCGGTTATGGAAGGAGACACCCTCATTGAAATAGGAGAATAAACGAAGTATGGATACCGGTTTTTTCAGTTTTGTATATGAACAGGTGCTGGAGTTTGCCAGTCACACTGCCTTTTCCAACCTCACCTGGGGTCACGTGATCATGATCGCTATCGGCCTGTTCTTCATCAACCTGGCTATCACAAAGCATTATGAACCCCTGCTGCTGATCCCCATTGGTTTTGGCATCATCATTGGGAACATCCCCTTTGACCTGGAGGCTGATCTGCAGATCGGGCTGTATGAGGAGGGCAGCGTGTTGAACATGCTCTATTTCGGCGTGCAACGCGGACTGTATCCGCCTATCATCTTTCTGGGCATCGGCGCGATGACCGACTTCTCGTCGCTGCTGTCCAAGCCGCGGCTGGTATTGTTGGGTGCTGCAGCGCAGTTTGGAATCTTTGCCGCTTACGCCTTCTCCCTTTACCTAGGATTCTTGCCGGAGCAAGCGGGTGCCATCGCCATCATCGGCGGTGCAGACGGGCCTACGGCGATCTTCCTCTCATCCAAGCTGGCTCCGGAGTTCATCGGACCGATTGCCATCGCGGCCTATAGCTACATGGCGCTCGTGCCTGTGATACAACCGCCCATCATGCGCCTATTGACCACCAAAAAAGAACGCGTTATCCGGATGAAACCACCCCGGGCAGTTCCCAAGCAGGAAAAAATCATTTTTCCCATTGTGGGGATCCTGCTGACCACCTTTATCATGCCCACTGCCCTTCCCCTGCTGGGAATGCTGTTTTTCGGCAATCTCCTGAAGGAAAGTGGCGTTACTGACCGCCTGGCCGAAACTGCACGTTCCTCGCTGGTAGACATCGTGACCATCTTCCTGGGGCTTACCGTGGGGGCTTCCACACAAGCCACTGTGTTCCTGACCACGGAGTCGCTGATGATCTTCGGACTGGGAGCTGCAGCTTTTGTCATCGCCACCTTCAGTGGTGTGATCTTTGCCAAGGTGATGAACCACTTCTCACCAGCCGACGACCGTATCAATCCGCTAATCGGCAACTCCGGCGTCTCCGCCGTACCCGACAGCGCCAGGGTATCCCAGCACATCGGACTCGAATACGATAAGACCAACCACCTGCTGATGCACGCCATGGCGGCCAACGTGAGTGGTGTAATCGGCAGTGCGATCGCTGCAGGAATTCTGCTGAGCTTCCTTTCGTAAAAGTGCTTGGGATCCGTCATTCCGAACGAAGTGAGGAATCTTTTGACTACACCGAATATTGCTGGCAAACGCGTTATGGGGTTAAAGGGTTAACTCTTTAACTCCTTAACCCTTTAACCCACCAAAACACGACTTTTCGACTTTTAGACATTTTGTCCTTTTGTCCTTTTGTCTTTTCGTCCTTTTGTCCTTTCGTCCTTTCGTCATTCCATCCTTTGTGGCGACCTGAACTTCATCATCCGAAAGAGGATGCAGACGACAACCAGGCTGATGGCGGCAGGTATGATAGAAAGGCTATGTGCGCCCATGCTGTCCATATCCACATCCATTCCTGAATTATAGATGTAATAATGCATAGTCACCGCGGCTGCATTGTTAAAGAAGTGGGCAAAGACGGGCACCCAGATGTTTCCGGTGACCACAAACATATATCCAAGCATGATGCCGAGCAGGGCGCGAGGAAGAAAGCCATAAAACTGGAAGTGGATGGCGCTGAAAACAATACCTGCTACGATCACGGCCACATGTACATTGCCAAACCACTGGTGAAAAATCCGCTGCAAGGCTCCCCGAAAGATAAACTCCTCTCCGATGGCCGGAATCACCGCTATCATGAATATGTTGAACAGCAAGCCTTGCCAGCTGGTCACATTCAACAAGCGTTCCGTCATCTGTTCGGCAGCATCCTCCGTCTGCCGCATCCACTCTTCCAGTCCACTGAGTGCTTCCGGCAGTGACATCTGCTGGTTAAGATGTGCCAGGAAATAGACGAGTGGCACCGCCACCAGCATGATGATGGCACTGTACAGGATGATCCGTCCGCCCGGAATAAATTTCGCCTGCAGGTAGCGCAAGGGCTCCCCCCCAACCAGGTGAGCAAAGACCAGGGAAGCAACCACAAAAAGTCCGAGATGGCTGAGTATTTGAATGTACCGCAGCATATATAAAGACAGATGCCCCGTCTGGTAGGAATAAATCAGATCCATTCCAAAAAATGGAATGGTCAGCAATAACCCAAAAATCAATACCACCAATAGGCTGACAATCATCACCAGGCCCAGAAGCAAAATTTTTACAAAGGGGTGCAAGCCTCCCATGATGCCTTCGTCTCTTAGGTTCATATGATTCATGGTTGTATAAATTTTGAAAACATTTGTTTTGGCTGTTGGCTATTGGCTGTTAGCCATTAGCTGTTGGCTATTAGCCGTTAGCCATAGGCAATGGGTCCTTTTCATTACCTTTGCAGGGATTCAAAAATACATATTATTTTCAGGATTGTTGAACCATTCACTTGTGAGTCGGTTGCAGCCAAAGGCCAATAGCCAGAACCAAGCCTTTCGACTTTTTGACACACTGATAATTATGAACCAGCCAGGGAGCCACGACATCTTTCGTCCTATCCGTATCGGCAAGACAGCGTTTCCGTCGTTACCGGTGGTGCTGGCGCCGATGGAGGACATTACCGATCCGCCATTCCGGCGCATCTGCAAGGAGATGGGTGCCGA
>PWNO01000111.1 GCA_003557765.1 Bacteroidales bacterium
CCATATGATCAAATAGAACGCAGATGAAACGGATGCAACAGGTTAACACGGATAAATAACAATAATGAAATATAATTTGTGAAAATTTGACAAATAATTTGTGTGAATTTGTGGACAAAAAACAACAAACAACAAACTCTGCGGGCAAAAGCTTTTTCGCACCTGCCAATCATCCCAATCACCCTTCAAGCAACGCCCTGATGAAGTTATTCCCCTCCAGCAATCCATAATGACCCTGCTTTACACTCTCTTCATCATATGTCAGAACAGGGTCGGGGTTAGTCCCGGGGTGATAGATCATGAAGGGAACCGGATCGTGCACGTGAGTACGCAGGTCACAAGGCGTCGGATGATCAGGTAGAATGGCTATCGCTACCGGCTCATCCATCTTCTTTGTTTCTTCCACGATGTATTTCACAACGCGTTGGTCGAGATATTCCAGGGTCTTGACCTTAAGGTCCACATCCCCTTCATGACCTGCTTCATCGCTGGCTTCAATGTGTAGGTAAACCAGGTCAACACGCTTGAGGGCTTCCACAGCCGCAGCAGCTTTCCCCTCATAATTGGTGTCATAAAGGCCGGTGGAACCAGGCACCTTCACCGCTTCAAACCCGGCATAGGCACCAATTCCATAGATCAGGTCTACGGCAGAAATAACAGCACCCGTTTTGCCGTAAAGCTCCTTGAAAGTCTTCATTTTAGGTCTGTAGCCGGGCGACCAGAACCATACCGAATTGGCAGGATCCTTGCCGGCAGCAACCCGGGTAAGATTCACCGGATGATCGGCAAGCAACTGCTGCGACTTCAGGATTAAGTCGTTTAACAATGCAGCCGTTTCGGCACCCTCAGCACCATAAGCCTTTACCATCACGTCACGGAAAGGAGTTCCGGGTACGTCGTGGGGAGGTGTGCATTGAATGGCAGCAGAACCCCGATTCACGACAAGAAGGTGTCGGTAGCTTACCCCGGGATGAAACCGGAAAGCATCGCTGCTCAGCTCCTTGTTCAGATCTTCCATCAGCGGATGCGACTCTTCGGTGGAGATGTGTCCGGCGCTATGGTTTTTAATTTTTCCATCACCATCAATGCAGATCAGGTTGCAGCGCATGGCCATGTCATCTTCCTTCAAATCCACTCCCATGCTGGCAGCTTCCAGCACACCACGACCCTGGTAAACTTCGTGTACATTATAACCCAATACCGCCATGTTGGCAATTTCACTTCCGGGGGGCATATCGTCAGGTACGGTGGTAAGTAGTCCACACCGGCTTTTTGCACACAAAGCATCAATATGAGGTTTCCTTGCAACCATCAAAGGTGTTTTTCCTCCCAGTTTCTCTATCGGATAATCTGAGCAACCGTCTGCAAGAATGATTATGTATTTCATAAAATAATTATTAATGATTAATTATTAATGGTTAATTGATAATAATTTATAATTAACAATTTATAATTAATAATTAGCTAAGAGGTATTGCTTAAAGGCTTCATAGTTGTTGCTGACAAAGTCATAGTTCTCCTCTTTCTCTTCCAGGCCTTCCAAACTCGGAGGTAAATCAGGGTCAAAGCCAAGAATTTCACGGATCTGCTCTGGAAACTTTGCCGGATGGGCGGTTTCAAGCACCACAAACAATCGGTCAGCCATAGAAGGATGACCTTCCAGGTAATGCTGTAAGGCAGCCCATCCTACGGCTCCGTGCGGCTCAAGCAATAACTCGTGCTTTGTCCAGGCATCGGCAATGAACTTTTTGGTTTCCTCATCAGTTACAGAACGGGTTGCCATATTACTGCGCATCCTGGCCATATCTGGCATCCTGTGAATGATACCCTTTTCATCCATCACACCATCATAGAGCGATACCAAACGTGCCAGATTGCTGGGATGCCCCACGTTCATGGCGCTGGAGATGCAGTTTCTCGAGGGTTCAATCTTTTTGTACTTCCCCGTTTGCAGGAACACCGGAAACTCATCATTCTCATTCACGGCCACGACCATCTTTTCGAAAGGCAACCCCATACGCCAGGCAATCATCCCTCCCATCATGTCTCCGAAATTGCCCGATGGAACAACAAACACCGGCTTGTCGGTGATATGTTGTCTAAGCTGCGACCAGGCGTAAAAATAATAGACCGATTGGGGCAAAAGCCTTCCGATGTTGATCGAATTTGCCGAAGAGAGCTGTAGTTCTGTCAGTTCAGGATCGGAAAAAGCCTGCTTTACCAATGCCTGGCAGTCATCGAACTTGCTGTCGAGGGCGATCACACGCACGTTCTTACCGAGGGTGGTCATTTGCTTTCGCTGACGATTGGTCACCTCCTTTTCAGGAAACAGGATCAGCACCTTGATATTATCCAGTCCGTAAAAAGCATTGGCGATGGCGCTGCCGGTATCTCCGGATGTTGCGGTAAGGATCAGCAGTTCCCTGTTGGTTTTCTCCAGGAAGAAGTTCATCAGCCGTCCCATCATTCGGGCGGCAAAATCCTTGAAAGAGGCCGTAGGCCCCTGGTCCAGCCGCATTACATACTGTTCGGCCGTCACGTGTTCGAGCGGCACATCGTAATCATAGGCATCATTGACAAGGGCACGCAGCGTATCAACGGGTACTTCATCCGCCAGAAAGGCGTGCAGCACCTCCAGGGCGATTTGTGGATAGCTCAGTTCTGCAAAGGCATCCAGTCTTTCTTGAGAAAGCACAGGAATGCGGTCAGGCATGTACAACCCGCGATCAGGAGCCTGTCCCTGCAAGAGTGCTTCACCAAAGGTGACTGCTGGTGATTTTAGGTTTGTTGAATAATATCGTATGGGTTTCATAATGAAAACAAAATTATTAACCGATACGCGGCGATGATGCACCGGCAGCCGAGTATTCGGGGAATGTCATCGTCACTTTTTTGCCATCCAGGGTTGATAATGACTGATCGATATCGGCAATGATATCATCAGGATGTTCTAGTCCAACACATAGGCGAACAAGGTTTGGTGGGATCTGGGCCAGTTTGCGTCCCTCTTCCCCTTGCTGTGCGTGTGTGGAAATGGTCGGGATGGTGGCAACTGATTTGATCCTTCCAAGATCGGTGGCGCGCCAGATGCGTTGGAAGGCATCAAACACCTTTCTGGTTTTCTCTGCACCCCCCTTGACCCTGAACGACATCAGGTGTCCGTAACGGTTTTGCGGACTGCCATACTGTGCATCGTGTTCTGCGTCCACCAGGAACATATAATCCTTGGCAAGTTTATGGAGGGGATGTTCTTCCAGTCCCAGGTAGTCAACCCCTTCAATGTGCTTGTGATCCTTCAGGAATTTGGCAATGGTCATGGTGCTGCGGCTGGCAATGTCCATCCGGTGGCGGATGGTTCGCACGTCGTTCAGGGCCATGATGGCATTCATCGGAGATATGTTTGGACCATTATCTCTGTTAGGCAGTTGCTTCAGATAGGCGCAAAAATCGGCCTTCATTTCCGGGTTGTCGATGTTCGTGGTGATGTTTTTTCTTGCAATTACTGCTCCGGCAATACCAAAACCACTGGTAAACAACGACTTTGTAACAGACTGCACCACAATGTCGGCACCATACTCCAGTGGACGCAGCAAGGCGGGTGTTGCAACAGTAGAGTCAAAAATGGCTGGAATGCCATACTTATGGGCCAGATCAACGATCTTTTTCACGTCAAAAAACGCCTGTGCAGGGTTGCTGGGCATTTCACCGTATAGGAACCGGGTATTTTCATCGATTTTGGATTCCCACTCGTTCATGTCGACGCTGTTGACCACCTTGCGCCATTCGATGTTCCGCTCCTGCTCTTTACGAATTGCAAACTGCTGGAAAGTACCACCATAAACCTGGGTGGTTGCCACAAAGTTCATCGGACTGTTGGGGCGTTTGGGATCTTCGATCAGAAACTGATCCACGGCACTTTGAATGGCTGCCATTCCCGATGCCGTTGCAATACAGGATGCGTCCACGCCGGCGCCATAGGATTCGATGAGCGCCAGTGCCCCTTCGAGGTAATACATACTCGGGTTGCCAATCCGGGAGTAACACCAGGTTGGGATCTGATAGCTCAGGGCTGCCTCCATCTCATCTGAGTCGCGGTAAGCCTGCGAGGTGGACATATAGATCGGTTCAATGATCGATCCCTGGTTGAAGTCGAGTGCTTCCTGCATCGAGTAGATCCCGTGTACGGCAATGGTATCAAAGCGGCACTGCTTCATTTTTTTGATGTGTTCAGCATGCCACTGCATGGCACGCTGTCCGGCTTGCTTGTAGTATTCCAGTCCTTTGGTTTCCATAAGTAAATATCTTATAAATGATGAGTAATGGTTATGAATTGTATGTTTTTCTCCCGGGTTTTGTGCACGAAAGATAATTATTAATGGGCTAAAATAATAAAATCTTCATCGTTTGAGAAAAACATTGTGAATTATTGCTTTTGCAATACGCCGGGTGTTTCGCCAAAGGCCTCTTTATAAGACCGGTAAAAGTAGGTTCTGTTATTAAAGCCGGTCATGTAAATAATATCTGTGATGGCATATTGACCTTCTGCAATCATCTGTCGGGCCTTTTTCAGCCTAAAGTTTTTGATCATACCGTGGGGTGTAAGACCTGTAAGTGCTTTGATCTTCCTGTATAGCTGTGGTTTGCTAAACGCAAGATGTTCAGCAATTTTTTCTGCATCCAGGTTTTCGTTGGAGCAATTGGCTTCAATATAGCTGACACATTTGTCAAGAAGATCCTTGTCGCGGGGGGTATAATCCTGTCTCACTTTAAAGGCAGGTGTCCCAAAGCTTGCCTTGAAAGATTCAGTTAATTGTTCCCGCATTTTTAAAAGCCTTTCTATCCTTACAAACAGATGTTTGGGATGAAATGGCTTTGGTATGTATGAATCTGCTCCCATCTCCAATCCTTCAATCCGGTTCTCCACTTCCGCTTTTGCGGTGAGAAGGATAACAGGAATATGACTGGTGACTGGATCTGAACGGATTGTTCGGCAAAGATTCAAGCCATCCATTTCAGGCATTACAATATCGCTTACAACAAGGTCGATCCTTTTGTTGCCAATCACTTCGAGTGCCTGTTTTCCGTTGTGCACAACAGAAACATCATATTGTTCCGACAAAAGCTTCAAAAGTAAGCCCGACAACTCTGGATCATCTTCGGCCACCAGTATCTTATATTTTTTTGGAGTAGTCCAAAGTGCCGGTTTTACATTGGCTTTTCCGGCATTCGCCAGTTTGTTTTCTTCAAATTCGTCAGCGAGATTTTTCATCAATGTGGTTCCGGAAAGTACGTCTCCGGTGGGTTGCTCTCCTGGTTTCGGTTCAACCTTATTTAATGGCAGGTTAACACGGAAGGTACTGCCCCGGTCCGATTCACTTTCAACAGTTATTTGGCCATTAAGCAATTCAACAAGGCTTTTGGTATATGCCAGACCTATTCCAATACCCTGAAAATGGCCTGTGTTTTTTTGGGTTTTCGGCGCTCTCTGGTAATAACTGTCAAACACATAAGGCAAAACGTCCATGGGGATGCCCGTTCCGGTGTCAGAGACCTCAATAGTAACAAGACCTTCCGAGGTTTTCAACACAACTTTGATTATGCCTCCTGAGGGGGTAAACTTGATGGCATTGCTTAAAAGATTCAGCATGATCTTCTCGATTTTTCCACTGTCGAGCAGTAACCAGACCTCCTCTTCATCAGGTTCAAAAATGATCTCAAGTTCATTCTCCTGTGCAAAGTGGGAAAACACCTGAACAATATTATTGAGTGAATGAACGAGTTCAATCTTACGCGGCTTAACCGTTTCGCGACCGGTATCAATCTTTCGGAACTCCAGCAGCTCCTGTATCAGTTTTTGCATCCGTTTGGAGTTCTTATAGATTGTTTTGATCAGACTTTTTGATTCCTCGGGATTTTGGACAGGATTCAGCAGGCTGCCCGCTGAGGCAAAAATCAAAGTGAGCGGGGTTCCAAACTCGTGAGCAAGATTGGTAAAAAACTGAAGTTTATACTGATTCAACTCCTTTTCTTTCTGCTGTTGCATCTTTTCGATGGCTCGTTCCTGCTTCCTTCTGATCCTGTTTGTTTGATAAATATATATAATGTACGAAATCAGGCCCAGCATAAATGAATAAATCAAAAAAGCTGGCCAGGTTTTCCAGAATGGTGGTTTTATAATGATGCTTATTGCACGTATTTCATCAGACCAAATTCCATCTTCATTTGTTGCACGCACAAGCAAACGGTACTTTCCATCAGGCACATTGGTAAAGTTTGCCTCTCGTTGGTTTCCGGCAAACACCCAGTCTGTGTTAAAGTTCTCAAGCTTGTATTTAAATTCGCTTTTATCGGGATTTATGAAATTGAGTGTAGTAAATTCAACGGTAAAAAAGTTTTGGTGATGCCTGAGCCTGATTTCATTCAACTCATTGATGTTTTTAGTTAAGACCTGCGTTGTGTCGCCCGGAAGCACCAGGTGGTTATAGAGCCTGAATCCGGTAAAAAGGAGCTTGGGTTGACGCTCCGATATTTTTATATCATCCGGGTAAAACCAATCCAAACCGTTGATGCCGCCAAAATAGAAGCGGCCGCTAAACCTTCCATAATCTGCCGCGCCATCAGTGTACTCATTCCCTTGTAACCCATCTTCGCTGTTAAAGTTGGTAAAACTGTTCTGTGTTCTGTCAAGTTTGCTCAAACCTTTATTTGTACTTGACCAGATATTTCTCTGATTGTCTTCCAAAATGGCATGAATGGTGTTGTTTGGCAAACCATCGCGCATGGTATAGTGGGTTATTTCATAAGGGGTATAGTTTAGATTGATCTGGTTTAGGCCTCCACTGGTTCCAACCCAAAGGTATCCATCAGCGCCCATATGCAGACTAAGTACATCATTATCAATGAGCCCCGGTTTTTCTCGGCTCTGCATGCCAAAGTTTTCAAGTGCACCTGTCAGGATGTTCATCCTATAAACACCGGCACCACGTGTTCCCAGCCAAAGAATGTTTGGCAGCTCTTCCACAATGGCATACACCACATTGCTGCCAAGGCCTTGACCGGGTCCCTTCGCGTGAATGTGGTCATAGGAATGCAGAACAAAACGATCACCCTTTTTGTTGATATTCAGTCCAATAACACCATATCCGCTGGTGCCAAGCCAAACCTGGCCGAAGGCATCCACGCAAATATCGTAAACAGAACCAAAATCAAGATGTTCTGCTCCTTCAAGATCATCCGGGAAATGAAAAAATGTACCGGTTTCAGGATCAAGGATATCAATCCCATTGCCATCATGACCAATCCATAAATGGCCGTCATGATCCCTCTCAAGGGAAAGCACCGCATTGTTTGTTAATCCATTCGAGGTGTTAAAATAGACTGTGTTGCCTTCTCCGTATGGGATAAAATTTAAGCCGTTACCCCTTGTTCCCACCCAAAGGTTGCCTGCGGCATCTTCGTAAATTGCACGCACAATCTGATGGTTCAACAGACGATTTGCTGCCTCCCCTCTGCCAATCTGAAAAAAAGGCTTGGGCTTCAAGATGCTTCTGAAAACGCCCTCTCCATCAGTTCCAATCCATAAGAGATCATCCGGGGTTTCGAGAACAGACCATATCTTCACTTTTTTATCAGCCAACTCAGGCAAACGATCCAGAACTGATTGCATTGCGTATTCATCATCGGGAAACATCATTAACACATTGCCATCGTCGGTGCCTAACCAAAAATGGGTTTCATTTACGGCTACAGAAAACGCCGTCAATCGGTAATCATCATTACCAGGCATTATCGGATGCACCTCACGACTGTAAAGGTTCAGGATAAGCATTCCCCCCTCGCGCATTGCCAACAAAAGAAACGGTGTATCATCATAAATGAAGAACCAGTTATGGTCAATTGTAACATCTGCAATCTTTTTATACAAATTTTCCAGCGAAAAACTTACCTTCTTCTGAGACAATCCGTGGTCGATGACAAAAAGGGAATCGGCATCCAAAAGAAACAGGTCGTTGCCATACACCATAAAATCAATGATATCTGTCATCCGGTAATTTTTCAGACAAGGAATCATAATCTGTTTAAAACCATCCTCATTTGGGTCATACCTAAAAAGCCCCAATCCATAAGCTTTCACCCAGATATGACCATCCTCGCCAATATTGGCCTTCAGGCTGTGCTCGCGCAGGGAAAGCTCAGGATAATCAGTAAACCAGCTTGAAAAAGCTTCTCTGTCGTGCGAATACCGGTTTAATCCACGCTCCGTAACAACCCATAAGTGACCTTCATCATCCTCCAACATTTTTCTTATAATGTTATTGCTGATGGCCGCATCATCATATATGTCTGGATAAAATGCCTTGATACTTTTTCCATCGTAACGGTTCAGACCATCCCAGGTGCCAAACCACATAAACCCTCGTGAATCTCTAAAAATGCTATTAATGGCGCTATTAGACAAGCCTTGCTCGTTTGTGATCACGGCAGAACGCCACTTTGTTTCCCCGTCGGCAAAAGCTCTTGACGGTATTAATGATGTCAGCAGCAGAAAAACAAAGGTCAAAAACCGCATTGTAATTGATTTTATTAAAACAAATGTAAATATACAAATTCTGTGATTCCTGTAATGTCAGCAGCCATTGGTTAATTACCCGAGGGCAAAGAAAACTCAGGTTTTTGTTTTTTTTGATAATCTTGTGTACAATCCTGCAATTCCAGTTTACAGAAAAAATTTGAAATGGCTTTATTTTTACAATAAAAAGCGATGCGAATCATTAAAGATCAATCAACTTCTATCCAAATCATCTTGATCCTCCTATTATGTAGCCCTGTATTGCTTTCCGGTCAGCAGATTGACATCCCCAGGATTAACACCATGCCAGATTTACCGGACCCGTATTTAATGCGCAACTGGACAGAGGTGGCCCACGGTTACGACTCCCTGGTTTTTGATGCTTCCATTAGCGGAGAATATTTACCCGTTTTATTTTTCAGAGATGTATCGGTAAACTATCCAGACCATCCGAGTTTCGGCCTGCACACGGCCATTGGCACGAATCACCCCACTTCCGGAGAGGCAATTAATGTAATACCGGCGGTTGTAGGTGCCACCCTGGCAGGAATTGACAAATCTGATCAGTTTGATGAGAACTGGGCGATGATGATACAGGAGTTCTTCAACAAGCGACCGGAGGAAAACATATACCTAAACCATCCGGTAACAAGTTCTGGGCACGATTGGTGGTACGAAAGCATGCCCAATGTTTTTTACATGCAGCTGAAATACCTGTATCCCGACATAGATGTTTTTGGAGATCAGCTGCCAACTATGGCCGATCGGTGGAAGGCTGCCGTTAAGGAGATGGGTGCATCTGATGCACCCTGGACAGCACCATACATGAATTATCGAGCCTGGAACATGTCTGAAATGGAACCGCTGGATTCCGGTGTGCGTCAACCTGAAGCTGCCGGTGCTCTTGCATGGATCTTCTACAACACCTATGTTGTGACAGAGGACAAAAAGTTTCTCAAAGCAGCAGAGTGGGCCCTGGAGTTTCTTGACAGTTGGACAGACAACCCATCCTATGAGCTGCAGCTGCCTTACGGCGTGTATACGGCGGCACGTATGAATGCAGAGATTGGTACCAGTTATGACACTGAAAAGATGGTAAACTGGGCTTTCGACCGTGGCGATCTTCGCGGATGGGGTGCAATCAGCGGCACCTGGGGTGGGTTGGACTGCCACGGATTGATCGGTGAAGCAAACGACAACGGCAACGATTATGCATTCATGATGAATGGTTTCCAGCAGGCGGCAGCTCTTGTACCCATGGTGCGCTACGACCATCGCTTCGCCCGCGCCATCGCCAAATGGGTGCTCAACATGGCCAATGCTTCACGCCTTTTTTATCCCAACTATATGCCCGAACACATGCAAGATAATTACGACTGGGCAGAAACACACGACCCCAACTCCTATATCGCTTATGAAGCTTTGCGCGAAGTGAAACACGGACACAGTCCTTACGCAACGGGTGATGCAATAGATGGTGGCTGGGCACAAACAAACCTGATGCTTTACGGCTCTTCCCATGTGGGATACCTGGCCGCCATCATCAACAATACAAACATTGAAGGGATTCTGCAACTGGATCTTCTTAAAACCGATTTTTACAAACAGGAAGCATTTCCAACCTATCTGTATTTTAATCCTTTTGAAACTGAAAAAACAGTACAGATGAACCTCCCTGCAGGCACACACAAGATTTACGACGTAATCTCCAAACAAATGATCTCGGAAAACCTGAACGGTTCAACCCCAGTCACCATCGATCCGAAAGGGGTGGTGATGCCGGTGATCATACCCCAGGCTGCCGCAATCAGCATCGAAGGCAATAAAACATTTGCCGATGGCATCATCATTGATTTCAACAACGGACAAGATACCGGTGCCCTTCCACCAAGGATCAAATCACTTGCCGCTGCAGATACCGTTATGGTAACAGGCGGCAGCACTTCCCTGTTTTGCACGGCAACTGACCCGGGTGGGTCAACATTATCCTATCGGTGGTTCTTTCCGGATGAAGATTTTATGGATGGCGACCAAGTTACATTCAACGCACCTTCAGAAACCGGCTTCTACACCATTGGCTGCAAGGTTACCAACAATCATAACTTGTCAGACTCCACGGCCATTGTGATCGAGGTGGTTGAAAAAATCCCCTACCCGCCCGTTATACACAGCCTGACTGCCACCCCGAGAAAAATCAAACCGCAAGCACAGGCTGACATCACTGCAGTGGCTTCAGATTACTATGATGAGCCACTCGAATATTTCTGGCACACATCGGGAGGAGAGATAACGGGAGACAATTCAACTGCTGTTTTAACAGCATCTCAGACAGAGGGAGATTATTACATTACACTAATGGTTCAGAACCCGGATGGGTTAACGGCATCCGACAGCATTAGAGTGATGGTACGTGATTACGACAGCGCGCCCCAGGGAGCCCGCGTAGCATTTTATCCGCTAAGGGGCAACACCAATGATTACAGCGGCAACGACCTGCATGCCACCGCGGGAGGCGGACTCTTATATACAGAAGACATGCACGGCAATGCGCAATATGCAGCAGACTTCAACGGACATTCCGCCTTCGTCCTGATGCCTGAATCGGAGCTGCTTGATTTTTCCGAACAAATCAGCATCAGCACATTTCTAAACATGGGTACCCAAACCCCTCATGAACAGCATCCAGTATCGCATGGCAGCTGGCAACACCGATACAAAATTTCGATCGGTGACAACCGAATCAGGTTTACCCTAAATACAGATGACGGCATTAAGGATCTTGATTCAGAATCGATTATAGAGGCCGGCAGGTGGTATCATGTGGCAGCAGTGTATGACGGAAACGACATGGAGCTCTGGCTGGATGGCATGCTGGACGCATTTGCACCGCATACCGGAAATATGGGCAATTCACCCTATCCACTGGTGCTCGGACAGAATATCCCCGGCAATAACAACTACAATTTTGACGGCGCCATGACCATGCTGATGATCTTTGATTATGCAGTGCCCCCATCCTTCATAACCGACAGCCTGAGCCTGAACATTCCCAATGCCAATGATCTGGAAAAAAGGGAGCTGTTGCTCTTTCCAAATCCCATTGCTGACAAGCATCTTCATGTCAAGTTAAACATAAAAGAGACAACGGATATTAATGTAATTATTTATAATATGCAGGGGCAAATTCAGTTTCAAAAAACATTTAGCAGCAAGCCGGGCATACAAACAATCCCTGTTCAGGTTCCAGAACACTTGCCTGACGGACCTTATCTGATAAGGCTGATTGGGGATAAAACCATACAAACTGCGATCTTTTTATTGCAACGAAGGTAAATTGATCCAATATGAACCCTTTTTGAGAACGGAATGTACACTTTTGACAAAATAGTAAACAGAAAACTGCCAAACTAAAAGTAATTTTACAAAAACTTCAGTCTAAGAAAATAGATTATGGACATTGCAAAACGATTTAAGGAAAACCCGTTATTACGCCCAAAAGA
>PWNO01000126.1 GCA_003557765.1 Bacteroidales bacterium
ATTTAGCACTCGCTATTCCCCAGCACATGTGAACCTATTGTTTATCTCCTCCCTTCCAATGCAGGATAGTTTCCTTGTCTTCCACAATGATTTGGTTATCGAGCAGATGGCGCAATACGTTCATTGCTTTTTCTTCTGAGATGTTAATGTCAAGCTTTCTGATTAGCTCCTCCATGCTGATTTGTTCATCCTGGATGTGCTTTCTTATCAGCTCTGTCAGCTGTTTGTATTCGTAGTCTGTCACGCCTGTCTTGTTTTGCTCCTGGCACACATCGCACTGGCCACATCTACGGGCGTTGGTTTCTCCAAAATAGTTCAGCAAGTAGAGGCTCCGGCATGTCGTTACTGAAACCACGTAATCAATCATGGCCTGCATCCGCTGTTTGGCAAACAGCTTGCGCTCCTTGTATACTTCCCTGGAAATGGAGAGGTCTGACACCGCCATGCGCCCTTGCAAGAAGGTGATCAACGGCTTTTCATTCTGTGCTTTATAATGCAGGATCTGCATCTGGTGCAAGGCATTCAGCATCTTTCTGACCAGCTCTGTGTCGATACCCGAACGCCTGGCAATATCCTGCTCCCTGATCTTGGTAAACTCGGTAAACAAGCCGCTGTAGGACCTTAGTAATACTTTGATGAAGGGATCGTACCTGGGATTGGCTACCTGAAAACGATACAATTCTTCGTTGTTGACCATGAACATGATGCACGATGGGTTTGACAGCGCTTCTGAAACAGCCAGATAGCCTTCTTTCTCAAGGAATCCCAGGGAATTAAACACAAGAAACGGGTCCAGGTTATAATGGTTGGCAAAGGCCACCATGTCAAAAGGCAGGCTCTGGTCCTTGCCACTGCCCATGGCCAGCTGGTAATAGTTGCCCAGACAGTTGTAAATGGTCTTGATGTCTTTTAACGGGGGAAAGGATCTCTCGTGAAACTTGCGCAGGTCAATCAGGTCTGATTGGTTAAACAGGAGGATGGCATAAGCCTTGTGGCCATCTCTGCCACCCCTGCCCGCTTCCTGGAAATAGGCTTCCGGACTGTCGGGCAGGTCCATGTGCACCACAAAGCGCACGTTGGACTTGTCTATTCCCATACCAAAAGCATTGGTAGAGACGATCACACGCGTTCTTTCCTTCATCCAGGCATCCTGGCGGGCATCACGCTCCCTGCTGTCCAGGCCAGCGTGGTAGAAGTTGGCACTGATCCCTTGCTGCATAAGCCAGTCAGCAATTTCGCGGGTTCGCTTGCGGTTTCTAACGTAAACGACTCCCGTGCCATTGACGTTATTGGCTACTTTCAACAGCTTGCGAAGCTTGTCTTCCTCTTTGAAAACCACATAGGCAAGGTTTTTTCGTTCAAAGCTTTTTTGAAAGACTTTGGGTTTGCTGAATCCCAGCTTGTCCTGGATGTCGGCAACGACTTGCCGTGTAGCTGTGGCGGTCAGGGCCAGCACTGGTGTATGCGGGATAAGCTCCCGCACTTCAGCGATCCGCAGATAGGGAGGCCTGAAGTCGTATCCCCACTGGGAGATACAATGGGCCTCATCGATCGCCAGCAGGTTCACTTTCATCTTCACAATCCGGCTACGAATCAGGTCCGTGGCCAACCGCTCCGGACTCATATACAAAAACTTTACATCGCCGTATACGCAGTTGTCTACCGCATTGTCGATCTCGGCCTTGCTCATGCCATGATAGATGCCCACCGCCTTGATGCCCTTGTCGCGCAATGCCTGGACCTGGTCTTTCATCAGTGCGATGAGCGGGCTCACCACAATACACAAACCTTCCATCGACATACCAGGCACCTGGTAGCAGAGCGATTTACCACCCCCGGTGGGCAGTAAGGCCAGGGTGTCATTACCATCAATCGCCGACTGGATGATGTCCTCCTGCATTGGCCGGAAGGATGAAAAACCCCAGTATTTAAGTAATATGGAATGAAGGTCCGGTTTGCTCATCTGTGTTGGCTATATACCAAAGATAAGGATAATTTATTTATGTTTGTTTGTGGATTTTACCCTTTGGTGGAGATTTAAAGGTAAGCGGTGGGCATCGCTAACGCAACGCCAGGATATCCCTTGCCAGGTCTTCCGGCTTGGTATCCTGTGCCGCATAGGTGGCTGTAAGACTCCGTTTGTACCTTTTGATGGAAGCATCGATGCAGGACGGCCGGATCACCAGTACCGCCGGTTTATTGAGTACCGGGAGGATGTTTTGCAGGACCTTGTCCCATCCTTGTCCCCGCAACTCAAAGGGGCCGATCTCATCTACCAGCAGGACCTCTGCTTCTTGCAGTCGTTCTGGCTCAAGTGCTGCTTCGCCCAAAGCGACGCCCTGATCAAAAAAGCGAAACTTTCCGGGTGTATCGGAAGCCACGGTTTCATCGCGCTGGCAAAGCACAGATTGTTTGCCAGTTTGCAGATCCCTGACTGCATAGCCGTTCCGGACCTGGTTTTCAAACAGTGCAGGCTGCAGGATCCCGGCCAACTTATGCCCGCGGGAGGCAAGGACTTCTGCCACCTGGCTGAGCAAGGTGGTTTTTCCGGAGCCTTTCTCGCCGGTGATGATGACGGTGGGGGCGGGATTGGCAAACTGATCGCGCATATACTCCAGGGCGTGTTCCATGCCGGCCACCATCTGTGTCAACACGTTTGCGGGACGTCGCCAGGCCTCTTTGCCCGGTAGCGTGTTGATGATCAGGGGGGTAGTCTGGAATGCCACGCGCACCGCCGCGAGGAAGGGCTGCATCCTTCGGCTGCCAAAAATCACCCGCATCTCCGGTCGCTGCAACTCCTGGCTGATGATGCTGAACCCACCAATGACATATATGGCGCGCATGCCCATCTGTACGCCGACCCACATCCCGGATGTGCTGAAGCCCTGTGTGTTTTCCAGTAACAGCCCGGAGAGACCGATCATGATGGCCAGGGCAAGCCAGAAGCCCCGCTTCTTGGCCAGGCGCAGCATGGTGTGCTTGTTGTAAAGCCACCAGACCAATAAGAATAGGGCCAGCACGGCCCCGCTTTGTCCTGCGGGAAGCACGTTGATGCTGTACAAACCGCCGCCCAGCAAAAGAAGGATACCTCCCAGGCGCAGGAAAAGGTGATATACGGGCCGTTCTGTTGAAGTATTTTCTGGCATTTGCGGTGTCTCTTTCCCGTTTTGGGCACCAGGATCCAGCCGCCAGGTGTGCTTTTGCTGCCTGGCCGAACGTGAAATGATGATTCCCAGGATGCCGGCAGCCGCGCCCCAGGCAAAAAACAGTGCCCAAAGGATCAGGATGGGACCCCAGTAGCTATTCGTCTGCCAGGCAGTCTGGCTGACAAAATAATCAATGAGATGTTGGTATAATGTGATCAGTGAACTGCCGTAGAGGATGATGGTGGAAAGGATGCGGTAAAAAAGGTTCCAGCTTACGGCCAGGCCGCCTCCGATAACATAACCCAGCTGACTGCGGCGGGTGGCCATCAGTGCGGTTTCCATCAACAAGGCCTGCATGAAAATCGACAACATGGGTCCCAGAATCACCGGACTGGGTGAAAGCGTTTTCAGCGCAGCACAGATCAATCCGGCACGGATCAATAACCCGCGCTCCGGCCACAACCGGTGTCCCGAAACCATCAGGATAATTCCAATAGCAGTCAGCATGTTGCCGCTGAAAGGCATACGAAGGTTGTGCAGAAAACTACCCAGTACGATCTCCGACGCACCCCAGAGGCTGCCAATGACGGCGGCCTTGATCCAGATGTCACGGTCCAGTTTCATTGTAATATTCAATGTTTTGTTTGATGTGTGTGCAACACAATCAATCCCTAAACGCCTACCCGGAAATAGCTTGCATAAAACAAATACCTCCCGGCCAGTTCTGAAATGAACAGGCAAGCCACAGCGATGTAAATCATTATGGAGGATGCACCACCGGGGTGGGGAAGCTGATAAGCAATCCAGTATGCGAGGGCACTATAGCCGGCATGCAGGAAAAAGATTCTCAGGGTTTGCCAGTTGCCTGATACCACGGAGGTTGGCAGGTTGCCGGTAACGGCGCCAATGTCGGGTTGCAGCAGGAACATATTCAGGAGTCCGATAAAAACCGCCGCTGTGATCATGAAAAACAAGACCGACTGCATTTGTGCAATGCCGGGGAGTGTCGATTTGCCTGAAGCCAGCATTGCCGTGACGACCAGGGCGACCCCTCCGCCGAGCATCAGGGCGGTGTTAAAAAAGGCAATGGGCGTGGATGGCGTGTCCCATAATGGCACGGTAGGGATCATGTACACTTTCGGAATGGCCCACATAAACACCAGGCCAACGATGAGGGAGGCCAGGAACAGCTGGTTGAAGAGGTTGCGGTGTGGAAGACTATACCGGGCAGAGGTGTAACAGAGGATGAGCGTAAGAAGGAAAAGTGAGGCCAGCAGGATTTCCCGGCTAAGCCAGGAGGTGCGGACGTTACTCATTGCATACACAGCGTGCTGTGGCATGGAGAGGTGAAGAAAAGACAACAGCAGGGCGACGCCCATGCTGCCCATGGCGGTCAGGAGCAAGATCCGCTTTAATGATTCTGCCGTTTCCGTTTCCATGTTCCGTATGGTGATCCACAGGATCAGCATACCAATCAAAATGCCCACGCTGATCTGCGACAGCATGGTGAAAAATACCAGTGGCCATTCGTTTGAGCTCATCATATCACTTCCTCTTTATTGATGATTGTCAGTTCTTTGGTGTCGTAGTTCCGGGCATCCCTGTGTGGTTTGATCACCACGGCCGGCTTGGTGTAGGTATCGGCCGGCAGCGGAAAGTACTCCCGGTGGCGTCCATATTTTTTCTCCAGTTCATCCAGCTCACCAAAATCGAGCACGCGCATCGGGCAGGCAGAAATACATGAAGGGGCCTTGCCTTCTTCCAGGTAGTCAGCACAGAACGTACATTTGGTCATCACTTTTTTGGCCGGATCAAACTGCAGCGCACCGTAAGGACAGGTCCATTCGCAATATTTGCATCCCATGCACCGGTCATAATCGATTAGTACGATCCCCTTCTCATCCTTAATGATGGCTTTATTCGGGCAGGATGTCTTGCAGATGGGGTCTTCACAGTGGTTGCAAGCCATGCTTACATGGTAGGCTTGAATATTTGGAATCCATGCCGGCCCGTTGCGGATCCAGTCGCCGCCACATACTTCATACACCCGCCGCCAGCGAACAGCCATGGGCGAATCGTGCTTATCCTTGCACGCTACCTGGCAGGTTTTGCAACCTGAACACGCCGAGGCGTCAAAATAAAAGGCAAGTTGTGTCATGTTTACATAAATGTCTAAAAGTCAAAAAGTCGAAAGGTCGAAAAGTCCGGTAACCCAAAAATCAGCACGGCTCAACCTCCACCATAATCGTATGCTGTGCATTGCCAAACGCCAGGGGTGTCCACCGGTGGCTGGTCAGCACATTGACGTTTCCGCGGCGATCCACTCCATCCTCATCGGGCTGCCACCAGGCTCCCTGGGGGATGTTGACCACGCCGGGCATGATCTTATTGGTGATTCGGCAAGGCATGCGGATTTTTCCCCGGTCATTGTAAACCAGCACCTCCTCACCATTGCGGATGCCCCGGGAATCTGCATCCAGCGGATTGATAAACAGCCGCTGCGGAAAGGCTTCTTCCAGCCAGTCGATGCCATCGTGTGTCGAGTGCACCCTGGACATGTAATGGTGGCCGATCGCCTGCAGGGGATAGCGTTTGCTTTCCTCGCCGAAAGGGCTCTCCCACTCACGGATATATTTAGGCACCGCCGGGATCGTCTCCGGCTTGCCCATGTCGTAAAGCTGTTTGGAAAAGATTTCAATCTTACCCGATGGCGTGTTGAGTGGATGACGCTCAGGGTCTTTCCTGAAATCCCTGAATGCCACTTTCGGTTCGTGAATGGGTCGGGTATAGACGCCCCTGTTCATTTCGTGCAACTTCTCCAGGTCGGGAATGTCGGGGAATCGGGTGTTTTTATAATATTTCACCGCCCACTCGATCCAGTCCTTCTCATCTCTCCCAAGGGTATATTCGCCTTTGATCCCCAGTCTGTCTGCGATCTCCGCGGCGATCTGGTAATCGCTTTTGGTTTCTGCAGGCATTTCGAGCACCTGGGGCATCAGGATCACCTCATCGCCATATTTCCAGCCGTCTTCGAGTCCCCACATCTCAAACTGCGTGCATACGGGAAGCACCAGGTCAGCAAATTTTGCCGAGGGTGTCATGAATTGGTCCTGCACGGCGATAAATTCCACCAGGCTTTCATCCTGCAGGATCCTGGCGCTGCGGTTGGTGTCCGCGTGCTGGTTTATGAGGATGTTGGAGGCTACGCACCAGATCATCTTGATGTTGTTGTCCAGCTTTTCGGCGCCGATCACGCCATCTTCCTGACCCATTTCCTTGCCCCTGAGGATGGCTTCAGTCCACAGGAAGACGGGTATGGTGGCACTTACCGGGTTCCTTCCTGTGGGAAAGATATTCCAGAAGGGCCCTCCGTCGTCGGCCTGCAGTGCGATGCCGCTGGCCCATCCGCCCGGGATACCGACATTGCCGGTGATGGCAGACAAGACGCACCCGCCCAGCACGGGTTGTTCACCATACGCCCGGCGCTGCATGCCGTATCCCTGGTATAGCATGGCCGGTTTGATGGAGGCATACTCACGTGCAATACGGATGATGGTGCGCCGGGGAATTCCAGTGATGGCTTCCGCCCATTCCGGGGTCTTGGGTTGTCCGTCGCGCGTGCCGAAGATGTAATCGGAATAGCTTTCCTCACCCTCCAGGCCTTCGGGCATCTGGCTCTTGTCGAAGCCCACGCAGCAACGCTGGATGAAGCCTCTGTCGTGCAGGTCTTCCGAGATGATGACGTGGGCCATGGCACTCATGAGTGCTGTATCCGTGCCCGGACGTATGGGAATCCACTCGTCGGCAAGTGCGGTGGCGCTCATGCTCATCCGGGGGTCGATGCAGATGATGCGGGCACCGTTTTCGCGAGCCTTCTTGAGAAAATACTCTGAATTGGTGCCATCGCGCATCTCTGCGGGGTTCCATCCCCACATGATGATGTATTTCGAGTTGACCCAGTCTTGTCGTTGGTTGCCTGTGACACCGGTACCATAGACATATGGCGTGGCCCGGCTGATGCAGGCCCAGCTGTAACTGTTATAAAATCCCAGTGAACCGCCATACAAATTCATTAGCCTGGCTGCCGTCTGCCTGCCATTTGTCTGGTTATAACTGCCCGTGCCGTATGGTACCAATATAGCCGAGTTGCCATATTCTTTTTTGACCCTCCTGATTTCGGAGGCCATCATGTCGAGGGCTTCTTCCCAACTGATCCGTTCAAATTTGCCTTCACCGCGTTTACCAATGCGTTTCAAGGGGTACTTCAGCCGGTCCTTGTGGTATTGGCGCCTGCGGTATGCACGACCCCGGATGCAGGCCCGCAGTTGCGGATCGCTGATGTCGTCTCCGGGCCGATCGTCGGTTTCAATCCGGACGATCTCGTCTTCTTTCACATACAATTTGAGTACACAACGCCCCCCACAGTTGTGGGCTGGACATCCGGCCCGGACGATAACCGTGCCGTCGGACTCCAGGCGTCCGGGTAAGCGAATACCCTTCCTACGATCACCGCAGCCAAGCAGGGATCCAAAGCCGGCCATACCACCAGCAAACAAAGCCCCGGTCTTAAGGAAACAACGGCGATCCATGCCCTGTTCGTCAGGGTTACCCCCTGGTGTCCGGTAGTTTGGATCAAATTCTTTCATAAGACGAAAATGTCTAAAAGTCGAAATGTCAAAAAGTCTAAATGTCTGCTTCGGGCCATAAACATTTGTTTTTGCTTGACAGCCCCAGTTCAGTATTTATGGAAATTCCAGTTAGAGGTAATCTTCTTCCTGCCTACTGCCTGCTTCTTACTTTCTCCTCTAATCTCCCCGGCGCCCAATACCCCCCTACGGTGTACCCAGCTCAATAGCCTCCATGTTCCCCATCTCAATAAGGCTCATGGTGAGCACTTTGATCACATCGCGCATGATCTCAATGTCAATCTGGCGCATGTCGTCTTCGGGGACATGGTAAAGGGCGCGGGTTTCCGCGCCGCGGGTGCCAAAGGTGACCGCCGGGATTTTTTCCATGTAAAAGACCATGCCATCGGTGCGTGGTCTCATTGGCATCTGCCAGGGGGTTGCGCGTGTCATGAACTGGCGGTGCACCCAACGCTCGTTGTTTCGTTCCATGACTTCAAGCAGCTTCTGCCAGGGCTCTGCCGTCCATGCGAAGAAGCTGTCACCGCGGCCTACCATGTCCAGGTTAACCATCATTTTGATCTGTTCTTTGGGATGCGGGAAACGTTCAACAAACTCCCTGGCGCCGACCAGGCCTACCTCTTCGGCACCAAACAAGAGGATGATCACCGTGCGCTTCAGCTCCACTTCACTGGTGGCTAATGCCTTGGCAATACCCAGGGCGAGGGCGCTTCCGGAGGCGTTGTCCAGTGCACCGGGAAACAAAACCGGCATCATCCCCAAGTGGTCGAGATGGGCGCCCACGATCAGGAATTCATCTTTTAGTTCGGGGTCGTTGCCCTCAATCATGGCAACCACGTTGTGTGTCCTGCCATCGGGATAATATTCGGAAGTGAGCGCCATGGTGGCCTTTTTTCCTGTGTCAAAAGAGTTCGGAATCAGGGTGCTGCGTATGCCTTCCCTCACTTCGGCAAGGTCTTTGCCGGTTCCGGCGAAGAAATCCTCCACCACCTCATCGGTGACAGCCAGGAAAAGGAAGTTGGGGTCGGCCGTAGGGCGTGGACTGGCTACGTGATAAGCAAAGATCAGTCCCACGGCTCCATTTTCCAGGGCAAACTTCACCTTATTGGAATGGTCCACATAGGGTTGCCACATTGCCAGGCTGTCCGGGTCGTCGCCATCGTAAGGAATGCCTAACTCGGTAATCACGATCTTGCCTTCCACATCAATGGTTGCGTAATCATCATAGCCAAGCTCCGGGGCGGAGATGCCATGGCCGACGTAAACTACCTCTGCAGTCACCTCTCCGCTTCCGGAGATACCCCAGGGCCAGTAGTCGTCGCCATAGCTATAGGTTTTGGTTATCGTTTCATCTTCATTCAGCGGGATATGCAAGGCCAGTTTGCCTTTGTCCTTGATGAGGGTGTAGGCTTGATCAAACTCCTGGAAGTATCCTTTTTCCGGAAAAAACGGTTCGAGCCCCCATTGCTCCAATTTTCCGCTGGCCCAATCGGCAGCCTTGTCGTAACCAACATCGCCGGCCAAACGTCCACGCATCTCAGGTGCGATCATGGTATGCATCCAATCCGAAATGTCATCCTCAGAAACGGCATGCAAGGCCTTTATCAGCACGTCACGGTCATTCCGGCCATAATGGTGCTCATGACCGATGATTTGTAAAGAAATCAGTACGAAAATGGTAAAAAACAGAACAGATCTCATTTTGTTAAAAAATAAAAGGTTAGAATTGAATCATTTGCCGCCCAAAACTACAAAATTTCTTTGGCTGGAAGCCGATTTTTCCTGTAATTTAGCCTCGCTCTCAATAACGAAGGGCATGTACTGAATTCATACATCCCTGATAGGGATTTACCGGTAGCTTTTGGCTTTCTTGCCAATAGCCAAAAGCCTACTTAGTTTTGAAAGCCCACGTGAGAATAATCATCATCCTGAGTGTCAATAAGCCTGAAATGGGCGTTTTATCTGTATATCATTTTTTTATTTCAGTCAGATGGAGCTCGCCATGCAACAATCATCATCGTGTGTGTCACTTTGATTGGCATGGCTAGGTTCATCATAATCCATTTGTATCATGCGTAAACATTCATTTTTAACCCTGGCCTTTTGGTTCTTGGCCATGGGATTGTATGCTTCTGAAGGGACCATGTTGTTGAGGCAGCCTGCCATCAGCGACCAGCACATTGTATTCGTCTATGCCAATGATCTTTGGATCGTGGAGCGTGACGGGCAGGAGGCCCGGCGCCTGACAAGTAACGAAGGTGCGGAAAGCCATCCGCACATCTCACCTTGTGGTACCATGCTTGCATTTACTGCGCAGTATGACGGTGGCAGCCAAGATGTATATGTGATGCCTGTGACTGGCGGACAACCCCAAAGGCTCACCTGGCACCCGATGCCGGATCAGGTCCAGGGATGGACCCCTGACGGCGAATACATCTTGTTTACCTCGCGCCGCCAGGGTGTGCAGACCAGGGAGTCCAGGTTCTTTACCGTGCATCACGGTGGGGGCACGCCCGAGGCTCTGCCCATACCGCGTGCAGTTAACGGCAGGCTATCGGACGATGGCCGCCATATCGCCTACCAGGAAGTGGGGTTCACTGACCCCGAATGGAGAAACTATCGCGCCGTACAGGCAAAGCCCATCTGGATCGTTGGCATGGAAGACTTTAGCCTGACAACCACACCCCAAACGGATGGTGAACGACATATGAGCCCAATATGGCTGGATAATCGTGTATTCTTTATCTCCGAAAGGGATTATGCCGCCAACATCTGGTCATTCGATATGACGACGGAAGAGCTCAGGCAAGAGACCTTTCACGTGGACTTCGATGTAAAAAACATCGACACCGATGGGGAACTTATCATTTATGAGATGGGCGGTTTTTTGCACATCCTTGACCCGGCATCTGGTGAAAAGAAGCAGTTGACCATCAACGTGCGGGGCGACTTCCACTGGTCACGCACCCGCTGGCATGATATCCGTTCTGCCGGCCTGTCAAATGCCAGCCTTTCACCCACAGGACAGCGCGCACTGTTTGAATATCGCGGAGACATCTTTACCGTTCCACGAGAGCATGGCAGCCCAAGAAACTTATCTGACAGCCCTGGCGTGGCAGCACGCTTTCCCGTGTGGTCACCTGACGGCAGTCGGGTTGCCTGGTTTTCTGATGAAAGTGGCGAATATGAGTTATTCATCGGTGAGCAGTCCGGCCTGGAAGCGCCTGACCGGATTGCATTGCCTGATCCTTCCTTCTTTTATCGCCCGGCATGGTCGCCCGACGGCCAATATATCGCTTATACTGACACCCACCTGAACCTTTACTACGTGGACGTGGAAAGTGGTGATGTGACCCTGGTGGATACGGACCGGTATGTCCGCCCCGAGCGTACCATGAATCCTGTTTGGTCTCCCGATAGCCGATGGATCGCCTATGCGCACACCCTGGAAAGCATGTTCAAGGCCATCGTGCTATACAATGTGGAAACCGGTGAGCGGTACCAGGTTACCGATGGCATGGCAGACGCGATCACACCGGTATGGTGTGCTTCCGGTGACTATCTTTACTTCCTGGCAAGCACCGATTATGGTCCGAACACCGGCTGGCTCGATATGAGTGCTTACGACAGCCCGGTGACCCGCTCACTCTATGTGATGGTGCTTGCCGAAGATGGTGAGTCGCCCTTCCTTCCCAAAAGTGATGAAGAGGAAGTAGAGGAAGAAGCAGAAGATCAGGAGGGAGAAGAAGAGGATGAGATGGTGATTGATGTCGAAGGCCTGATGGATCGCATCGTGGCAGCACCCTTGCCTGCCCGTGAATATGTGGGTTTGCATCCGGGTCCGGAAGGCTATGTGTTCTATCTTGAGAACGTACCCAACCAACCCGGCCTGGCCTTGCATCGTTTTGACTTTGAAGCTGGTGAGGGAATTCCTTTCATGGATCGCCTCCATCATGTCAGTGTTTCCCAAGACCGGTCGGCACTGCTTTACCGCAGCGGAAGTACCTGGGGTATCGTGGATGCCGCTGGCGGAAGTCCCAACGTAGGTGATGGCCGCCTGGATGCCGTGAATGACATGCGGATGCGGATTGAGCCCAAGGCGGAGTGGGAGCAAATGTTCCGCGAAGGATGGCGCCTGCAACGCGACTTCCTCTATGTTGACAATGTACATGGCGCCCCCTGGGATGACATCTATCGCTGGTACCGCCCTTGGGTGGACCACGTCAGGCATCG
>PWNO01000135.1 GCA_003557765.1 Bacteroidales bacterium
CATAATCACGGGACAAAATGCGAATCAATTGTGGAATTCATTGACCTGTATCCAACAGTGGCAGAATTAACCGGACTTGGTCATGAAGCTCCTGAGATATTGCAGGGGAAGAGCCTGGTGGGTCATATCAAAGACAGCAATAAAAATGATCCGGACAGTTATGCCTATGCAATAACAAATCGCGGACAGGCCGGGTTTCTCAGGACCGATCGGTGGAGGTATTCCCGGTGGGGTGAGGAAGTTGAGCCTGGAAATGAAGAACTGTATGATCATCACAATGATCCTGAAGAGTATGTCAATCTTGCTGATGATCCGCAAATGCTCAATGTGCTTCAGGAGTTGAGAAAAAAATTTGAAATTGCGAGGGATAAGGCCCGCAATGGATTAAAGGCACACTAAACATATTTTTTTACGTTAACATTTATGTTTCCGGCAGCACAGGACCGGTTATATTAGATCAATTCAGCATCTGGGTTATGAATAAAATATCAATAACAACTTTGGGAATAGGTACATTGATCGTTTCATCAAATTGTACTGCACCTGACAAGGAAATTATCCGCCCGAATATTATACTGATAATGACGGATGATCAGGGTTATGAAACGCTGGGATGTAATGGAGGTTTAAGCTACGATACCCCCGTACTGGATCGTCTTGCATCTGAGGGGATAAGGTTCACAAATTGTTACGCACAGAGTTTATCTACACCGTCAAGGGTTAAGATAATGACCGGGCTGTATAATTTTCGTAATTACGAGCATTTTGAATATTTAAACCCAAATCAGAGAACATTTGGGAATTTTTTACAGGAAGCAGGATATGCAACTGCAATAGCCGGGAAATGGCAACTCAACGGTGTACGCTATAATTTGCCCGGGAATCAGGATGTGACCAGACCATATCATTTCGGATTTGATGAATATTGCCTCTGGCAGTTGCACCGTCCGAGAGTTGACGGAGAACGATATGCCGATCCTCTTCTTTACCAGAATGGGGAAAGGCTGGAAGGACTTGAGAACTCTTACGGCCCTGATGTGCTGGCTGATTTTGTGTTGGATTATATTGAAAGGAATGCCGGGCGGCCTTTTTTCATATATTACACCATGAATTTGCCTCATGCACCATTTGTTCCGACACCCAACTGTCCGGAATGGAAAGATCCTGATCTGCGATATGAGCAGGACAGAAGGTTTTTTAAGCCGATGGTGGAATATATTGATGAAATCATCGTGAGACTTGAGACAAAGCTTAAGGAGGAGGGTTTATGGGATAACACGTTGCTCCTTTTTACATCAGATAATGGTACGCACAGGAGGATTGTATCTGAAACAATTCATGGCGAAGTGGCAGGAGGCAAAGCATTGTCAATTAACCACGGCAACCATGTTCCCCTGATAGCCTCATGGCCATCGGTAATTACAGGTGGAAGGGTTTATGAAGGAATTATCAGTTTTGCTGATTTCCTTCCCACGCTTACTGATATTGCCGGAATTGATCCCTGTTATGTCAGGACTGATGGCAGGAGCTTTCTTCCGGTGCTTAAGGGTGATGATGATCCTATTCAGGATGAGATATTCATTCATTATTCACCCCGGTTCGGCCCTGGAGATGGATGGCCACATACCCGCTGGGTAATGGATGGTGATTACAAACTTTACCGGGAAATGTTTTTTTACAATACCAGAACCGACCCTTTGGAAGAGAATCCGTTAACTGACCTGAATGCCCGTGAGAGAGCCATAAGGGAAAGGTTTGAATCAATCATTGATGAAAAGGAGAGGGAATTTCCCTTTCACTGGAGTGATGAACCTGCAATTCCTGCTTATTAACCTGAAATCAGTTGATATTTAATCAAAATGTATGTTAAGTCATAAACTTTTTATCGGAGCAGTTGGTGTTATTCCGGTAATTGCATCCGGTTCTGTCCTGCCTTCAAACTCAGAGAACAGGGAGAATACCGGTTATCCGGCTGATAACATGCCTCCCAATATTATTCTTATACTGGCTGATGATTTGGGGTATGGGGACCTTGGAGGTTATTATGGCGGACAGGCAAAGACTCCCCACCTGAGCCGATTGGCACAGGAAGGCATGCTTTTTACTGATTTTCACAGTAACGGGCCAACGAGTTCTCCCACCCGCGTAGCATTGCTGACTGGCAGATATCAGCAGCGCTCAGGAATAGAAACATTCTTACTGACCAGGTGGGAAAGTCCGGGACAGGGAAGAATTAAAGGAATAGGCAGTGATGCAAACAAAGATGAGGTTACAATGGCCGAATATCTTAGAAAAGCAGGATATGTAACGGGGATCTTCGGGAAATGGCATTTGGGTAACCATCTTTCATCCAACCCTGTTTTTCATGGTTTTGATGAGTTTCGTGGTTTGACAGGTGGTTGTGGTGATTATTTTTCAAAACTGGACCGGTTTGGTTATCCTGACTGGTGGCACAATGAAAAATTAGCTTTTCAGGAGGGTTATACTACAAATGTAATTACGGAAAACTCAGTCAGGTTTATCAAGAATAATAAAAACAATCCCTTTTTTCTGTTTGTTTCGCATCTGGCCATACATTTTCCCTGGCAAGCACCAGAAGACGGTAATCTTGAGACCAGGCGGGACGGCGAGGAATTTACAAGCAATTATCCCGGGCCTCTCAGCAAGCTGGGCCCGCATTCTCCCGAAAAGATCCCGGAAACCCTTATTGAAATGATTGAACACCTTGATGAGAGTGTGGGGCTTATTATTGAGACTTTACGTGAGCAGGGCCTTGATAAGAATACGCTGGTATTTTTCACTTCGGATAACGGGGGATACCTGAACTATCCGGTTGGCAGCGATATCTGGCCTGAAGTTGGTTCAAATGGTCCATTGAGGGGTCAGAAAACGCAAGTGTACGAAGGTGGTCACAGAGTTCCTGCCATTGCATGGTGGCCGGGGAGAATACCGGCTTTATCTGTTACCGGTGAAACGGTTATGACCTTTGACCTGTTGCCAACATTCATGGATTTACTTGAGATCAGAATACCGTCTCAAGGCC
>PWNO01000271.1 GCA_003557765.1 Bacteroidales bacterium
CCTCCAGATCCAGACAAAATCTTCGCAGAGTTATGCTTTTGCCAGCTCCATTGGGACCGGAAACGAGGCATATACCCCTTACATTGCTCCATAATTCCAGACCTCGTTTGAGATCTCCCTGCGATTGAGACTCAAACATATTTTTGGCCCACATTTTTTTGGTGAATGGCATGCGACTGAAATGAAAGTGTGCTTCGAGGGATAGTTTATCGGTTTTGTAGCTCATTATGTCCTCCGTATTAAAAAGGCTCGGCATCAGCTTTTTGGACGGCCTGCAGATAGACCGAGATATGCTGATCAGGGCCATGGGATTTAACAACTTCGTCAATTACATCAACGGCCGCCAATGGGTCGAAAGGACCGAATCTGCGAAAGAACATGCCAGCGGTTAGATCGTCCATCACATCAGGATGAAGTCTTTGTCTGAGCACATGCAGAAATCCGGTCAATTGGCGATCCGTTTCATCTTTTCTCTTATGCTCAGCTTCAACCTCGGAAGTTATCTGTCCTTCTTCTTCCTGCAGACGTTCCCGGCGTCTCTGAACAATATGGCCAAGCCAGTCGGTTTTTGCGACATGATTAAGCTGCATTTCCGGCTCAGGCAGGCGAGGCCTGCGATGAGTAGTGATTTCATAAGGGCTGATCCGTTCAATGAATTTTCCCTTGTGCCATATCTCCACCTCGTCGAGATAGTCGGGGTCATACCTGATTTGTACACGTTTCCCGGCCATTTTTGAAGAAACCTGGTATTTCACCGCAAACAGGGAAATTATGCCGCATTTGTCCGCAGTGCGCTCAATGCTCCACTGAAAGGCATGGCGAAGTTTCTCCTCGTCTACAAAACGGATCTTTTTCGAATCCTGTTGCCAGCGTTGCAATGGGGAGGTTTTGAGTTCGGAATGCTCTCTCCTGTTATATTCGTCATCTGCCCAGACGAAGAAGGCTTCGTTGAGCTGATCGAGGGTCCGTATATTCGATGCCTTGACCTCCTCAATAAAGGCATTTCTGCAAAAACGGTTTAGAGCCTCAATTTTACCGTGTCCCATTGGGCGTCGCGGTTTTGTGAAAATGATCCCGTGAATGCCCGTTTCAGCGCAAATCTGCTTCATGTGTACAGACCTGAATGTCATGCCATTGTCGTAATATACCTTCCTCGGTACACCCCAGCGCTGCAAGGCGCGTCGGAACACAAGCTCAAGGGCAGGCAAATCACCCTTGAAACTGAAACGGCCATGAAGCAGCAGGCGACTGGCATCGTCAATGAAGGCATACAGGTAGGTGCGTTTCATGGAACCGGGTTTATCCGGATCTGGCAGCCATGGCCCGAAAAGCATGTCAGCCTGCCAGATATCATTGGCAAAATCTGCCTGCCACCGATCAAGGTCCTTGTTCTCCGGGGTCTTCAGGCGTCTTGCAGAAAGCCCCTTCGCTTTCAGGGCACGATGCAGTGTAGAGCGCTGAACCTGGCCTGGAGATATGAATTTCAAGTCCTCCATAATCTTTATGATTCGTTTTATTGATCTTGCCGGAACCTCTTCCTTCAGCCTGCATGCTTCATCGATAATGCGCTGTTCCAACGCTTTCGCTGTCCCACGGGTGCTTCGTTCGGTGTTTTTCAGCCCCTCAAAACCCCGTTGTCTCCACTTACGTACCCAGACCCTCAATGTCTCCGCACTGTACTGCACCGGTTTATTATTCGGTGTGGTCCAGACCTGTTCAGCAAGTTTTGCCAGATATGGCCCTCTTGAGCCACGGGGCAGTTCTTCGGCCAGAAATGGTGCAATGATCTGGTAGCGATGCAATGCCATCTGTAAACCTCTGTCTTCTGAAATTGTCATGCTTTCATCTCCTTTTCAAATTGATTAAAAGCATGATATTTACAGCTGTTTGTCTATACGATGACATCGATTGTGGGAAAAAATACCTCTGGAGACTTGCATGAAATCACAAAATGGGACATTATCGCTTACCAGGAGGCAGGCCGTTTTTAATAAAGGAATTGTTGTTGACGCTTGTCTGCCCTCCCGTGAGCCTTTGCCAGAAGAATGGAGATGCCCGGTGTGTTGCGGCGCTCTGGTTTTGCGCAAAACCTTCGGATCATTTCGACTGCGGAATACAATCTGGTGACCCGGCGGATTTGCTTCCAGGTGCGATTCAGTGATGTTTCAGGCGGCGACAAACCACTCCGAAAAAGAATTTCTACTGGCGAGGGCTCACTCATTTCTACGACTGTTTTACGGATGTAATGTTGTGTGTTATGGGATACTTTGCAGGCGCGCTGATGCCACCGGGCAATGCTCCTGATATCCGGAAGAATGGGACACTTCTTTATTTCGTCTGCTGTGGGGACGGAACTCAACAGGTCCAGTGCCTTCTCTCTGCCATGTCGTATGCAAAGCCAGAGGATCAAAATGAAGGTCAGGGAGCAGACCTGTATTCGAGGTATCTCACACGATGATCGTGTGTGACAGGTGCTGCCGCAGTGCTGGCATTGCCATCGGGGCTTGCACAGTTGAATTCGAACCAGTTTTCCATGTTTTATGGTGATTAGCCAGCGTATGAAGCTTCCATGAATATATATGGGCCATTGGCCCTGATTCCTACAGTTTGCACATGTTTCAGGGCGTTTTCCCTTGATGTATATACATTTACCGCTCTGTGCTATCCTGATCCCCGCAGGGAATAACAGATCGTTGTTTATTTTCAGCAGGCCGGTTAACCGGAATAAGATGTTCATCCCACCTATTCTACCGGTATTGATGTCTGGGATCAGGTATTTTTATTTGGGATATTCTACCTCTTTACTGGTATGGGTTCGTGGGGTGTGACATGATCAAAGGCATACGATCCGGCGACACCGATAACCGTGAAGGACAGGCAGCCAGATTGTATTGGGCAGCTTTCTTCGATGACCCGGATTTTCGGCGTTATCGGGAAGGGCCACCCCCTAACGGATTGCTGAACTATGGTTATATGACTCTCAGGGCCGCGATGGCCAGGGCTATATGTATAGCCGGCCTTCATCCCGGTCTTCGATGGTC
>PWNO01000192.1 GCA_003557765.1 Bacteroidales bacterium
CAAATCAGTAACACTTTAAACAAAAGGTGCTTCACCTTTTAAAGATGTTTATTTTATGAAAAGTAGAGACGAAAAATATCAGATTATTGAATCGCTTACCGAAAAACTCAAGGCCAGCGATGTCATTTATCTGACAGATACTTCCGACCTGAACGTGGAAACAATTAACAACCTGAGAAGGCTTTGTTTTCGCAGAAATGTGCAGATGGAAGTGGTGAAAAACACCTTGTTGAAGAAGGCCATGGAGAAGAGTGAGAAAAACCTGGAACCTCTGTATGAGACCCTGGCCGGCCCCACTTCCGTGATGCTTTCTGACACCGGCAACATTCCGGCAAAACTGATCAAGGAATTCCAGAAAGCCCGCAAACTTGAAAAACCAGTGATCAAGGGTGCCTATGTGGAGGAATCTATCTACATTGGCGCAGATCAGCTGGATGTGCTTGTCAGGATCAAGTCGAAAGAAGAACTGATCGGCGATGTGATCGGACTGTTGCAATCACCAGCCACAAACGTGCTCTCTGCCCTGCAATCGGGCGGTAACACCTTGTCTGGCCTGGTCAAAACGCTTTCCGAAAAAGAAGAAAGCTGAATTTAATCGTTTATCATCAATTTTTGAAAAGTAAAACCCCAATTAAAACAATAAGAAAATGGCAGATTTGAAAGATTTTGCAGAAAAGTTGGTTAACCTGACCGTGAAAGAGGTTAGTGAGTTGGCAGAGATTTTAAAAGAAGAATATGGCATTGAGCCCGCAGCTGCTGCGCCTGTTGCTGTTGCAGCCGGTGGTGGTGAAGGCGGTGGCGAAGCCGCTGAGGAAAAGACTGAATTTGATGTGATCCTCAAGGCTCCTGGTTCTTCAAAGCTGGCAGTGGTCAAGCTGGTGAAAGAATTGACCAGCCTCGGACTGAAAGAGTCCAAGGAATTGGTAGACGGTGCGCCAAAACCCATCAAAGAAGGAGTTACAAAAGACGAAGCCGAGTCGCTGAAAAAACAGCTTGACGAAGCTGGAGCAGAGGTGGAGATAAAGTAAGTTTGCAATTACTACCCCATAAAGATTAGACTTCTGCCGAATGCTATATTCGCTGTAGAAGTCTGATCTTTATTACACGATATCCTGTTCTTCTTTTTTTTAGCTTTTAGTAACTTCAAACCTTCATACCTTGGCAGCAAAACAAAAACACGCAGAAAGGGTCAATTTCGGAACAGTTACTGCCCATTTTGATTATCCCGATTTTCTCGAAATTCAGATAAAGTCCTTCCAGGACTTTTTCCAGTTAGAGACCACTCCCGAAAACCGGAAAAACGAAGGGCTTTTCAAAGTGTTCAGTGAGAACTTTCCGATTTCCGATGCAAGAAACAATTTTGTCCTGGAGTTTCTTGATTATTTTATTGATCCACCGAAATATTCCATCCAGGAGTGTATTGAAAGAGGACTCACTTACAGTGTCCCTTTAAAAGCAAAGTTGAAGCTTTATTGTACTGATCCCGAGCATGAGGATTTTGAAACCATCATACAGGATGTTTACCTGGGCACTATTCCCTATATGACACCACGGGGTACATTCCTGATCAATGGTGCTGAAAGGGTGGTGGTGTCACAGTTGCATCGTTCACCTGGAGTCTTCTTTGGCACCAGTGTTCACGCCAATGGTACCCAGCTGTACAGCGCCCGTATCATCCCCTTTAAAGGCTCCTGGATAGAGTTTGCAACCGATATCAACAGCGTGATGTACGCTTATATCGATCGCAAAAAAAAGTTGCCTGTTACAACCCTGTTGAGGGCAATCGGCTTTGAAACGGATAAGGAGATCCTGGAAATCTTTGACCTTGCCGATGAGGTGAAAGTGACCAAAACAGGCCTAAAAAAGTATGTCGGAAGGAAGCTGGCAGCCCGGGTGCTCAGGTCATGGGTGGAGGATTTTGTGGATGAAGATACCGGTGAAGTGGTGTCCATCGAACGTACTGAGGTGATCATTGACAGGGAAACGGTACTTGAAAACGAGCACATTGAACAAATCCTGGATGCAGGTGTCAAAAATATTATCCTGCATAAGGAAGGACTGAATGTAAATGACTATATCCTTGTATATAACACCCTCCAGAAAGATACTACCAACTCCGAAAAGGAAGCGGTTGAGTTTATTTACCGCTTGCTGCGCAACGCCGATCCGCCTGATGATGAGACGGCGCGGAGTATGATCGAAAAGCTTTTCTTCTCGGATAAGCGCTACGATTTGGGTGATGTTGGTCGCTACCGAATTAACAGAAAGCTTAACCTGGACACCCCCATGGATGTGAAGGTGCTTACCAGGGAAGACATCATCCGCATCGTGAAGTATCTGATCGAACTGGTTAATGCCAAAGCCGATGTAGACGATATTGACCACTTGAGCAATAGACGTGTACGTACGGTTGGAGAACAGCTTTATGCGCAGTTCGGTGTAGGTCTTGCCCGTATGGCACGGACCATCCGTGAACGTATGAATGTGCGCGACAACGAAGTGTTTGCCCCCACCGACCTGATCAATGCAAAAACATTGTCGTCAGTAATCAACTCCTTCTTTGGCACCAACCAGCTGTCGCAATTTATGGATCAGACCAACCCGCTTGCGGAGATTACTCATAAGCGGCGGATGTCAGCGCTTGGTCCAGGAGGACTCTCGCGGGAACGAGCTGGTTTTGAGGTACGCGACGTGCATTTTACGCATTATGGAAGGCTTTGTACAATTGAAACACCCGAAGGGCCGAATATCGGACTGATCTCTTCGCTATGCGTTTATGCCAAAGTGAATGAACTGGGATTTATTGAAACCCCATACTTTAAGGTCGACAATGGGAAGGTAAAACACGATGACGGACCTATGTATCTCTCTGCAGAAGAAGAAGAAACAGAGATCATCTCCCAGTCGAACGTACCTTTGAATAAAGATGGCTCTTTCGTAGAAGACCGCATTAAGGTGCGCTACCAGGCAGACTATCCGATCGTAGAGCCGGAACAAATCAACCTGATGGATGTGGGGCCTAACCAGATCGCCTCCATAGCTGCTTCTTTGATCCCCTTCCTGGAGCATGATGATGCCAACAGGGCGTTGATGGGAAGTAACATGATGCGCCAGGCTGTTCCCTTGATCAAACCGGAAGTTCCCATCGTAGGCACCGGACTTGAAAAACGGGTGGCCAACGATTCCAGGGTGTTGCTGCATGCTGAGGGCGAAGGCACCGTAGAATATGTGGATGCCGACTCCATCGTGATCAAATATGCACGGTCGGAAGAGGAACGACTGGTGAGCTTTGAAGATGATGTCAAGACGTATGAGCTGACAAAATTTGCCAAGACCAACCAGAATACCTGTTTGAGCCTAAAGCCGATTGTCACAAAAGGGCAGCGGGTCAGTAAAGGACAGTTGCTATGCGAAGGTTATGCCACACAGAATGGGGAGCTTGCTCTTGGACGAAACCTGAAAGTGGCTTTCATGCCCTGGAAAGGGTATAACTTTGAGGATGCCATTGTGGTATCTGAAAAGATCGTCCATGACGACATGTTCACTTCCATTCACATCGAAGAATTTTCACTGGACGTACGTGACACCAAGCGTGGTGCGGAAGAGCTCACCAGCGACATTCCCAACGTCAGTGCCGATGCCATCAAAGATCTTGATGAGAATGGGTTGATCCGCATTGGTGCTGAAGTGAATGAGGGCGATATACTTATCGGTAAGATCACCCCGAAGGGTGAAACTGACCCGACACCTGAAGAAAAACTGCTGCGTGCCATCTTTGGAGATAAGGCCGGCGATGTGAAAGATGCCTCCCTGAAGGCACCGCCCGCCACCAAAGGCGTGATCGTAGATAAAAAACTGTTTTCAAGGGTAATCAAAGACCGTAAGGCAAAAACAAAAGAGAAGGCATTTATCGAAAAACTTGATGAAGAGTTTAGCCAGAAAGCCGATGAACTGCGGTCGAAGCTGGTCGACAAGCTTATTGTACTTGTCTCCGGTAAGACCTCACAGGGGGTGACAAACAGCTTGAAAGAATCTGTAGTTCCCAAGGGAACCAAGTTTACACAAAAGATTCTGCACGGCCTGGATTACAACACGATAAATCCCAACAACTGGACAACCGATAAGAAGAAAAACCAGCTGATCAAAGAGCTGCTGCACAATTATTCCATTGAGTATAAAGATCTTCTGGGTAACCACAATCGGCGCAAGTTTACTGCCAGTGTGGGAGATGAATTGCCAACCGGTATCGTACAGCTTGCCAAGGTATACATGGCCAAGAAACGCAAGTTGAAAGTAGGTGACAAGATGGCAGGACGTCACGGCAATAAAGGCATTGTGGCGAAAATTGTTCGCCAGGAAGATATGCCCTTTTTGTCTGACGGTACACCGGTCGACATTGTCCTGAATCCGCTGGGTGTTCCATCCAGAATGAACCTCGGCCAGATTTATGAGACAGTGCTGGGATGGGCAGGTGAAAAGCTCGGCATGACATTCGCCACGCCAATTTTTGATGGTGCCAATATTGATCAGATCAATGGATACCTTAACGAGGCAGGGCTTCCGGAGAATGGAAAGGTGCACCTGTATGACGGAGGCACCGGAGAGCGTTTTGACCAGCCTGCCACAGTAGGTGTGATCTATATGCTTAAGTTGGGCCATATGGTGGATGACAAGATGCACGCACGGTCTATTGGGCCTTATTCACTGATCACGCAGCAACCTCTTGGAGGTAAGGCACAGTTTGGTGGTCAGCGGTTTGGTGAGATGGAGGTGTGGGCCCTGGAAGCCTTTGGTGCTGCCAATGTCTTGCAGGAGATCCTTACGGTGAAATCCGATGATGTCATTGGAAGGGCCAAAACATATGAGTCCCTCGTGAAGGGAGAAAACATGCCCATCCCTGGCGTTCCTGAGTCTTTCAACGTGCTGGTACACGAGCTCAGAGGACTTGGTCTCAATATTACCTTCGACTGATCTCAATGCGTCAGTCCTGAATTAAAATCAACTACGTTCTTTAACAAATAAGAATATATGGCTTTCAGAAAAGAATCCAATGTCAAAAGCAACTTCTCCAATATTACCATCAGCCTGGCTTCTCCTGAGTCAATCCTGGAACGGTCACACGGGGAGGTGCTGAAACCGGAGACCATAAACTATCGTACATACAAGCCTGAACGTGATGGGTTGTTTTGCGAACGAATTTTTGGTCCGGTGAAGGACTGGGAGTGTCATTGTGGCAAATATAAGCGCATTCGTTATAAAGGCATCGTTTGTGACCGGTGTGGTGTGGAAGTCACCGAAAAGAAGGTACGTCGTGAACGCATGGGGCATATCAAACTTGTGGTACCTGTAGCACACATCTGGTTTTTCCGCACCTTGCCCAACAAAATCGGCTATTTGCTGGGCTTGCCATCTAAGAAGCTGGATCAGATCATCTATTATGAGCGCTATGTGGTGATCAATCCCGGTGCCAAGGCTGACGAACTCAACTTCATGGATTTTCTTACCGAGGAAGAATATTTTAATGCCCTGGAATCCATTCCTATGGAAAACCAGATGCTTGAAGAAGATGATCCCAATAAGTTTGTGGCCAAGATGGGTGCTGATGCCCTGAAGGAATTGCTGATGAAGTTGGATCTTGATCAGCTTTCCTATGACCTTAGGCACAAAGCAAACACGGAGACATCCCAGCAGCGCAAAGCGGATGCACTCAAACGCCTGCAGGTGGTGGAGGCTTTCCGTGATGCGCAAAAAACGATTGAGAACCGTCCCGACTGGATGATTGTAGATGTGGTGCCTGTTATTCCGCCGGAGCTGCGGCCGCTTGTGCCGTTGGATGGCGGCCGTTTTGCCACCAGTGACCTCAATGACCTTTATCGCCGTGTGATCATCCGTAACAACCGACTCAAGCGGCTCATGGAGATCAAGGCCCCAGATGTCATCCTCCGTAATGAAAAGAGAATGTTGCAGGAAGCCGTAGACTCCCTTTTTGACAATTCGAGGAAGACCAATGCGGTAAAGACCGAGTCAAACAGGCCGTTGAAATCTCTTTCTGACAGCCTGAAAGGCAAGCAGGGACGTTTTCGTCAGAACCTGCTTGGTAAGCGCGTCGACTATTCTGCGCGATCAGTCATCGTGGTGGGTCCGGAATTGGGCTTGCATGAATGCGGTATTCCCAAAGAGATGGCCTCAGAGCTGTTTAAGCCCTTTATCATCAGGAAGATGCTGGAGCGAGGCATCGTCAAGACCGTAAAGTCTGCCAAAAAAATTGTTGACAGGAAGGATCCTGTAGTATGGGATATTCTGGAAAATGTGTTAAAAGGGCATCCTGTATTGTTAAACCGCGCTCCCACTTTGCACAGGCTGGGTATACAAGCATTCCAACCTAAGCTGATTGAGGGTAAGGCCATTCAGCTGCATCCCCTGGTCTGTACGGCGTTTAATGCCGACTTTGATGGAGACCAGATGGCTGTTCATTTGCCGCTGGGCAACGCCGCAATCCTGGAAGCCCAGCTCCTGATGCTGGCCTCTCACAACATCCTTAACCCGGCAAACGGTGCACCGATTGCCGTTCCTTCGCAAGACATGGTACTTGGCCTCTACTATATGACCAAAGGCAGGAAGAGTACCAAAGCACATCCCGTCAAGGGAGAAGGGCTGACATTCTATGGCACGGAAGAGGTGATCATTGCGCACAACGAAGGGCGCGCAGACCTGCATGCCGTGATCAAAGTCAGGGTGCCTGTAAAAGAAAAGGGCAAGCTCGTTGATAAAATCGTGGAAACAACCGTGGGCCGTGTGCTTTTCAACACGGTGATTCCGGAAGACTATGGCTTTGTCAATAAATTGCTCACAAAGAAAGCCCTCCGTGATGTCATTGGCGGCATCATGAAAGAGACAGGCATTTCCCGTACATCCAAATTCCTTGATGACATTAAGGACCTTGGTTTTGAGCTGGCATTTCGTGGTGGTCTTTCCTTTAACCTGGGCGACATTATTGTGCCTGAGGAGAAGCAGATCCTGATCAACCAGGCCGACACACAGGTTGAAGAGGTCCGGGGCAACTACAGCATGGGCTTTATCACCAACACCGAGCGGTATAACCAGATCATTGACATCTGGACCCATACCAATGCGAAGCTGACTAAGGTGCTGATCGATAAAACCACTGCAGACAACCAAGGGTTTAATCCCGTATATATGATGCTGGATTCTGGTGCCAGGGGATCCAAGGAACAGATCCGTCAGCTGTACGGTATGCGTGGTCTTATGGCAAAACCACAAAAGTCGGGGGCAAAAGGTGCCGAAATTATTGAAAACCCCATTCTTTCTAACTTCAAGGAAGGCCTTACCGTGCTTGAGTACTTCATTTCGACACACGGTGCACGTAAAGGTCTGGCGGATACCGCCCTCAAGACCGCCGATGCCGGTTACCTTACCAGGCGTCTCGTGGATGTAGCGCAGGACGTGATCATCAACGAAAAGGATTGCGGCACCTTGCGTGGACTTACCGCTACGGCATTAAAGAACAATGAGGAGACGGTAGAAACACTTTATGACCGCATCCTTGGTCGTAACTCCCTGCATGATATCTACCATCCTACTTCCGGCAACCTGATCGTCAAGGCCGGTGATGAGATCACGGAAGAAATCGCAGAGTTTGTTGAAGACTCACCCATTGAAGCAGTGGAAATCCGTTCGGTGCTGACCTGTGAATCGAAAACAGGGGTGTGTGCCAAATGTTATGGGCGCAACCTGGCCACCGGCCGCATGGTACAGAAGGGTGAATCTGTTGGTGTCATCGCTGCACAGTCTATTGGGGAGCCCGGAACCCAGCTTACACTGCGTACTTTCCACGTAGGTGGTACGGCATCCAACATCGCAACAGCGTCTAAAATCAATGCCAAATATGGCGGTGTGCTCGAAATCGACGAGCTCAGAGCTGTTCCCTTCACCAATGATGAAGGAAGGTCGTACCATGTTGTCATCGGACGCTCTGCTGAGATGCGCATCATAGACAAGAACACCCAGATGGTGCTTACCAGTCAGAACATCCCTTATGGGGCCAACTTGTATTATAAGGATGGTGATGAGGTGAAGAGTGGTGAGCTGATTTGTGAATGGGATCCTTACAACGCAGTTATCGTGACGGATAAACCCGGTAAGGTGGTATACAACAACATGAAAGAGGGAACCACTTACCGGACGGACTCTGATGAGCAGACGGGTTATTATGAAAAGGTTATCATTGACTCCAAGGATAAGTCGCGTAACCCTTCACTAAGCATTGTGAACAAGGAGGGCAAGGTGGAGCGTGTGTATGACATGCCGGTGGGTGCGCATGTGGTGATCAACGAAGAAAAGGAAGTGAAGCCAGGTAGAATCATTGCCAAGATTCCTCGTGCAGTAGGCAAATCTGGCGATATCACCGGTGGTTTACCGCGGATCACGGAGCTTTTTGAAGCCCGTAACCCATCTGATCCGGCTGTTGTTTCCGAGATTGACGGTGTCGTCTCCTTTGGCAAAAAGATCAAGCGTGGAAACCGGGAGGTGATCATCACATCCAAGACAGGTGATGAAAAACGCTACCTGGTGCCATTAACCAAGCAGATCCTGGCACAGGAAAACGACTTTGTGAAGGCGGGAACACCTCTGTCTGACGGTCCGATCACTCCTGCTGACATCCTGGCGATTAAGGGTCCCACTGCCGTTCAGGAGTATATCGTGAACGAGGTTCAGGAGGTTTATCGCCTGCAGGGTGTAAAAATCAATGACAAGCATTTTGAGATTATCGTGCGCCAGATGATGCGCAAGGTGGTGATTGAAGATCCGGGCGACACGCGTTTCCTTGAGAATGAGATCGTCAACAAGGTCGAATTCATGGAAGAGAATGACAGCCTCTTTGGCCAGAAAGTGGTTGAAGAGCCTGGTGATTCTTCACTCAAACCCGGTCAGATCATTACGGCCCGCAAGCTGCGCGACGAAAATTCAATGCTCCGTCGCAAGGATAAGAATCTTGTGGAGGCCCGGGATGCCAGGGGTGCTACAGCACGCCAGCAACTTCAGGGTATTACCAAGGCATCCCTGCAGACCAAGAGCTTTATTTCGGCCGCCTCATTTCAGGAAACCACCAAGGTGCTCACGGATGCGGCTGTCAATGCCAAGACAGACAAACTGAATGGCTTGAAGGAAAATGTGATCGTTGGTCATCAGATCCCAGCAGGAACAGGGTTGCGTGAATATGACAAGATCATCGTAGGCTCCATGGAAGAATATGAATTGCTGATGGCATCCAAGGAAGAAGCCAAAAAAACAGTCCAGAAAGCGGAAGAGTAGATTGGCTGACAGATAATCGAATTGTATCGGGGCATGACGCACGGCTGTCATGCCCCGTATGTTACTAACACATTAATCTTACAAAAAAAAGGAAGGAAGTGTTTTATGTCTGAACAAAAAAAAACAGATAAGCAGATCAACATTGAATTGGGAGAAGAAGTATCGGAAGGTATTTATGCCAACCTGGCCATCATCACCCACTCCAATACGGAGTTTGTGGTAGACTTCGCGCGCATGATGCCTGGGGTTCCCAAAGCCAAGGTAAAGTCACGCATTGTGCTTACCCCCCAGCACGCCAAGCGGCTGATGAATGCCCTCAGGGACAACATTAACAAGTTTGAATCCATCCATGGGCCCATAAAAGACACCAAAGGACCCGGTTTGCCCATGAACCTGGGAGGTCCCGCGGCACAGGCCTGAGATAGCATTTGCTTTGATATCTGAATCCCCTGTCAATGCATGACATCTGTCTGTTGCTTATAAGGGGATTGCTGTGAATTATTCGAAACACAGCATGCCCAAAGCGGGTTGCATCCTGGACGCAACCCGCTTTGGGCATATTATTTTGCCGTGTAACCTGAAGCACCTGTGATCCTGGTAATCAGGCAGGCTGCGCATGGTTGCCTGGTGCAATTTCCCTGGGATAGGGTTTGACAGGCAAGCGTGCCATTTTTTCCACTTCCAGCGATGGGTGGTTATATTCCATTGTAATGCTGCCTTTTAAGAGGTATATCCCGCTTCCGCGGAAAGGATGGTTGCGGATGCTTTGCGGGAAATGGACGGTATCAAAAAAATGGCCTTTATGGTCGAGAAAGCATCCAAAATACATGGTTTCCTGTTTGACGGTGCGTACGTACTTGGTGTTGACCAGCCATCCGACCATCCGGATGCTTTTCCCTTTGTGTGTCGCCATGTGGCGTGCATCGGTATCGCCTCGAAAACGCGTTTGCAACAGATCAAAAGGGCTGATGCTCAGGGTGAACCCAAGCAGTTCCAGCTCGTCGTAGGCATCGGTCAGGTCGTTTCCTTCGGGCTCAGGCAACTGAAGCTGTTTTGTTGCGGGCTCAAAAAGCATGGGGTGGTTGTGGTTTCGGCGACCTGCCATAAGGTAGGCCTGCCAAAGCAGTTGTGCCTTAGGCGTTCCGGTAAAACGCAGGGCGTTGATGCGGATGAGGATTACGAGTTGTTCGGTGTCGATGGCCGTGCGGCGCATAAACTCTTCCAGGCTTTTAAAAGGACCATGCACTTGGCGCTCGGCAAAAAGCCTTTGACAGGTTTTGTGTTCGAGCTGTCTGATGTGTGCCAGTCCGGCAAAAAGGGTTTTCCCTTCAAGGTGGTTCAGGTAGCTGCTCCTGTTGACGCATGGAAGTTCGATTTTCGCCCCTGCCATGCGGGCCTCGTGAAAGTAGATCTCGCTCCGGTAAAAGCCGCCGAAGTTGTTGATCACGGCGGTGATGAACTCGAGCGGGTAATGGGCCTTCAGGTAGAGACTCTGATAGCTTTCCACGGCAAACGATGCAGAATGGGCCTTGGAGAAAGAGTAGCCTGCAAAAGATTCGATCTGTCGCCACACTTCGTGGGTAAGGCTTTCGGGATGTCCCTGGGAACGGCAGCTGTCAAAAAAGCGTTGTCTCAGTCGCTGCATCTCCTTTTCTGACCGGTATTTTCCGCTCATGGCACGGCGCAGCACATCGGCGTCGGCTAGTCCCAGGCCGGCAAAATGGTGGCATACTTTGATCACATCCTCCTGGTAGACCATCACTCCGTAAGTTTCTTTAAGTTGTGCCTCCATGGTGGGATGAAGATATTGGATCTCCTCCGGGTGATGACTGCGGCGAATGTACTCTTGCATCATCCCTGAGCGGGATACGCCCGGCCGGATGATGGAGCTGGCAGCTACAAGCCCGCGGTAGTCACGGCAGTTGAGCTTCTTCAGCAGACTGCGCATGGCCGGACTCTCTACGTAAAAGCAGCCTATGGTGTCACCATGCTGCAAAAGCTCCCTGATCTTGTTGTCCTTTTTGATGATGTCCATGCGGTGTACATCCACATCTTTGCCCTGGTTTTCTCTGATCAGTTTCACGCTCTCGTTGATATGGCCGATGCCGCGTTGGCTGAGAATGTCTATCTTTTCAAAACCTAGCTCCTCGGCTGTATACATGTCCCATTGTACGGTTGGCATCCCTTTGGGCGGCATGTCGAGGGCAGCGTAACAGCAGATGGGGTCTTCCGAGACCAACACCCCGCCCGCATGGATGCTGCGCAGGTTGGGAAAGCCGATAAGGCGCCCGGCCCAGTGCAACACCCTTGCAATTAAGGGGTCCCCATCCCCATTGCTGCTGCTGCAGTGCTTGCTCCTCAGGGTGCCTCCTGCTGCCAGCACATCGATCTCGCTTTTCGGCAGTCCGTAAACCTTGCCCAGCTCACGGATAGCTGACCGCCGGTGGAAGGTCGACAGTGTGCCCAGGAGGGCCGTATGTGTCTGCCCGTATCGCCTGAAAATATACTCAAGAACCTGGTCCCTGTCTTTCCAGCTGTAATCGATGTCGAAATCGGGGGGTGTGGATCGTTTGGGGTTGATAAAACGTTCGAAATAGAGATCCAGTTCGATGGGGTCCACGTCGGTGATTTGCAGGCAATATGCCACGATGCTGTTGGCTCCGCTTCCCCGTCCTACATGGTAGAAGCCCCGCGACATCGAGTAGCGAATGATGTCCCAGGTGATCAGGAAGTAAGAAGAGAAGCCCAGCTTGTCGATGATGTCCAGCTCATTGTTGATTCGGCGCCGGGCTTCCTGGTGGGCTTTGCCATAGCGTTGCTCCAGGCCATCCTGGGCCAGTTTTTCCAGCAGGGCCTTGTCATCTGAGGGGTGGCCGGTAAAGGTTTTCTTGTTTTTGAGTTTGTTGAAATGGAAATCGATGCTGCAAGCTTCCAGCAGTTTTTGTGTGTTCCGGATGATGTGCGGATGGCTGGCATAACGGCGTGCGATCATTTCCGGAGGCAGCATCACCTCGTCAGGTTGAGCCATATGTTGCGGCTGCAGCTTGCTTAGCACGATATTGTGGCCGATGGCTCGCAGGTGGCGGTGCAGGGTGTGGTCGTCCGGATGTCCCAGGGTGACCGGGCAGAGGGCCACGAGTCTGCCCGGGTGTTTTGCAAATGCCGAACGCTGCAGCCGGTGCAGCTCTGCGGGTCGCACCCCGATATATTCATGGGGGTGTTGAAACAGCCTTTGCTCGGTGCCGGATATGGCTGATTTCTGTTGTATTCTGTTGAATGAGGAGTGGCTTCCTGGTGGTTGGGAAACCGAAGATTGGCTGCACGGCGAAGAAACCCGGGTAACCCGGGAGGTCGAAGACAACCCGTGATGCACCTTTGATGAAAGCTCCGGATTTGAACGCGGATTTGTCCGCTTGGCACGTGGGCCGTATGCCGAAAAGGGATAGACGGCAAAGGTATGGTCACAAACCGGGAAACGGTAGGGCAGGGGGGATCCACTCATGGCATGCTGACTGTAAAAGGCGTTGATGCGCCGGAATCCCTCAGCATCACGAGCCAGTACGATGTATAACAGGTGGTCACCCTTGCGGAACTCCATACCTGCCACTGGCCTGATGCTGCGTTGCCGGCATCGTTGTACAAACTCCGGAATGGCCGTTACGTTATGGATGTCGGTGAGCGCCAGCGCATTCACCCCAAGCCGGCCGGCTGTATGCACCAGCTGCTCCGGTGACAGGGTGCCGTAGCGGAGGCTGTAGAAGGTGTGGCAGTTCAGGTACATTAGAATGGGTTTGTTTTATGTCTCGGATGAAATGGCACGCTGAACGATTTTGGGGCCGTGTTTGCGGCGCATCCGGTCTACGGCTTGGTATAGCCTGGCCATCTCCGGAGTGTCTTCAAACATGTTGAGTTGTTGCATGCCCCTGACCAGGCTGCTGAACTGTATGCCCACCAGCCTGATGCGCATGCGCCGGCCATAAAGCCTTTCGAACAGACCCTTGCACGCCGGGATCAGCACATGGTCAAAAGCGGTGTAGGGAATGCGTTGCCTGAGCGTGTGGGTGTCAAAATTTGCATACCGTATCTTTACTGTGACACAGCCGGCGAGCTGCCGGTTTTTGCGCAACCGGAAGGCAAGTTGTTCACAGAGCCTGACCAGCACCTGCCGGATGTATGCGGTGGAGATGGTGTCGCGGTCGAAGGTGGTTTCGTTGCCCATGCTTTTCTGTTCGCTCCAGGCGACTACAGGGGTGTTGTCGACGCCGTTTGCCCGTTGCCATATCTCGCGTCCGTTCTTACCCATCATCTGTTCAAACATCTCTGCAGGAATGCTTCGCAGGGTCTTGATGGTGGCGATGCCCATGTTGCGCAGCTGATGGTAGGTTTTCGGACCTACCATAGGGATCTTGCGAATGGACAATGGATCCAGGAAGGGGTGGATTCGTGGGGGCTCCACGTGCCTTTCCCCGTTGGGTTTGGCTTCACCTGTGGCGATCTTGGCGATGGTCTTGTTGAGCGATAAGCCCATGGATATCGGAAGACCGGTCTCCTGCATGATGTGCTGCCGCAATGCAACAGCCCAGCGGTGACAACCAAAAAACCTGTCCATCCCGGTAAGATCCACATAATGTTCGTCGATAGATGACTTCTCAAAAAGCGGTGCCCGCTCAGCAATGATTTCTGTCACCATCCTGGAATACTGGCTGTAAAGCTCCATGTCGCCGCGTATATGCACAGCATCTCCACACAGCTGACGCGCCATCTTCATGGGCATCGCTGAATGCACGCCATACTGCCGGGCCTCATAACTGCAACTGGCCACCACTCCCCGGTCGCCCATGCCGCCAATGATTACAGGTTTGCCCTGCAAACGGCTGTTGCGCAGACGTTCCACGGAAACAAAAAAAGTATCCTGGTCAAGATGCAGAATACTGCGCCCGCCGGGCCTGACATCCCCGGGATGATGCTGTGGTGACTGGTTGATGCTGTTTTGCATGTGTTTGAATTAATGTCAAAAAGTCAAAAGGTCGAAAAATCTGCTATTGGCTTTTAGCTATTGGCTTTTGGCAAGTAGGGCCTCCGGAGGTTAAAGGGTTATCCGGTAAAAAACTTTGACTTTGTTGTGTGGTTACAAAAAAACATGTATCTTTGATTAAAAAATAATCAGAAATCTGATTATAATATAAACAAAAAACAACAACCAGATGTCACATCTTGTGGCTTTTTGACGTTTCGACTTTTTGACATTTCGACGTTTCGTCCCTTTGTCTTTTCGTCTTTTTGTCCTTTCGTCTTTTTGTCTTTTACTATGGAACATTTCGGATTAAACATCAAATTGTTACGGAAGCGCCGGGGGCGCACCCAGGACGATGTGGCGCATGCCCTTGGCCTGAAGCGGTCGACGTTGAGTGGCTATGAAAACGGTGTGGCTCAGCCGGGCCTGGAAACCCTGGTCAGTTTTTCGCGCTATTTTAATGTGTCGATTGACACCCTGGTAAAAACGGATCTGGCCGCACTGCAGGAAAGCCAGCTGTCGCAGCTGGAGCGAGGCCATGATGTATACCTTACCGGCGGTGAGTTGCGGGTGTTGGCAACCACGGTTGATCGCGACAATGAAGAGAATATTGAAATGGTGTCGGAAAAGGCCAGGGCTGGATACCGTGCAGGCTTTGCTGACCCTGAGTTCATCAAGGTATTGCCTGCTTTTCAGATGCCCTTTTTATCCAAACAAAAAAAGTATCGCAGCTTTCAGGTGTCCGGCGACAGCATGCTGCCCATCCCTGAGGGTTCATGGGTGACTTGTGAATTCGTGCAGAACTGGCATTTGATCCGTGACCGTCATGCCTATGTAATCCACACCCTGGATGATGGTGTGGTGTTTAAGGTGTTGGAAAACAAGATCAAAAAGGATGGCACCTTGCGTCTCTACTCCCTCAACCCCATTTATGAACCCTATGACGTGCATGTGAACGATGTCAGGGAGGTGTGGAAGTTTGTCAACTACATCAGCAGCGAGATGCCCGGCGAGGAATCTTCGCAGCAGGAGCTGGCCAGGCAGGTAAACAGGCTAAGGAGGGATGTGGATGAACTTCGGGGGGTAAGAAGAAAAATGAAGAGTGAAGAATGAAAAATGAAGAGCTCGAGGGTCAAGGAAACGCTAGCGCCCTTTCAGGGCGCCCCGTGTTTCAGCCATGTAAAATAGAGCATACATCAATGCATAATGGGTCTTTGCTGCTCAATGTGCACCCACTAACCCCGAACATCCAAATGTGGACAGGTCAAGCCCTGTCCCAGCTATTTTGAATTACATCTGCCTGATCAACTCCTTAAAGACCAGGGTCATTTTGGAGGAGGCTGCGGCACCCTGCTTTTGTACCTCCTCGTGGCTTGTGGGTCCATCGACGGGTTCAGCCAGGTTGGTGATCACGGAGATGCCGAAGCATTTCATGCCGGCATGGCGCGCTACGATTACTTCGGGTACGGTAGACATGCCCGTGGAGTCTGCACCCAGGATGCGGAACATCTTGTACTCTGCCGGTGTTTCCAGGGTGGGACCGGGGCTGCCAATATATACACCGGTCTGGAACTTGATCTTATTGTCTGCAGCGATTTTCTTTGCTTTGGCAATCAGCTCGGGGCAGTAGGTCTCACTCATTTCCGGGAAACGTGGGCCAAGCTCATCCAGGTTGGGGCCACGAAGTGGATTATCCGGGAAGTTATTGATGTGATCGCGAATGATCATCAGGTCGCCTACTTCAAAAGCTTTGTTCAGTCCACCTGCAGCATTTGATACGAACAGCGTGCGAACGCCTATTAGATGCATCACCCGAATTGGAAATGTTACCTTGTGCAGGTCATATCCTTCATAATAATGAAAGCGCCCTTGCATCGCCATGATCTTTTTTCCGCCCAGCGATCCAAAGATCAGGTTGCCGGAGTGCCCCTCCACGGTAGAAGACATAAAATTCGGGATGTCCTTGTATGGAATGCGGTGATCGACGTCGATCTCGTCAACCAACCCGCCTAGTCCGCTTCCCAATACAATTCCGATTTCAGGCGAATAACCTGTCTTTTCCTTTAAAAAACCCGCTGTTTCTTTCAATTGCTGCATCATATCGTGTAAGGTTTACGTTTATGGCGCTAAAATAATAAAAAGACAGTAAAGGTAACACCAGGTCATTCCAAAATCGTTGACAATTCACGTAATGATGAATGGACGACCAGTGTCTGGTATTCAGCATTTAGCGCACTGTGCTCAGCGCCCGGTGTTCATCGCTGGGCGCTTCCCAGCAGAGATATTACACAGATTGTCAAAACCTTGCAATAGGCATAGAGTTGGTCTGCCTTATACATGGTGTATTTTCATGAAAAAAATGCCGCGCATTGTTTGATACTGTATTGATCATGCAGGCTAGCCGGGTTTGCAACCTGTAAAGCCAACAAAATGTTTAATTTTGTTTGGTAAACTTGTGTTATAATTTGCCACCTGAGGGATAATCCTTATTGGATTGAACAGCAAAACAAAACCATATGACCTCACCCGGACAACCAAAAAATGCAGATATTCTTATTCACAATGCCATGGTGCTTACCATGGATGAAGAAAGACGATTTTTTAAAAACGGCAGTGTGGCTGTCTCAGGGGATAAGATCCTGGAAGTGGGACCCGCTGTAGAGTTGGAAGGAAAATATCAGGTCCGGCGCAAGATTGATGGCCGGAATAGGATCCTGATGCCGGGATTGGTCAATGTGCACACCCACGCGCCAATGAACATTTACCGGGGTGCCGCCGATGATCTGCCCTTGCAGGAATGGCTTTATGACCACATCTTTCCGCTTGAAGCCGCTTTCTCTTCGAAAATAGATAATCTCAAAACTGGCATGCGTCTGGCCATCGCAGAGATGTTGCTTTCAGGGACTACCATGTTTAAGGACATGTATTATTTTACTGATGAGTTGGCTGCCGTCGTGGCTGAAACCGGCATCCGGGCCATGCTCAGCGAGGCTGTTTTCGACAATGCGACGCCCAGTAATGGGGGTGGCAACAAAACGCTTGAGTATATTGATACAGCCATACGTAACTGGCAGCAACATCCCCTCGTGAAACAAGGCGTGGCTGCTCATGCTGCTTATACTGTGTCTCCCGAACTTATCGTGAAGACAAAAGAACTGGCCCGCAAGCACGATACCATGTTCAGCATTCACCTGTCAGAGAATCAGTGGGAAGTGGATACCATTCGTGAAATGTACGGTGCCACACCTGTTAAGCACCTGGAAAACCTGGGCGTACTTGACAGCCAAACACTTGCTGTTCATTGTGTCATGCTTAGTGATGAAGACATTAACATCCTGGCCAATACAAGCACAGGCGTGGCTCATAGTCCGCAATGCAACATGAAACTGGCCAATGGCGCAGCGCCCGTTCCCGATCTTCTCAAAAAAGGCGTGCATGTGGGAGTTGGCACAGACGGCGTGGCAAGCAATAACGACCTGGATATGTTTGACGAGATCCGGTCCATGTCACTGCTTCATAAACTTACCAGCAATAGCACAACCGTGCTGAATGCCAGGGAAGCCATTGAAATGGCCACCATTACAGGTGCAAAAGCCATTGGGTATGATGACTGGATTGGGTCGCTTGAAAAAGGGAAAAAAGCGGACATGATTATGCTGAACCTGGACAAACCCCATAGCAAGCCATTTTATAATGTATACTCCAGCCTGGTATACAGCTTGCGGAGTTCGGATGTGGAAACGGTGATTGTCAATGGTGAGGTGCTGGTTGATCAGCGCCAGTTACAGCGGATGGATCTTTCCGCTGTCTATGAAGACATTGAAAGGATTGCACACGAGATATCCGCATATCAGCAACGGAAATAATCGCCTTGAGGCGTCATATGATCCTGCTTGCGCCGGCTTCCTGGCTTCCGCAGGCTATAATGTTGATTTTCATCAACTAATATTCGATTTTTTTTTCCATGCGGATCCACTCCCGGAAGGGTTTTGTGGCCTTGTCAGTATGCAGCTTTTCTGAGGGAATGCTTCGTTTATCCCTGGGCAGGTTAATCTCCTTGTATATGAAAGAATCGTCGAAACCTGCCTCTGCTGCGTCGTTACTGTTGGCGGCAAAGTAGACCCTGGAGATCCTCGCCCAGTAAATGGCACTCAGACACATGGGACAAGGCTCGCAACTCGCATAAATCACTGCGCCTTCCAGCCTGAAGTTATTGGTGTTTTTGCAAGCATCCCGGATAGCCACTACCTCCGCATGTGCCGTGGGGTCATTGGTTGTGGTTACCTGGTTGGCGCCTTTGCCGATCACTTCGCCATCTTTGACGATGATGGCGCCAAAAGGGCCTCCGGAGAGTGTTTTCGCGTTATCCGCCGCCATTTCAATGGCTTTTTCAATATGCTCCTGGTGTTTTTTGCACATAAGCATCTTTGTTGAGAACCATACAAAATTAACAAATCGTGCAAGCCCGGATAGCTATTTCCATAAATATTTTTCAGTTTGGCGCGTTAATCAAAGATGATTCGGTAAATTAATTACTTGTCCGTTACTGAATGGCTTTGTGGTGATTTTCAGAATTTCTCAAAGATGCCCAGGCCGAAGAGGGCAAAATCGTATTTCACCGGGTCGTGTGGATCCATTTTTCGAAGGGCCGTATCTAACTCCTTAAGTGCTTTCAGGTTATTCTGGCGGACAGTGATTAATCCCAGTTTTCTGGCTACATTGCCTGTGTGTAAGTCAAGCGGGCAAGACAGTTGAGCCGGACTTAGCTTGTTCCAGATGCCGAAATCGACGCCGCGCTTGTCATTTCTGACCATCCAGCGAAGAAACATATTTATCCGTTTGGCCGGAGAGCCTTTGGCAGGGTTGGATACATGTTTTCGTGTGCGCACCGGGTGTGAAATACTGAAGAATGTCTGATGAAAATGGATGATTCCCGGGATGACCGATTCAGCGGTTGCGGCACTGGAAAAAATCTCTTCCAGGCTCGCATGTCGTTGATATACCTTGCGAAGAGCCTTGATAAAAAATTTGGCATCGGCAGGCTGAAAGGTACGATGTGCGAAGTTGTCAAGTTTTTTCAGGTCATCTGTGCGGTGGCTCATCACAAAGTCATAAGGGCTGTTTCCAAGGAGGCGCATCAAACGCCCTGCATTGCGGACAATCGTCTCTCTTTTGCCCCAGGCAAGGGTGGCAGCAAAGAAGCCTGCGATTTCAATATCTTCTTTTAGCGAATAGGCATGAGGGATGGAGATGGGATCCCCGTGAATGAAATCCGGCCGGTTGTAAAGCTCGGTCTTCTCCTCAAGGAATGCTTTTAACTCATCGTGGTGTAAATCCATCTGTCATTGTGTATCTTTGCAAAGATAGGGCAATTTCTTCCGGCCTCCTGTCAGTTGATTCATGGCCCAACTAGTGTTTTTAACCGTTAACCTCTTAACTCCATAACCCTTTAAACCAGAAACCCCATAAATTCTTGATATTTCGACGTTTAGACATTTCGACATTTTGACAACACTTATACATATGAAGCAAGCAATCATCATTGGTGCCACCGGGCTTGTCGGCTCGCATTTAATTGAACAGATACTTGAAGATGAACGCTTTTCGGGAGTCACCGTGCTGACCCGTCGCGACACCGGCATCAGTCACCCGAAGCTCACCGAACACATTGTGGATTTTGCTGATCCTGAAGGCTGGGAAACACTGGTCAAAGGTGATGTACTTTATCTTTGCCTGGGCACCACGCGTGCAAAAGCCGGAGGCAAGAAAGCGCAATATGCGGTAGATCACACCTATCAGTACAATGTGGCTAAAGCAGCCTCAGAGAATGGCATTCCTGCACTGGTCCTGGTTTCTTCATCCGGGGCTGATGCCAAATCGCGATTTTTTTATCTTCGTATGAAAGGAGAGCTGGAAAAAGACTTAAGGCAACTGGATTTCAGCAAGCGGGTTTTTATGCGTCCGGGGGCTCTTGACGGTCCGCGGGAAGAAAAAAGAACAATGGAACGCATGGGCATTGCCGGGTTAAAGACGATAAATAAAATAGGTCTTATGCGTAACATGCGTCCCATTCATGCAGAAACTGTGGCCAGGGCGATGGTCAACGCCACATTCGCAGCTCCGGATGGCACCAGCATCTATGAGCTGGAGGAAGTCTTCAGGCTGGCACTGGTGTGAGGTTTGTCACTCCGGGTGATTTTTTAACATACCGCTTTATTCCGAATCATCGCAAACACCTCTGGCAACCTCAAATTTCAAACTTCAAACCCCAAGCTCATGCGCATCGACATCCTGACCATATTCCCGGCCATGTTTGACGGCCCTTTTTCCCACTCCATTATCAAAAGGGCGATGGAGAAGGAGCTGGCAGAGATTCACCTTCATGACATCAGGGATTTTACAACTAACAAGCACCGTCGCGTGGATGACTATCCCTTCGGAGGCGGTGCAGGGATGGTGATGATGGTGGAACCCGTTGAAAGATTGCTCAGCACATTGAAAGCGGAGCGCAATTACGATGAGGTCATCTATATGAGTCCGGATGGAGAGTTGCTGGACCAGCCCATGGCCAACAGAATGTCTGTGTTGAAAAACCTGGTGATCCTTTGTGGCCATTACAAGGGCATTGATGAACGCATCAGGGAGCACTTGGTTACGAAAGAGATTTCGGTGGGCGACTATGTGCTTTCCGGGGGCGAGCTGCCCGCAGCAATATTTTCGGATGCTGTCATCCGCCTGCTCCCAGGCGTGCTTGGTGACGAAACATCTGCATTGTCTGACTCTTTCCAGGATGGGTTGCTGTCACCACCGGTATATACCCGGCCAGCCGATTTTAAAGGTTGGAAAGTTCCGGAAATCCTCCTCTGAGGCCATGACCGCAAGATTGCTGAGTGGCGGCACGAGCAGGCCGTCAAGCGCACGGAAGAGCGCCGCCCGGACCTGTTAAAGTGATAAGGAAAAAGATCAAGACTTGGGCAAGCTAAAGTAGGGGTGGGATGACACCAGACCTGGACTAAAAAATAATTCCCGGCAATGTTTTGTATTTGCGAATAAATATCTAAATTTGCACTCCTTTTTACATTGGAACAGATAATCTTCAAAACCATATCGTGATGAAACGAGCCCTGCCAATATATTGACACACATGAGAATGATTATGTCATGGCGAGTTTGGCTTCGCCGAGCTCGCAAGTGCTCGGTTCATATGACCGAAATATAAAAATTATAAACAGATGAATCAGACGGAAATCATGAACTTTGTGCAGGATAGCCTGGTGGAAAAGAGGGAATGGCCCGCTTTTAGCGCAGGAGATAACATCACTGTACATTACAAGATCAAGGAAGGTAACAAGGAACGTATTCAGCCTTTTCAGGGTGTGGTTCTCCAGCGTCGTGGCAGCGGTGCCACAGAAACATTTACTGTGAGGAAGATATCAGGAAACATTGGCGTGGAGCGAATCTTTCCGGTTCATTCACCTTTTATTGATAAGATTGTTTTGAACCGCCGCGGTCTGGTAAGACGTGCACGCATTTTTTACCTGCGTAAGCTTCGTGGCAAAAGCGCCCGTATCAAAGAGCGCCGCTACTAGTATAGCAAAGGACAAATCGAATATCACTGAAAGCCCTTTCCCGATAAGGGCTTTTTTTTTATTTTCGCAGTCAAGCAGTAGTGAAATCAATTCTAATACAGTATAGCTATGAAAAAACTGATCGAGTGTGTACCGAATTTTAGTGAAGGAAATGATATGGCTGTGATCAACAGGATCACCCAGGAGATTGAACAGGTAGAGGGCGTTAAGCTGCTGGATGTGGATCCCGGCAAAGCGACAAACCGCACGGTCGTCACTTTTGTAGGGACACCGGACGAGGTGGTTGAAGCTGCTTTCAGGGCTGTTAAGAAGGCTTCAGAACTGATTGACATGCGCAAGCATCAGGGCGCACATCCACGCATGGGCGCTACCGATGTATGTCCGCTTGTGCCTGTTTCTAACATCTCCATGGATGAGGTGGTAGCGTATGCCCACAAGCTGGCTAAGCGAATAGGAGATGAGCTTGGCATTTCTGTGTATTGCTATGAAAATGCTGCCATGAAACCTGAACGCAAAAACCTGGCAAATTGTCGCAGTGGCGAATATGAAGGAATGGCTGAAAAAGTCACCACCGCTGAATGGAAGCCAGATTTCGGACCTGCCAGGCTGAATCCTTCAGCCGGCGTCACAGCTGTGGGTGCACGTGATTTCCTTGTAGCTTATAACATCAACCTGAATACGACCTCCACCCGTCGTGCCAATGCGGTAGCCTTTGATGTGCGCGAGAAAGGACGTGTAAAGCGGGAAGGGCATCCCCTGACCGGTAAGATCGTAAAAGATGAGAAGGGTGACGCCGTATACATACCTGGCACACTGAAGGAGGTAAAAGCTATTGGCTGGTTTATTGAAGAGTACGGCATTGCGCAGATCTCCATGAACCTTACAAATATTAGCGTAACCCCTGTACATAAAGCATTTGATGAAGTAAGTGATAAGGCCACAAAGCGCGGACTGCGGGTCACCGGATCAGAACTGGTAGGCCTGGTGCCGCTGAAAGCCATGCTGGATGCAGGCAAATACTTTCTCGCGAAACAGAAAAGAAGCCTGGGTGTATCGGAATCAGAGCTGATCAAGATCGCTGTGAAATCCATGGGCCTGGATGAGCTGAAACCATTCAACCCTAAGGAAAAGATTATTGAATATATGATCGCGGGTGATGATGAAAAACAACTGGCCAACATGAGTATTGAACAGTTTGCAGATGAGACAGCCAGTGAATCGCCTGCCCCCGGTGGCGGATCAGTATCTGCTTATGTGGGTGCGCTGGGCGTATCACTTGGCACCATGGTAGCCAATCTGTCGTCACACAAACGTGGTTGGGATGAGCGTTGGGAAGAATACAGTAAATGGGCGGAAAAAGGACAGGCGCTAAAAGAAGAATTGCTCTTCCTGGTTGACGAGGATACCCGTTCGTTCAATCGCATCATGGACGCTTTTAAACTTCCTAAGAAAACTGCAGAAGACAAGAAAGCCAGACAACATGCCATTCAGGATGCTACGAAATATGCCATTGAGGTGCCTTTCCGTGTGATGAAGAAGGCCTACGAATCTATGGAAGTCATGGAGCTCATGGCCGAGAAAGGATTGCAAAGCTCGGCGTCCGATGCAGCCGTTGGCGCACTCTGTGCAAGAATGGCAATACGCGGTGCTTTCCTTAACGTGAAGATCAATGCGGCAGACCTTGAGGACAAGGATTTCTTTGAAAAGATCTATAAAGAAGGTATCGAACTGGAAGAGATGGCGCTTAAGAAAGAAGAAACCATCGTGCGGATGGTGGAAAAAACGATAGCGAAGAGCTAGTGTCGTGTGAATGTTACTGTGGTCGGTTAAGTCGCAGAGATGAGGGGAAAAACAAGACTTGGGCCGGCTGCAGTAGCGTCATCATGACACTCGTTAGTCAGCTACTAAATAAAGAAGCTTGCGACAGCGCAGCTATCTCGTTAATAGGGATAGCTTTTGAGGGTTTAGTTGGCGGTTTAGGGTTGTGATTGACAATAATTATTGCTTCCGGCCAACAACTTCACGTGCCCGCTCCAGCGATGCTTCGATGTTTTTACAGATGTTCTCTTCACCGATCTCATCATAAAGCCCCTCATTCTTCATGGCCTCACGCGCTTTTTCTGTGGGGCCGGATAAAATTATTCGCGTGTGATGTTTTTGTGATCTTTCAACAAAGCTACGCAGATTTTTTAGCCCCGTACTGTCAATAAAGGGAACCCGACGCATCCGCAAGATCCGCACTTTGGGAATTTCTCGGATTTGCTGCTCAGCTTCGTCAAACTTGTTGGCGATACCAAAGAAGAAAGGCCCTTTGATTTGAAAAACTTCCACACCTTCAGGAATTTCGAGGGTTTCAAAACCTTCTGTGAGGTGCGATTTTTCATCTTCCACCTCGTGTCTTAACACTTCAATATCTGATGTTTCCATGACCCTGTTCACAAAAAGGATCATGGCGAGGATGATGCCGAAAGGCAGGGCAAAGTTGAGTCCCAGGATTACAGTGAGCAGGAAAGTAGTCAGCAGGACCGAAGCCTCTCCCCGGGAGCTTTTCAGGATGTTTCTGAAGGATCGCCACTCACTCATGTTGTATGCCACTACGATGAGGATTCCTGAAAGTGCTGTGAGGGGTATCATCATAGCGAGCTTGCCAAGAAACAGCATGAATGCCAGGAGAATCAGTGCATGAAACATGCCTGCCAATGGAGTTTTTCCCCCGTTTCTTATATTCGCCATGGTTTTTGCAAGTGCACCTGATCCGGCCATACCTCCTGCAAGTGGCGACAAGATGTTTGCCACTCCTTGTGCCATCAATTCGGTGTTGGGGCGATGCCGGTATCCTGTGGCACCGTCAGCCACAATGGCTGAGAGCAGGGATTCGATTGATCCCAGCACGGCCAGGGTGAATGCAGGCACTACAAGCTCCTGGATGAGTGCGAAATCCACATCTATAAAAACCGGAAATGCAAACGAAGCTGAAAACTGCCCGAACTTGCTGCCAATGGTTTCCACTTCGATGTTGGCAAATTGGACAACGGCTGTGATGATTACGATGGAGACCAATGAGCCGGGTATCTTTCTATGAATACGTGGCCATAGCGCGGTAATGGCGATGGCAAGCAGGCCCAATGCCCCTGCCAGGTAGTTGATTTCCCGGATGTGGCTCACATAATAACCCCATTTGCCCAAAGGATCTGGTGGGACACCATTGCCAGGCAAACCAAAGAACTCCTGGATTTGCGTGGTGAAAATGATCAGGGCAATGCCGCTGGTAAAACCCACTATGATGGGATAGGGCATGAATTGGATCACAGTTCCCGCACGTATAAGGCCCATGATCACCAGCATCAAGCCTGCCATGATCGAGGCAATGATCACCCCCTGCAGGCCAAATTGCTGCATGATGCCGTATATGACTACGATAAATGCACCCGAGGGTCCACCAATTTGTACGCGTGATCCGCCAAGGAAAGACACGAAAAAACCAATAATTACTGCGGTAATCAGCCCCATTTCAGGCGGTACGCCCGAGGCTATGGCAAAAGCTATGGCAAGCGGAAGCGCCACAATCCCTACAATCAGTCCTGCCGAAAGATCAGAGAGAAAAAACTTCTTTTTGTAGTTTTTTATAATGGAGAAAAAAACCGGACGAAACAATCCCTTCATAACCTTATTCTATTCGAACCATTATTAAGCAATGGGTAATCTATGGATGACCATTGCTTTACCAATATCGCTTAGCTGGACAGTGGCTAGCGAGAAAATCCTTGGTAAACACAGGCAAATTTAGTTTATTTGCGGATATTTACGGCATATTTCGTTTAAGCACCTTTTGTTGGACGATAATCGCTATAAACCATAGATATGATATATGAAGCATTCCAGTTTACCTCACCTCTTTGAACATAGTGTGAACATATTCCCCGGCAGGGTTTTATTGTGGGAAAAAAAGCAGACAGCCTATGAGGGGATGACTTATGCGAGGACTTATGATGCGGTCAGGCGCACTGCACGGGGACTGGTGAAGCTTGGCATAACGAAGGGGGATCGTGTGGCTCTGATCGCTGAAGGCCGTAATGACTGGGTTATCAGTGAGCTTGCTGTGCTATTCTGTGGTGGGATATGCGTGCCGCTCTCGGTGAAGATCGAAGAAGCTTCGGACCTGCATTTCCGGCTTGAACATGCAGGCTGCAAGGCGGCTATTGTATCCGGTCATCATCAGCACAAACTCTTTGCCCTCATTGACCGCTTACCAGAGCTTGAGACAGTCATCTTACTTGATCCGCCTGACGAAGAGACGCAGCTTATCCGGGATAAAACGTCAAAACAGGTGATTTTTCTGGAAGAGCTCAGGCATCAGGGTGATCAGCAAAAGGATGCACTGGAGCAGGAGGTTGAAAATGTACTGAATACCTTGAAACCCGATGATTGCGCCAATATTTGCTACACATCCGGAACAACTGCTGACCCCAAAGGGATCATGCTGAGCCATAAAAACTACCTCCATAATGTGGAGCAGGCCTCTGCCATCTTTGAAGTCCCGAGTGACTACACCTCTCTTCACATTCTGCCCTGGGACCATTCTTTTGCGCATACAGTAGGCATATATGCGTTGATTCGTAACGGTGCCAGCCTGGCATCTCTGAAACTTGGCAAGACACTAAATGAAACCATCCGGAACATCCCGATTTGCATTAAGGAGGTCCGGCCACATTTCCTTCTAAGCGTACCCGCGCTGGCCAAAAATTTCCGTACAAACATTGAAAGAGGCGTTCAGGAAAAAGGACCCATAGCCAAAGCCTTTTTCCGGGCGGGCCTCGCCATTGCATATGCCTATAACAAGGAAGGTCACAATAAGGGCAGTGGAGCCGGTAAAGCGCTTGGGGTGCTTTACCGGCTTTTTGATAACATCTTGTTCGCTAAAATCAGAAAGGGTTTTGGTGGGCGATTGAAGTTCTTTGTTGGGGGAGGTGCTTTGCTGGATATTGAACTGCAACGCTTTTTTTATGCCCTGGGCATGCCCATGTATCAAGGGTATGGCCTCACAGAGGCATCCCCGATCATTTCATCAAACACCCCTGACTATCATAAAATGGGATCATCCGGGAAGGTGGTTCCATGGCTTGATCTGAAGATATGCAGAGAGGATGGAACAGAAAAGCCCATTGGTCAACAAGGAGAAATCCTGGTGCGGGGCGATAATGTGATGATGGGATACTGGAAAAATGAAAAAGCCACTATGGAAACCATCCGGGATGGTTGGTTACATACAGGAGACCTCGGTTATCTTGATAATGAAGGCTATCTTTATGTGCTTGGCCGTACTAAAAGCTTGTTGATTGGAAGCGATGGTGAAAAATATAGTCCCGAAGGTATTGAGGAGGCCATGGTAGAGAAATCACCTTTCTTTGATCAGGTGATGCTATATAATAACCAAAACGCTTATACGGTCGGGCTCATCGTGATCAATAAAGCCATCCTGGCCGACCTCATTCGCAAAAAATCGCTGGATGTGACCACAAGCGAGGGCCTGCAGGCTGTTTTGCTAAAACTGAAAGAAGAAATTGATCGCTTCTTTCCCGGTGGCGAGTTTGCCGGGATGTTTCCGCCCAGGTGGCTGCCTGCTGCAGTTGCTTTCCTGTCTGAGCCCTTTTCTGAAGCAAATGGCTTGATGAACAGTACAATGAAGATCGTGAGACCAGCCATTCACGACCATTACAAAGAAACCATTGACAAACTTTACACCCCTGAAGGAAAGGATATCGTGAATCCTTTCAACAAAAGTGCAGTGCATTCCCTGGCTTCCAAAGAGCAATCCTGATTTTTATGCCATTACCAACACGTGAGCGCGAATAACCATATACCAAAAGTAAAAGAGCTTAAGGCTTCTGAGTACACCTATGAACTGCCGGCGGATCGGATTGCTTCCTATCCCTTGCCCGATCGTGATGCATCCAGACTTCTTGTTTACAAGGATAAAAAGATACAGGATGCAAAGTTTAAAGATATAGCCCGCTTTCTCGATCCAGAAACCCTGATGGTCTTCAACAATACCCGAGTGGTACAGGCCCGGCTGGAGTTCTTTAAGGATACCGGTGCCCGTGTCGAGATCTTTTGTCTTCACCCTGTTGGTGCGCGTCGTGATGTCGGCCTTGCACTCTCCGGAGGTTCGCCATCCCGATGGTTTTGTCTTGTAGGTAATGCAAAAAAGTGGAAGGCAGGGCCGCTGGTCATCCAGCATCCCGGCAGCAAATTCTGTCTTCAAGCACATAAAGTGCAAGCTTCAGGAGAAGGATACCTGATCGATTTCAGCTGGAGTCCGGCAAATCTTAGTTTTGCAGAAGTGCTTGAGCTGACTGGGAAAACGCCACTTCCCCCTTATATCGCAAGGCCTGCAGAGCAAAAGGATAAAGCCACATATCAAACCATCTTTGCCCGAAAGGATGGCTCTGTGGCTGCTCCTACGGCGGGATTGCATTTCACAGATCGTGTGCTGAAATCGCTTAATAAAAAAGGTGTTTTACAGGATTTCGTCACCCTGCATGTGGGCGCAGGGACATTTAAACCGGTTACCGCAGATCATATTGGTGAACACCGCATGCATGGTGAGCAGTTTTCCGTTACCAGGGCCTTTATTCAAAAGCTCGCTGTGCATCAGCATCCTATCGTGCCAGTTGGCACTACTTGTATGCGTACGCTGGAAAGCTTATATTGGATCGGCGCAATCCTGGATGCCGGTGTTGCTGCGGACGAGGATAGCCTCTATCTCCCGCAGTGGGCGCCATATGCATTTTCTGGTGAAAAACCTGACAGATCAACAGCTATGCGGGCACTGCTCGACCATATGGACAGACACGACAAAGATACCATGGAAGGTGAAACTGCGCTCATCATCGTTCCGGGTTATCGATTTGCCATGACAGACGCGCTAGTGACAAACTTTCATCAGCCAGGAAGCACCCTGCTTTTGCTTGTGGCTGCCTTTACGGGTGCTGCCTGGCAACAAATATATCATCACGCACTGCAGCATCCCTATCGCTTTTTAAGTTATGGAGATGCATGTTTGCTTTTCCCTTAAACACAGGATCCGGGGCATACGTGAAATTACCATGATGGGATTATTGACTTACAGAGGGATGATTATTGTCAATTGGGCGTTCAGACTAAGTAGGCTATTGGCCATTGGCAAGAAAGCCAAAAGCTAAAAGCCAACAGCCAATAGCAGTCTTGTTGAAAATTCAAACATCAGATAACCAATAAGTTGAAAAAACGCAAACAGATGAACCGAGCTCGCAGAGTGTTCGGTTCATGTGACCGAAACATAATAATTATAAACGGATGAAAGCATGGATATTTTTGGCAGTGCTTTTCAGGATTACCTATCCGGTGAAAAAAACGGAATAATTAAGGTATATTCAGATGTCGCCGGCCCTGAAGAGCTCCCGGTGTCCTATTTTTTCCGCTCATGGGAAGAGATGCCGAAGTATGAACAACTGATGCTCAGTCATTCAGAAGGTCATGTGCTGGACGTAGGTGCAGGTGCAGGCAGCCATGCGCTGGAGTTGCAAAAACAAGGCTTTGCTGTGGATGCAGTTGACATATCGCCAGGAGCTGTTGATGTTATGCGTAAGCGTGGCGTGAAAGGGGCATGGTGTGGTGATTTTTTTGATATGGTCAAAAGGGAATACGAAACAATTCTTTTTATGATGAATGGGGTCGGGATCGCAGGCTCCCTTCCTGGGCTTTTTAAAATGCTCAGACATGCTGACACATTATTGGCACCAACAGGACGTATCCTTATAGAATCAACTGACTTGATTTATTTATATGAAGAGGAGGACGGCTCATACAGGATTCCTATGGGCGAAAAATATTACGGGGAATTGCAGTACCACCTTGTCTATAAAGACTTAAAAACCAATCCTTTCCCCTGGCTTTTTGCTGACTTTGACAGTTTAAAACATGCCGCCAGTACCTGTGGATATAAAACCCGTATCCTGTATGCTGGTGAAAAACATAATTATGTGGCGGAACTTAGAAAAGATTCAGGCTGCTAAAGATTTTGCTGCAGCTGCCCTGTCAGATTTTCAACATGTATGGTCACCTGGCTGCAATGCCCTTCTTCTGGTATGGCTTGGTTCACCGCGTTCAATTTATTTGTCAGTGAAGTTCGGGGCCTGTCACGAGATGTCCTGAATAAGGCAGTGCTCCGAAATGCGAAACATTTTCCTTTCCGGAAAGTACATGATGCACAAGGCAGCCTATAGCTGGACGATGACTGATACGGCAATAAGCAAGTCGGTAGCCAATACGGTGATTACATTCATTCCCTGAGCGGGCATAAGTTTGGCATTGTCCGCTCCATGTTTCAAGGCAATTTGGGAGGCCTTGAGCCCCAGCGGAAAAGGCAGCAATGCCAGGTAGAGCCAGTAAGATGATATCCCTGCAAGGGGAAGGATCAGGATCACTGCATAGGTAAGCAGGATGCCGGCCAGATAGATCCTTGCAGCCGTCTTTTTCCCAAACTTAATCACCAGGTGTTTGCGCCCACCTGCACGGTCTGCCTCCGTGTCAGGAAATTCGTTGAGCAGCAGAAGCAGAAAGGTCAGGATCCCCGGTGGAATGGAAATGAGCCAGACTTCCAGGGGTACAATGTTTGAGACGGCCTGCACGGGGGTGGCATTCATGGCGATATATGCACCGATGACCACCAGCGAGCCAAGGGCCAGCCCTGCAAAAAACTCGCCCAGTAGCATGCGTGCAAGGTGACTGGTATAATAGACAATGGCAATGGCCCCTATGAAGGCAATGATCAGAATGCTCCAGTGTGCGATGATGATAAAAAATAGCCCGATTACCACCGATATCAGCAGGGTGCCAATGGCTGCCGCACGAACCTGTCCGGGTTTGGTCTTGCCGCTTGTGAGCATGCCGCTGCCACCGCTGAATGGTGTTCTTTTGGTCTGAAAGTCAATTTTTGTCTTGTAATCTGATAATTCATTGAAGAGGTTGACGGATATGTGTGCCGAGATAGTTCCCACCAGGATGAGTATCGCTATGGGCCAGTAAAAAGTTTCTGGTTGATGGAGCGCGGCATAAGCCAGGCCGATCGCCACAAGAAAAACTGCAAGAAGGAGAAAATTGGCACGTGATTGTGCAAGCCAGCTTTTTATAGTTGCCATGATGTTTGATTTTTATGTGAATTGCTGATAAGGATTGTTTATATGATGATAGCTATATAATGACTGTGCACTGTAATTTGTTTAATTTTGAAGAAAAAATTCTTTTTTGACAACATATTATAAAAGACACACCACCATCACGGGCGATGGTTCACATACCCTCTATATGCGCGAGCTTGGAGAGCACTATCATTCAACACATGGTGCACTGCAGGAATCGCGGCATGTATTCTTACAAGCATGCTTTGACCATGTCGCTTTACAGGCTAGGTTGCTACGGGTGCTTGAAGTGGGATTTGGCACCGGACTCAATGCACTGCTCACACTGGCAAGGGCAGTGGAGGAGAATCTTGAGGTGGCTTATGAAACACTGGAACCTTTTCCATTGTCGCAGGCGGAGTGGTCTGAGCTGAACCTGCCGAAGCTTATAGATAATGGTCGCTTTACTGATGCCTTTGCCAGAATGCATCAGGCTGAAGATCAAGTGATAACTAAGATTTACGATGGGTTTAGCTTCCAAAGGTATCTGAGCACCATACAGGAGGTTGCGCTGCCTGGCAACCGTTACCATGCCGTGTATTATGATGCCTTTGCCCCCCAGTATCAGCCGGAAATGTGGACCCTGGAGGTGTTTGAAAAGTTATACGCAGCCATGTTGCCCGGAGCCGTGTTAACCACCTATTGCACTAAAGGCAGCGTGAAAAGGGCGATGAAGGCAGCCGGATTCGTGCTTTCGCATCCGGAGGGGCCGCCGGGGAAGAGGGAAATGACTGTGGCTGTAAGGGAAGTAGGAAGTAAGAAGTAAGAAGAAGGAAGAAGTCATGACATTAAGACAACAACCGTTTATTATCAGGGTCTATGGCATTGCCATTCATGATGGCCATTTGCTGGTTTGTGATGAATACTGGTTTGACACCTTGATGACAAAATTGCCGGGTGGCGGCATGGAGTATGGTGAAGGTACCAGGGCTTGTTTGCAGCGTGAATGCATGGAAGAACTTGGTCAGCATGTCGATGTGCTGGATCATGTGTACACGACCGATTTTTTCCAGGAGGCCCGCTTTGTAAAAGGGCGTCAGCTGATCAGCATATATTACAGGATAACCTTGAAGGCACCCGATGCCCTGGACGTATCCGAGCGTCCATATGACTTCAGTGAAAAAAAAGAAGGGGCCATGCGTTGCCGCTGGGTCCCCTTGCAAGAGGTTTCAGAAGATGTATTTACCTTCCCGATTGATAAAAAGGTAGCCGGAATGTTGTCTGCCCTGGACATTAGCGGACGTTGATCGAAAAAACCCAACACTTTTTGGGGCAAAACTGCCTTATGCATAATACAGTCACCCCAAATGCCATCCATCCAGGATCTTTGTATAATTCATGCTTTAATTCAGGTGCAGTTGGTCGAGTCCCTGTCTGAAAAAGACATCCACCGGGATATCCTCACGATTGATGCGGTCAATGTCGCCTTGCAGGGTTTCGCTCATGCTACCATACCGCCGGATCATCTCCCGGGCTGCCTGATAGTCGCCGTCCCCCTGGAGGACAACCAATTTTTCAACCATTTTTGCTACTGCGGCATGTATGTTTTCAAAAATCCACCTTATAGGTATTGGTATCCGGATCACGCTTGAAGGCTTCTTCCCTGGCAAAGAAATTGAAGCGCATCATTCCAGCTGTGCCGTGGGCGCCGGCATCTCCAAAACGGCTTGAGCGTAAAATGCTGGCAAAGGAAGTAACGTATGCCTCTTTCATTTGCTGTTCGGTAAACTCACCCATCTCATACAACTGATTGATCATGTAGAGTGCCATCAGGTCGGTGCTGGTGGCATCAATCACACCGTAATATTCACGGAGTGCATCCCTGACAGAGCCTTCCCCGTCAACGGTACGGGAGATACCCAGGCCGCCCGCGATTTCATGAAAGGCAGTCAGGTGGAAGAAAGCGTCAAAACTGACGTATTCACGCTGGTCCTCATGGATGATCATGTCGGCAATGGGCTCCAGGATACTTTCATATTTGGCCTCCATGACGTTTCTTAGCTGCATGCTACGCGTGCCGGTTTCTTCGGTCACATCCGGGTTGTGGGGGAGGTGCAGGGCTATGATTTTTGGACCGGCATTGCAGTGCCCGCCATAATAAATGGCATCGTATACAAAGATCTCCGAGTCATCTCCGGGGCTCTCCTGCCTGTATTGTGCTGGCACTGGTAGTCTTTGTTGAAGCTCAGGGATCAGGTCCGCGAAATGCTCGAGCTTGCTGCTCCATTCATGATCCTTGATGACCAGGTAAGCACTGTGCGCTTTCTTGTGGCCAAACTTGCGATCTTCGCCTGTATCGAATGGGCGAGCGATGAAATCAATGTTGTTGTCTTTCATCTCCATCCAGGCCCTGTCAGCCTCCCGGTAGTCATCGTTTTTCAGTGCGTGCCCGAGGAGGTGCAGGTACCTTTTAAACCCTTCGTTTTCTGCGTAACCTGCGGCCAGCTGAAGCATGCGGTCGATTTCTTCATTCTGCTCAGCGAAAGCATCGGCATAAGGGATGGATACCAGGTTGCCATCACCTGTACGGCGGATCATCGTAAACGGGCTGCGTTTATCGGGGTCATCCCATTCATTGAATTCCTCCCTTTCCATGTCGACAGGATAAAAGTTGGCACCAAACGGCTTATCGTCAAAACCATGATAGAAAGCTGTGTGCCCCTCCAGCCGGCCCCATGGACCATAGTTGATCAGGGCATATTCCCAGGCATAAGGGTCATCCATGTAATCCTTCAGTTGTTCCTTGTCCCCATAAGACTGGATCCAGAAGATCTCGTCTATCACTTCGGCTGCGGAGATGAGTATGGGAATCATTTCCTTTTCCTGGTCACTTAGCCAGGTCAGGTCCGTGGTCAGGACCACTTCTTCATATTGGTCAAGGCGCTCCTGGATTTGTTCCTGGTATTCCCTGTCCACTTGCTGGCAGGCAGCCAGGACACCCAAAACAAACACAACGGCAATAACATGTGCACGAAAAAATTTCATAAGCTTTGTTTTATAAGGTTAAAAGTATTGGTTAAATTCACCATCTTATTCTTTGGGTCTGATAAAGTATCATGCTGATTATAAACAATCCACATATTGATAGCGATCACTATGACACAAAAATATTACTGTAATGCAAAAAACGGCTTTTGTAAGCATACCACTACGCTTCTAATAAATATACAAATATATGGAATTGGGGGATATGTCAACAACAGGTATCGTTAAATTTATTTAAACCAAGAAGATGAAACCCGGACCTGCCTCATTTGTTACTGGTTGCTTGCGGATTTGCTGGTAAAATAATTGTAAACGTGGTCCCCGCTCCAGGTGTCGATTCGATTTGGATTTTTCCGCCTAAGTGTTTCATGATCTCCTGGCTAATAGACAACCCCAGTCCGGTGCCCTGCTGCTTACTTTTCTCTTTTCCGAGATCAAGCTGAACAAATCGTTCATAGATTTTTTCCTGGTCTTCTTTGGCAATGCCCGGGCCGGTGTCTGAAACAAAAAAGCGTATATCTGCATCATCAGAAAACCTGTATCCCAGGGTTACCTTGCCGGATTCGGTAAACTTAATGGCGTTTGATAAGAGATTGGAGAGTACCTGGTGCAGCCGGAGCCGGTCGGTGGTTATTTCATTTTCAGCATGTTTCGAATCAATGTCAAGCAATAATTTGAGGTCTTTTTGGGAAACCAGGGGAGATTTGCGGTATGCGGAAAACAACTCGAGCATCAGTTGATGTACATCAAATTTTTCTTTTTTGATGGTCATGTTGCCTGAATCGATTTTTGCAAGATCAATGAGGTCATCAATGAGCAACAGCAAAAACTGACCGTTCGCATAGATGACGTCCAGGTATTCTTTTTGCTCTTCCCTGCTGAGGGTTTCATCGCTTTTCAGGAGCTCTGAGAAGCCCATTACACCAGTCATGGGCGTGCGAATTTCGTGACTGACATTAGCCAGAAATGCTGTCTTTAACCTGTTGGCTTCCTCGGCCTTTTCTTTCTGCTCCTTCAAATCTTCTTTTTGCTGGATGAAGGTTTCTGTCAATTCGCCGATCATGGCAAATTCCTTGCTGGCATTTTTCAGCTTGGGGATGTGTTCCTTCGAATTGTTTTTGATGGTCCGGGCAACCAGCTGCAGGGGTTTGTTTACCCATTGGTGCAAGGCTGCCAATAAGGCGACAAAGGCAATGATGGTGAATGACAGGAGGATGATCAATGTGTTTCTTGACTTTTCCTGAAGAAGGTCTGCAAAGTCAACCCTTTTCTGAAATATAAAAAATGCAGCATCTTCTCCTTCTTTTCCCCTGAAAGCGACCTTCATGGTTCTTTCTTCATGCATGTATTGTGCTGTTCCCTGTTCAGCACTCACAGCCGCAACGTCGCTCCCTGTCATGGCTTTGAGCAGCTCAATAGGTTCTCCGCTCCAGCATTTGGCAAAGAACATATATCCCTGCGGTTCACCCTCGCGATCAACGTCCTCCGTATGATGAATGGTTGCTCCCTGAATCAGCACCAGGGTGCCTTCGACAACCCTGTAATATTGTATCAGGGTTGCTTCGTGCAACTGTGCTTTCGGAGCGGATGAAAAATATGCAGGGGGAAGGTGCTCTGCACAAAGTTGCTTATTCTCGTAAACCAAGTCGCCATAAAGATTAAATATCCAAACGCCATCAATCTCATACCAGGGTTGTAGACTGTCAAGATAGGCTTCCACCTGGTTATCATGCAGTGCGGCTGGATCTGCTGCATATTCCACCATCTCATCCCATGTACTGAAGTCGTATATGACCCAATAGAGGTAGTTCTCCCAGATGTCTGCAATGGCATTCGATGCATCACTTGCCTGCTGTTGGCTGTATACCCTGTAGGCCTTTTGCTGACGGTTGGAGTGGGTCATGAAGTAAGCCAGAAAAACCAGGGAAAACAGCGAAAGGCCAGCGATAACGGCACCAATTTTGGTTCTTGTGCTTAATATTTCTATTCTGAAAAACATTCTTCGGATAATATAATGGTTCTCTTAGCCAGCCATTGCTTTCGGCAGGTCCAGGCGTTTCAAAGATAATGATCTTTTCATTTGTTAGAGTGGGTTAATTTGATAGGCTAAAAACTTTATCTTTAAAATACTATTTTAGCGGACAGCAATGCGGCTGGCATTTCGACTATTTGTCCTTTTGTCCTGTAAATTTATTCATGCAACGAAATTTCCATATATCATGAAGCACATGCTATTACTTGTTTTCTTAAATCTATTGCTCACACCTGCATTTGCCCAGCAAACCCCGGCTTCGGTTTCCGATGGATTTGACCCTTTTCATTTTCGCAATGAGTTCCTGATGACTTCGCCGGGTGCCATGGGTTTTGGTTTATATGGCCACGCCAACCCTGCCATCCTGAATTATGTCACCCATCCTGACATCACTTTTGCCTGGTCTGACAACGACATGGGGTTTACGCGTTATAGCCGTTGGGGCGTATTTGTTGGTATGCCGAATGCTGGTCTTGCCGTTAACCGGTTCAGCCTCGAAGGGAATGCGGTAATGGATTACCGGATTTCCACTGCATTTGGTAACAAACGTTTTGCCTCCGGTTTAAGCGTGAACTGGTCGGGTGGCGAGACCGATTTTTTC
>PWNO01000048.1 GCA_003557765.1 Bacteroidales bacterium
ACAAAAATGATCGCACAGCATTATGCACAAGCGGGCATCGACCTCCCTGAAGGCTACCTGGATTGCCTGCGCAGGCTGGAACCGGAACTGGAAGGGAAAGAAGGCGCAAGTTTCTCGATCGAAATGGACGAGCGCAGGTTCCGCCAAGAGGATCCGGTGCCACCCGGTGGGCACTTTACCATCGTGGAGGTGGAGGCGCACGCACCATACCCCAACACCCTGGACTGTAAAATCCTCGAAGAAACCACCATCATTTACAAATCCTACCGGATGCAGCTTCTGGAAGACTAGTGTCATGTCACCGCTACCGCGACTTAACCAACACAGCGCCATTTGCACGACACCAGTGATAATGTCGATTAATGTGTAGGGTTAATTTTTTTCCAACAGGTATTAAGGCCAAAAGCTTTTGAGGGAAAGACCCAACTGCTAAACCTGCCGCTTTTTCAGGAAGACTATGACATAAGGATTTATTACCAGCTTTTTAATAAGGCATCAAAATAGCTGATCGTTTTCTCTAATCCTTCCCGGAGCTGAACCTTTGCTTCCCATTGCAAGAGTTCACGCGCATAGGTCGTATCCGGCCTGCGCTGCACGGGGTCATTTTCGGGTAGGGGTAAATAAGCTATTTTAGATTTGGAGTTGCACAAGTCCAGCACTTCTCCGGCAAGTTCAAGCATGGTAAACTCATTGGGATTGCCCATATTGATGGGGCCGATGACCTCATCGTCTGTGGCCATGAAGCGTATCATGCCGTCAAGCAAATCATCGATATACTGGAAGCTTCGCGATTGCGAACCATCGCCATAAATGGTGATGGGCTTGTTTTGCAATGCTTGCAGGATGAAGTTAGATACCACCCGGCCGTCATCAGGCTGCATCCTGGGGCCGTAGGTGTTAAAGATTCGGATGATCTTGATCCTTACCTGGTTTTGGGTATGATAATCCTTGAACAGCGTTTCGGCGCACCGTTTTCCTTCATCATAGCAAGCGCGCTTCCCGATGGGGTTGACGTGCCCCCAATAGGATTCCGGTTGCGGGTGTACTTCCGGGTTGCCATACACCTCACTGGTGGATGCCTGCAGCACCTTTGCTTTCACACGCTTTGCAAGGCCAAGCATATTGATGGCGCCCATCACGGAAGTCTTTACTGTTTTAATGGGATTGTACTGATAGTGCACGGGGGAGGCAGGACAAGCAAGGTTGTATATTTCGTCCACCTCCAGGAAGATTTCACGCGTAATGTCGTGGCGGATCATTTCGAACCTGTGGTTATCCATCATGGGGATGATGTTATCACGGGAGCCGGTGAAGAAGTTATCCAGGCAAAGGATCTCATTCCCCTCATTCAGCAGGCGCTCACACAAGTGCGATCCGATGAAACCGGCACCGCCGGTTACCAGTATTCGTTTGTTTTGCATTGTCATTGGTTTTAGATGGCGGTTTGAATGCACTACCAATCCCGTTGTCAATTACTCACGACAACGAATATACGATTTAAACCTGAGCAAAACCTCTAATAAATCTTTGGCAAAAAATGCGCACTGGGAAGAGACGCACGACCGTGCGTCTCTAAGGTGTATCTGGCGTGCGTTTCTACGGTGTATTTGCCGCACGTCTGTAAAGTTGGTGCGCTATTTATTTTGTTGTGATTATTTTCAGTGTTTCGTGTATGTCATTGCTATTCAACCGCGCGATATAGGCGCCGGGCGGCAGGCTGATGCGATACGATTGCAGTCCGGGTTCGGGCTGATGGGTTTGCAGTGCACGGCCGCTGAGATCGTAGAGGGTGAGCTGCATGCCGGCTTCGATGGTTTCGATGTATAACCTGTCATCGTGAAACCACATATTGGCGGTGTGCGTGTCAGGGGTTTCATCGATGGCGGTGGGATCGTCGTCATCCGGCGGACTGAAATGCAGGACAAATCGTCCTTGCAGATCACCTTCAGGAGCTTGGAATCTGTATTCCGGATAGCTTTGCAAGTCGTGAATGGTGTCCATCCCGGCATCTTCCAGCAAAAGGGTGTTGGCAGAAAACACGCCGCTTATCTCCTGCAGGGATAGAATGTATTCGGCATTGATAGGGATATGCATGCCCAGGTTGATTTGCTGCTCTTTGTCAATGTGGGGAATGCTGTTGATAGCAACCCGGGTTTGATCTGCCGTATAGGAATACAACTGGGGCACCTCCGGGTTAAAACTGAACATTTTCAGAGCATCCCGGCGGTCGCGTTCAAATGAACTCCACGATATGGTGCGGATAACTGTTTGGTCATAATGATCAGCATTTGCCAGACGCAGCACCAGGTTATCGCCATGTTCAGGGCCCTTCAGGTAAGAACCCTGGTGAACGCGCATGGCATTGTTGAAAACAAAATCTTCTTCGTGGGCATCGGATTTTACCTGCACAAAGAACCCTTGATGGGCAGCGATATATGCATTGGAAACTCCTCCGTCGATTTCTTCATAACCAGCTCCACCATTTTTGTTTGTATTGTAAACGTAAGCAAAGTCATCCGCAAATTGCTCCCGGTCCGCTTTGTTCCAGTCGATTCCTGAGGCATAGGGATTGCCCAGCAAATTCCAGCCCGGTTGGTACTCCCATTTGTCTTGTGTTCCGGTGTTTCTTAGTGTTACGCTTACTGTGCCCACGTTGAGCGTATTGGAGAATATGCCCGTGGTATTTTGTTCATAAGCTACGAGGTAACCGATCCCGGGAATAAATTCGTTGATGTCATTGCTGTCATCATCCTTTTGATTGAGCCACACACCGGGATGCGCTTCGCTCCAGGCATAAAAGTCATAATCATTGTTGCCGCTTCCATCCGGCGTCCACATCCCTTCAATGAGCTGACCCGATACAGGAGCAGACAAAAAGTGCCATCCATCGGTTCCATCTGACCAGTCGGCACCAGCAATATAGCGCTCAACGGTTGCTTCCACACCTTCTGAGTTGTGGATAAGGGAGCCGGTTCCTACGTCTGAACTTTCTATGCGCAAGCCGGAAGGCCCGGCTTCATTGATCAATGCACCATA
>PWNO01000196.1 GCA_003557765.1 Bacteroidales bacterium
GCTTTGTAAGTTTACCCAAGATCAGGAATTGATTTTAGAGGTTAGATGTTGGATGTTAGATTTTCTTTTTTCTAACCTCAAACCTCCAACTTCCAACCTCGTGTTTGCATAATTATCCTCCTGTGTGTCAAAAATCCTGTCATGGACGTTTCATGTCATCTGTTTTTATCAGTAAGAAAACAGGGTTCAGGGTTTTGCAATGATGAAGAAAACCCTGAACCCCTTAATCAATCAATACATCTATGACAATTATGAAAAGCCGTTAGGGCTTCTCCTGGTCATAGATTGCCTGTACCTGTGTTCCTGTCAGGATGGTGTTATAAATACGCACCTCATCTATCTTACCATGAAAATAACCACCCCAGGGAAGCGGAATGATAAGGTCTTCACCATAGTTGGAATCATCCTCAGCATACACATCGGTATCGCGTCCGATTACGAGCGCATTTTCACTGTTTGGGAGAGCGGTTCCCGGTGTGTTATCCCATTCCTGTGACACATCACCATTCACATAGAAGGTCATTTTCCCGTCACCGAATGTAACAGCGAGGTGATACCAGGTGTCGAGATCCAGTTCAGGATCGGAATCCCTGTCATATATCCCTTCTGTGGTGTTGATTGTAAAAAAGGACTTGTTGACCGATTGCAGCTGCCATTTATAAGTATTCCAGGAGTGGATGCCGATAAAGCGGTTGTTTTCGAGCGTTTCAGCTGCTTTGATCCATACTGTCATGGAGATGTTCGGAGGGGTCAACGCCGGATTATTGGGAACATACACATGTGCTCCTTCATTAAAGAATAGTGCACCCCCTTCGTTGCCATACCGGTCGGTAGTCCATTCGGGCATTCCACCACCCCATGCATCAGAACCGTCTCTCAGTTCTCCATGAAAGTTGTTGCCGGAGAAGTCGGTCACTGTATTCCCTGATCCCTCGTCAAACGTCCAGTGACCCACGAGTGCATCTGGAGCGATGGGCACAACCTCTTTGGCCAGGTAGTCATCAATGGCCTCTGTCAGGTTAATCACGGTGTTGTCAACCTGTGTCTGGGTTGCATCAGGATCTTGATAAACATCCTTAGCAAGATCTATAACACCTTGAAGAATAGCCTGTGAGCCGATCTGGTATTGCCCTTCAGCCGTACCTTCACTTGTGTTCTCGATCAGGTCTTCAGCTTGCTGGATCTTTGCCGCCAGTTCGGTTTTGTCCACAACTACAACGTCGTTGTCATCATCGTCGTCGCTGCATGCATAAAATGTTACCAGACTGCCTGAAATCAAGGCAATCATCAATAGTTGCAAAAATTTGTTCTTTTTCATAATGATTGAAGTTTTGGTTAAAAAAATAGTGAATTAGGGGTTAATTATTGATTTGATTATTGATGTCCACCTCACTCTGTGGGATGGGAAAGTATCTGTGTTCATCATAGCTGAAGTTGGTATGAGTCAGCTTTGGTTCTGCGTAAGCCCTTCCATAACGCATCATGTCATAAAACCGGTGAAATTCAAATCCCAGCTCAACCCTTCTCTCTTTCCTGATTATGTCGCGAAGCGCTGCCTGGTTGGTTGTTGTGATATCCGTAAGCAGACCGTCCGGCACAGTTCCATAACCGTCCAGCATTTCGTCGTGCAGGAAGCTTTCCCTGGCGCGCTTACGCACCCCATTTAGCGGGATCAGGGCGTCTGCCGACTGCCCCGACTCGTTCAGTGCTTCAGCCTTCATGAGCAGCACTTCAGCATAACGCATGAAAACGTAATTCAGGTCGCTGTCTGCTTTGGTTCCCACGGGGATCTCGCTGAGCGGTTGCACATGTTTTTTGACCAGAAAACCTGTCGGCGACCATGCTGGATCAAAGTCCTCTCCATTTACCCAGATGCCGCCCTCCCTGCCGATGGTATAATCGAGGCGGGGGTCGTATATACCGTCATCGTTTTGTTCAAAGGCCTCTTTAAAGTCTGAGCGCGGTGCATTGAAGAAATAACCGTTTTCATGCTGCGGGGCAAACCACTGGTTCAGGGAGTTGCCCAGGAAAGGATCCTGTCCGCTCAGATGCTGGATCTCAAACACAGACTCTGCATTGTTTTGATGGGCAGCCATGAAGTTGTGGCTGTAAACATCCATCAGGGCATAATTGCCCGCTTGCTCCATCTCATTAATGGCATCAAGGCAATCCGTATATTTCTCCTGGAAGAGATATGCTTTGGCGAGCAATCCGTAAGCGGCTCCTGCTGTAGCTCTCCCTGCCTGGCTGCTTCCCACCTCTAGCAATTTTTCTGCTGCTTCAAGAAGATCTTCTTCGATTTGATCATAAACCTGCGAAACAGCAGATACCGGTACATGCAAATCGGAAGCAGTATATGCCGGTTCTGTTTTCAAAGGGATTTCACCAAAGATGTTGACCAGGTGAAAATAGTAATAGGCCCTGAGGAATTTTGCTTCAGCGGTGACCCGCTCCCTGACTTCATCCGTTACATCGGGTCCCAGGCGATGTATCACATCGTTGGCCCTGGAGATCCCTTCATAATAGCGTTGCCAGATATGCTGAAGAAAACCGTTGTCTCGCGTATGGTTGAATTGTTCTATGAATTCTATTTCACTCTGGTCGCCGGGGAAGCCACCCTTGATGGCGTCGTCGGAGGCCACATCGCCAAAGACCCACAATGGGTTACGGATATTGGTGAAACTCATCGGCTGATAGGCGGCAGTAAGTGCCAGCATGGCATGATCATCCGACTTGTAAAACGTGCCACTGGTGTAGATCCCTTGCAGGTCTTCATCCAAAAAGTCACTGCAAGAGATGGCAATAAATACCATGCTTAAAACAACCACTATTTTTTTCATGGTGATGCTATTTTTATATTTTTTATTTCTGATGACAGATTCCATATTTCAGGATTAAAATGTGATATTGACTCCTATGTTGAAAGATCTGGCCAGCGGGTATGTGCCCCAGTCGATTCCGGCAGCTGCATCTCCCTCTGCCCTGGAGTTGTCGCTGGTGGTCATTTCGGGGTCCAGAC
>PWNO01000058.1 GCA_003557765.1 Bacteroidales bacterium
CAAAATCCGGCGCGAACCGGATATTCCCCGGTTTCAGTAGATCCTCCATACAGAACAAGGTGGGTTTGGGCAGGGCCAACCAATGTTTATCGCAACCAGGATAGTGAGCTGGGCTGGACTGATGACCTCACCTCCAGACCAGGCTACGATTTCCCGTTGCCCGACCAGATGGACTTAACCATTGCCGGCGGCGTGCAGCCTGTCATCTACGGCTACAGGCTATACTTCGGCACGATGGATGGTGACGCCTACGCCCTCGATATGCGCGACGGCACCACGCTCTGGAATGCGCCAATCCCCGGAGGAACCATTACCAGCGCCGGAGTGCTCGATGATGTGGCCATATTTGTCAGTATCAGGGGAATGGTACACGCTTTTGACACCCTTTCCGGCAACCAATCCTGGGCATACAACACGCGCGGTGCCATCACCTCGCCACCCACCATCACCGGCAACAGCGTGATCGTGGCCAACCACAAGGGAAGGATAACCCGGCTAGGTGCCCAGGGCGAAGTGATCTGGGAAAAGATGCTGCCCGCACCGGTGGCGGGCGGTCTTGCCGCAGCCGGAAACCGGGTTTACCTACCTGCCGAAGACATGGTGGTGTACGCCTTGAACCTTTCCACCGGGCAAACCGTCGCTACACAAATTGTTAGAGGCCAGAGCTTCAGGATGACGCACCCTGTGGTACACGACGGAAACCTGTACATTACATCAGTTCACATACCAATGGTGGGAAGCGAATATGTAATGGAACAGGTAATGGCTTCCTCTAATAGCATTGAAGAAGAAAACGACAACATCAGGCTTTGGCTGCAAGGTAATACCAACGGCGGAGCCTGGCCCGATGCATCACCCGACTGGCAACACTTTTTCGTGCTCGATGCCGAAACACTGGAAGATCAGTTTTTGGTAGCATCAGGCCCTGTGGATGGCTGCGGATACCCAGCGCCCATGCCTGTGGTTGACGAAGATGGGAACGTGATCAAATGGTGGAAAACCCGCTTCCCGACGGTTACAACTTCCGGCAACGTTTTTGGAACAAATTATTCAATAGACCTTTCGGCTGTTGACCAAACAAACGGGGACAGGAAAATTATCGGGAACGGGCTATCCAATTTCTGGCTTCTCGAAACTGACAATCTCTATGGATTGAGCATTGGGGGAAACTATCTTTGGTTGAGACAAAACTTCAGGGGAACAGCAATTGTGGATTTAAGTAATACCGCCAATAGTTTTAGACTTGTGCAAGTAACCACCAGGGTTCAGGATGGTGGAGATTTTACAGGAGCTGACATTTATTACAGGGAATCGAACCAGTGGAACGGATATTTAACGCAACCCTACCTTGTATCGCAACCCCGAACACATACAAGGGTGGCACCGGCCATAGCCGGCAGCTACGTCTTTATAAGTGAAGAGTTTGGTATTGTTGCAATTGAATCTGTTGAAGAATCTCAAAAATAACACCCATGAAACGTATCCAAATATTAGCAATAACCTTTTTTACAACATTTCAAATTGCAACAGGGCAGGTAAGCAATGAACATCTGGATGCCTATCTTTGGGAATACCCCTTGCAGCAAGGTCTAGTGATTGACGCGGAATTGATGCAGGAAATGCTTGCAGAAATACAACGGATCATTGACAGTGGCGATCTGTTTTTTAGGCCATTGCCCAACGATTTTGCTGACCAGATTTACGATCATTATTTCCTTTATCTTGAGCCGGGCAGAGTATTAAAAACCATTGCAATGGCCTATCCTTACCTTGACTCAGGCATGCAGGAAACGCTTAGAACCATGGTTCTGGATTTGTTTGCCGATCCTGTTCATAGGCCATGGGCTACGGGCCCCCTGCCATTGGATGCCGGCAAAGAACGTAAACCATTTGCTCCGGAAACGCTTTGGGGAGAAGGCTCAAACTTTGGACTGTTCAGACCCACCATACAAAATGTTTACAACATCTGGTTGTATGTTTACCGCACTGGGCACATTGAATCAATTACTCCTGCCTATTATTCCCAGATTTCGGGATTTTATAATAGTAAACTTGGTAGTTCAGATCGTGGGCGACTTTATGGTTCTATGAAAGCACACGTCGGAATGGCAAGGCTTGCGCATTTATTCGAGGATGATGACCTTTATGAAACGGCAAGGAATGCGCTGCAATCTGCCCTGAACTTTGGGCTTGACGTGAATGATGTGGATACCCTGGCTAGCAGAGGGCATTCCAATGCGTACTGGGATGGAGCATATCGCTATTTGTATGAATGGCATCCTGCTAATCCACCCTGGCCAAATATGCGCAATTGGGATTGGGTAAACAGAAACTACATTTTCCACAATATTAGCCCCGAAATAGGGCGGTATCTTCAAGATTACCTTTCTGTAGAAACGGAGGCCAGGCACGATTATATGATGAACAGGTTTCCGATGTGGTGGCTGCGCGAAGCACCCTATTTCAACAGGTGGACGGGCGATGAGGGCATCGGCATCCCTAGCAGCTCTTTTGGAACCAACGTTCCGCTCGAACGGTGGTTCCGCAATATGGATGCCGAAACATTAGCCTCATACATGATCAGTTCACCGGTCGGCTTGGCAGACTCCTATTGGATAGAAGCATTGGTAATGGCAATTGAAGCAAACGCCACCGATCAGTGGGTGGATGTGCGTACAACAGCCTTTGAGATTGATGTTTCAGAGGATGATCCACCACCTGTAGAATATTTCCTTACCCTCGACATTATTGGCGAAGGCCATGTTACGGTGGACGGTGCAGTTTACAGCGAACCGCTGCTGGTTGAAGAGGGTAACATGTTGACTCTGGAAGCACTTCCTGATGCAGACTGGCAGTTCGACGGCTGGAGTGGCGATCTTTCGGGTACGGAGAGTCCACAGACCATCTTGATGGATGGCAATAAGGATGTAACGGCCACCTTCAGCGAGATACCACCTGTAGAATATTTCCTTACCATCGACATTATTGGCGAAGGCCATGTTACGGTGGACGGTGC
>PWNO01000068.1 GCA_003557765.1 Bacteroidales bacterium
GATGCGTAACACGGCAGTGGCTCGCAGCACACTGAGCTCCCAGTTGTCTTTAATGGCGGCCCCCGGACGGAAGGGTACATCATCGGTATGGCCCTCAATCATAATGTTGATGTCGGGATTGTCCGCCAGCACCCTGGCCAGCTCCTGCAGGGCATTAACACCCTGGGCGTCGACAGTGGTGCTGCCTGTTTCAAACAGCAGGCTTTCTTCCATCGACACATACACCCGGCCACCCTGTATGTCTACGGTCAACCCATCATCGAGGAACCCAATCAGGGCATCCGACAAGGTTTGCCGAAGCTCCTGTACGATGGAATCCTGCCGGTGCAGGATCTCTTCAAGCTCGTTTACACGCACTTCTTTTTCCTGAACCTCTGCCATCAGCCTGCTGAGCTCCTGTTCTTTGGCCTCCATCTCGCGGGTAGCCACATCCAACTCGTCTTCACGGCGTTGAAGGTCCTCCTGGATCTCCTGCATGCGGGCAAGGATCTGACGGGTTTCTTCTGTTTTACCTTCCATGACGGCCTCTGCCTGGGCTACATACTCTTCATGGGTTTCACTGAGGCGGCGTAGCTGCCTCCCCAAGTGCAAGGTATCTTCTTCGAGCCGTTCCACACGCGCAGAAAGGGTGGTCAGCTGCTCGTTAAGCTGCGCATTCTGGTCACGGTAGCTGGCCAGGGTCTCTGACAGCGCCTCCTTATCGGTGAGTGCCTGATCATGCTTTTGCTGCAGCTCTTCAAGCTGACGCTTGGGTACGCAGGCACTAAAAACGAACAATACAGCCAATAAGGCCAGGGAAAGCGTTTTCATGTGTTTTAATTTAAATGACAAAAAGACTAAACGACAAAAGGACAAAAGGACGAATGGACGAAAGGTCTTCCGTTAGCTGTTGGCTATTGGCTGTTGGCTTTTGGCAAACAGAGCAGGTGAATGAAAACAACCCGCAAAAAATTCTTGCCAACAGCCAACAGCTAAAAGCCAACAGCCTTCTTACTTCACCGCCCAGTCATTACCGTGCCACCTGCAGGCGCTCCGTCACGACATCACCGTCGGCGGAGACGATCCGCACGAAATAGATGCCGGTGTGCAGCTGATCCACGTCGATCGTGGCTTGTCTTTGGTTTGGCCTTTGCTGTATAAGTGTACGACCTACCAGGTCAATGACCTGCACTTCGTTGATGACCTCTGACGCTTCCACGTCAAACTGGTAACGCGCCGGGTTTGGGTATATCTTAAGCGTTTGCCTGTCTCCTGCTTCAGGTGTGTTGTCGCTCAGTGCGATGCCATGATCCGGGAATGGCTCTGTGCTGTATAAGCGATACTCCCCGGGCTCGAGGGTGATCGGCTCATTGATGTCGCTGACCTCCAATTCCTCACGGCTGAAATACTCGTACCAGGTGCCGGTCTCCTGGAAGTTCGGATGGATGTCTCCTTCTTCTACGTCGAAGTTACCCAATACGGTTACATTTTTCGAAGGATGATTCAGGTGGATGCGCTTCATTGCACCATCCAGGTGCAGGTCATAATCGTCGGTGCGGAAGACGTCGTGCTCCTGCTTCAGGTTGGCCAACAGAGAGTAGACGGTATATACCCGGTGTCTGCGCCAGTCGTCATAGTAATCCCAGCGAATGGGCTTGGGATCCGTGCGGCAGCCATCATCGATGGTTCCATCCCCGCAATAGTTAATCGAATAATCGTATCCCAGCTCACCAAACTGCCAGATCATCTTGGGTCCGGGGATGGGAAAATAGAATGCAGCCACCAACTCGGCACGGCGAAGTGCGGTGCTCATGTCTTTGATGTCGTGATTGGGGTTGTTGGAATTGCGGTATTCCAGGTTCTTGAACATGATTCGCTCTTCATCGTGGCTTTCCATGTAACCGATCAGGTGGGGATCATCCCAGCCGCGTTCTGTGTAAGAGATCCAGTCGAAGTTGCTGTCGCCGAGCCAGCCCATGGCAGCCTCCTGGTAAGTGTGTGTAATGTTTCCCCAAAGCATCATCCCATAGTCAGAAAGTTCCTGTTCTTCATTGTTGGCTGCGAAGTGCTCAAGGATCACATAGGCGTTGGGATTCACCTCCCACACCTGGTCTGCGATGCGCTTCAGGTTGGCGATGCGGTCGGCATCATAGTTCCATCCCTGGTTTGCCGATTGTTCGTTGGTGAAACCCTTGGTGAAATCAAAGCGGTAGCCATCGATCCGGAACTCCTCAATCCAGTATTGCACCACGCGTTTAAAAAACGCTTGCGTGTAAGGGCTGTCCTGGTCGAAGGTGTTTCCCCAGCACCAGGGCTCGTGCGGGCAGTCTACAAGGTACCATGGGTTATCCGGAGAAGGTTTTCCCCAGCTGCCGGCGTCCGGGTCGAAATACATCTGCACCATGGGAGACAGGTTAAAGCTGTGGTTTAGCACAATATCGAGTACGACAGCCATGCCACGTTCGTGTGCGGCGTCGATGAACTCCTTGTAGTCCCGGCGCGTGCCATAAGCCTTGTCGGTGGCAAAGTAGAGTGCCGGGTTATAGCCCCAGGAAATGTTACCTTCAAACTGGTTGATGGGCATCAGCTCGATGACGTTCACGCCAAGTTCCTGGAGGTAGTCGAGGGAGTCCTTCACTGTCCTGATCGCACTCGTTTCCACAAAGTCGCGGATGAGCAATTCATAGATCACCATATCTTCCTTGGCAGGCGGCGTGAAGTCGTTCACCTGCCACTCGTATGGCGTGCGGCCGGGATGCATGATGCTCACCAGGCCGTTGGTATATGCGTCAGGATAAGGTTTTAAATCAGGATAATTAAAGTCGTCAATCCACCGGTCGTTCCATGGGTCAAGCACCTTGTGCGTGTAGGGGTCTGCCAGGCGCAATTCTCCGTCGATGTAATATTGGAACCCGTACTCTTTGTCTTCTTCCAGGCCGGTGATCGTCAGCCAGTAACGGGTACCATCCGGTGTCCGGTACATCTGGTAATCGTCGGCCAGCAACCAGTCGTTGAAGTCGCCGATCACGAAGACAAACTCTTTAAGCGCCGGCGGGTCGTGGAGCACCAGTGTCACCGTATTTTCATCGATGTAGTTGATGCCGTTTTCCACACCATCAGGTAGCGGGGCCTCGCTTACATCCTGGCGGATATATATCGTGATCTCTGCCTCTGCCGTCTCTTCTCCGCCATGGGCCACCACAAGGATGTCCTGGCTGCCATAATCATCAGCCAACCAGTCATAGCTCAGGTTTTCTTCTGTGGTGGTTGCCATGTGCTGCTCATTGATAAAAAGTTCGATGAAATCGGATTCGTTGGCAGCCGCACGGATGGGCACTTCCTCTCCAAGGGCATACATGGGCTGCAGCCCGGAAGGTGACTGAATGGTGACGTTCAAGCCTTCCTCCACCACTTCCACGAAAAGGTCTTCGGTCTGCGGACTGCCTGTTGCCGCACGGAACACGAAGTTCATGCTGGTGATGAGCTCATCATCAGGAACACCATAAAATTCCCTGATGGACGGCGTGATCTCCAACTCGTAAAGGTCGTCGCCAATGCGCGTGAGTTGCGGCTGGGCGTCGTTGTCGCCCCACTGGCCAATCACGTATTCCCAGGAAGACTCATCCCCATCAATATAAACACCAGTGTGTGTGTAAACATCTCCGGTATACCCTTCCATGCCACCACCGCCTTGTGTGGCGTCAAAATAAATGGTCACAGGCCCATCTGCCACAGGCAAAGGTGGCTCCGTCGTTATCTGTGCCTGAGCCAGTGAAAAAACCAATATAAGAAATAGAAAACTGATTGATCGTAAAACCGTTTTTTGCATGTGTGTATAATTTTATGTTACGTTCAAATGAACAGGGCAGTTTGCGTACCCAAAGAAACCAGACACGCCATGCCTGAGTGCTCCCCAGGTGAGTTAAATCCGTTGGCATGCGCTTGTTCAAACAAGACTGTTTTTATAGAAGCAATGTTTTGTACGCCCAAAAATACAAAATTGGTGCCAGCTTTTCCTGTTCCGGCAAATTATCCACAGATATACACAAATGTTTTTCACAAATACACACAAATAGTATCGTCGATATCCTGACACGCTTTAACCCTTTAACCGGTCCGGACACTGCCCATTCCCTGATCATCGCAATCCTCCGGGCAACCTCAGACTGCATACGGAATAGGCACTGCTCCCGCGGGCTTCCTTTGAAAACCATGGGGTCGGCCAGGTCCGCCCCATAGCCAAATCACCACCCCCACCTGAACCCTCCAACTCAATCCTCAATCTTAACCTTTTTCAACAAATATTTTCTGTATTTTTACAGGCTGATCTTCCCAGGTGGACAGCAAGCCGGAGAGCAATGCAAAATATTGCATCTCAGCCAATCGTTTTTCAACAAACATCATCTTAAACATCCATCATCATGGTAAAGAAAGTCATAAAATGGTTTTTGATCGTGGTCCTGGCATTGCTCATCATGCTGATCAGCTTGCCAATTATTTTCCAGGGTGCGATAGTGGATCGCATCAAATACGAGGTAAATGAACAGCTGGATGCCCGGGTGGATTTTGGGCGTTACCGGATATCTCTTTTGCGAAGCTTCCCCGACGCATCGCTGCGCCTCGATGACATTATCGTGGAGAATGAAGCCCCATTTGAAGGGGACACCCTGGCCAGTATCGAACGCCTGCGGGTCACCATCGACCTCAGGAGCTTGTTTGGTGATGGCTATGAGATCAAACACATCCAGCTGATCAGGCCGGACCTTCGTTTCCGGATGCTGGAAGACAGAAGCGCTAACTGGGACATAGTGCCTGTTGCAGAAAAAGATCCGGATGACGAACAGGACGTGCCCGCTGAGCCATCCGAATTTTCCCTGGCGTTGCGAAGCATAGAGATACGCGATGCAAACATCCTGTATCATGATGATGTGTTTCTAACCTATGTCGATGTAAAAGGGCTTACAGGCCGGATGCGTGGTGACCTCACGATGGATGTGACCAACGTGCGTACGCGTAACGCCCGCATCGATGCACTCAGCCTCCGTTATGACCGCATGCCCATCCTCAGCAATGTGGGTGTTGACCTGACAGCCGAGGTGGAGATGAACCTCCGCGATTGGGTGTTTACCTTCCGCGAAAATGAATTTGTGCTGAATGCGCTTCCACTGGTTTTTGATGGCGTGATCAGCTTGCCGGAGGACGGAGGTACCATGATGGACTTCTCATTTGCTTCGGCCAGATCTGATTTTGCTGCCTTCCTTTCCATCATACCCGCATTATATACCGATGATTTTGCTGAGCTGCGAACTGATGGCAGCCTTGCCATGCAGGGAAAAGTAAATGGGTTGCTTAAAGGCGATCAGATGCCTGGCTTTGATTTTATGCTGAAGATAGATGACGGCATGTTCAGCTACCCGGATCTGCCGGAGTCGGTGCGCGACGTGCATATCGACCTGCAGGTGGCCAACGAGGGTGCCCATTTGGATGACGTGCGGATCAACATGCCCGTGTTCAGCCTGAACATGGGGGGAAATCCTTTCAATGCCCGCTTTGCCATGCGCAATCCCGTCTCGGATCCATGGGTTGACCTTGCCATGAACTTACATCTTAACCTGGGCGAGGTGATGCAATTTTTACCACTTGAAGAAGACATGGTGCTGCAAGGCTTGGCGGAAGCGAATCTGGAAGCCATCGGACGAATATCATCTGACTTGCTTGAAGATGATCAGATTCCCGGTTTTGAATTTATGCTGAAAGTTGATGACGGCATGTTCAGCTACCCGGACCTGCCGGAGTCGGTGCGCGACGTGTATATCGACCTGCAGGTTGTAAACGAGGGTGATCGCATGGATGATGTGCGAATCAACATGCCCGTGTTCAGCCTGAACATGGGTAACAATCCTTTCAATGCACGATTAGCTATGCGCAATCTCACGTCAGATCCCTGGATTGATGCGGCACTGCAGACGAGCCTGGACCTTGGTGAGGTCATGCGCCTCATGCCAATGCAGGAAGACTTGCTGCTGGAGGGCATTATTGAGAGCGATCTGGAAGCCCGTGGACACCTGTCCGCCCTCGAAAGCGGAGCATATCAGGACTTTCATGCCACAGGATACTTTGCTGCTTCTGCGATCAGGGCCGATGTGCCCATGCTGCCTGCGCCTTTTGAAATGGAGCAGCTTGAAACCCGTTTCAGCCCGCAGCACCTGGCCATTGAAAGCATGCGGGCTGGCATGGCCGACAATGTGATGGAGGTAAGCGGCCGCATAGACAACATCCTGCAATATGCCATTGACGGGGATGTGCTCAGGGGTAACCTGGACATCAGCGCCGAATACCTGAACATCAACGCCTTTATGCCTGACATGCCGGAGGCAAGGGAGCTGGAAGCCCGCAGCGAAGAAGCTCTGGATGCAGAGGCAGTCCCTGCCGAAGCGCCAGCGCAGCTGTCGGTGATCCGTGTACCAGAAAATATAGACTTTACAATGAATGCAAGGATCGGCCAACTGATCTTTGATGACTTGGATATCACCAATTTGAGTGGAGGCATCCGGGTGTTTGAACAGCAGGCCACACTCGACCGGCTTGCGATGAACCTTCTTGGTGGTCAGCTTGCTCTTGGCGGAAGCTATGATACCCGGATGAAGGATCCGGAAATGTCTCTGAGCTTGGATTTGTCGGGTTTCGACATTCCGCAGACGTTCAACACTTTTAATACCATGGAGGTGCTGGCCCCGGTCGGACAATATGCGCGCGGAATGATCTCCGGCGGACTCACCATAAATGCCTCCCTCGATCAGACCATGCAACCCCGTCTGGAAACCCTTTCCGGTGCGGGGAATCTTCAGGCACGAAATCTCATCTTAGAAAACCTGCCCACGCTGGTTAGCCTCGCCGAGCGTCTTGATATGGACCTGTTCAGGGAAGTGAATGTGGGTGACGCGTTGCTGCGCTTTACATTTGCTGATGGCATGGTGGAAACAGAACCATTCGAAATCACATTTGGACACTCAGATGCCACCATCAGCGGGACAACCTGGTTCGACCAACGCATTGACTATGTGATGCGTGTGGGCATACCCCACGACCAGTTCGGTACCCGTGCCAACCAGGTGCTCGATAACCTGATTAGCGATGCGGCAGACAGGGGCTTTGACATCGACCCGGGCGATCGCGTGGAAATCGATGTGCTGGTAACCGGTACGGTGACCAATCCGGAACTGTCGCTCGACATGTCGGGCACCATTGACGACGTACGCGATCAAATCCGGGGAGAGGTGGATCGCTTTCTGCAGGAAACAGAAGACCGCATCCGGGATGAAGCGGACGATGCACGCGACCGTGCAGAACAAGAGGCAAGAGAAAGGCTTGATGAATCACGTGAGCGGATAGACCAGGAGCTTGAACAGCGCGCAGAGCAGGTCATCGCTGAAGCCGAGCGCCAGGCGGAGAACATCCGCAACGAAGCATCCCGTGCAGCTGATCGTGTCCGCAGAGAGGCAAGGGAGCGGGCAGACAAGCTGGTGGAGGAAGCTGAAGGACCGATTGCCACAGCTGCCGCAAGGCGTGCAGCCGAATCACTCGTCAACGAAGCCAACCGACGTGCAGACCAGCTGGAAGAAGAAGCGGATAAGCGGGCGCAGCGAATCGTGGATGAAGCCCACGAACGGGCAGATCGCATTCTTCAAGGAGAAGAATAGTCACCGTCTGTGCATTATGGCGAGTGCCCGGTCAATGCCACTTCGATGGTTTGGTCAGAGAAATGAGAAAAAAGCAGGACTTGTGCCGGCTTGAGAAGCGTTGACAAGAGACGGGCATAGCGAAGAACCGGACATTAATGCATGGCAGAATTCAACAAATTTGTGTTCCTTAATTATGTTTATAATCTCTTATAATGTAAACGGCATCCGGGCGGCAGTAGCAAAAGATCTTCCGGCTTGGCTGGACACAGTTTCGCCTGATTTGATCTGCATCCAGGAAAGCAAGGCGCAACCGGAACAGATACCGGTGCATCTGTTCGAGGAACGTGGATACCACTGCTATTGGTTCTCCGCTGAGAGAAAGGGATACAGTGGCGTGGGCATCCTCAGCAAAGGACAGCCCGACCACGTGGAATATGGCATGAACATTGAACGCTACGACAGGGAGGGCCGCCTGATGCGCGCTGACTTTGGCGACCTGAGCGTCATCAGTGTATATCATCCCAACGGCGGGAGTTCGGAAACCCGGCATTTGTTTAAAATGGACTGGCTGCGCGATTTTCATCAATATGTTGCACAGCTGAGCAAAGAAAGACCCAACCTGGTCATTGCCGGCGATTTCAACATCTGCCACAAGGAGATCGACATCCACGACCCGGAAAGACACCACCAGGTGTCGGGCTTTCTCCCCGAAGAGCGTGAATGGATGACCAGCTTTCTGGAAAGTGGCTTCGCAGACAGCTTCCGGCATTTCAACCAGCAACCTGAGCAATATACCTGGTGGAGCTGGCGCGCCAATGCGCGGGCAAGAAACCTGGGGTGGCGCATCGATTACAATATGGTGACCACGCCACTCGTTTCATCTTTGCAGGACGCCGGTATCATGCCCGAAGTGAAGCATTCAGACCACTGCCCGGCGTGGGTGAAAATATAAGGATAAGGTTGAGGTTAAGGCCAAGATTAGCCTCAAACCGCAAACACAATGCAAACCCGGGCTTTTTGACTTTTAGACCTTTTGTCCTTTTGACATTATTTAAACAATGAAAAACAAGAAATACATCCTGATCACCCTGCTGGCCCTCGTGGTGGCCGGACTTTGGTACTTCCTGCGGGAGGATGCCTATACCTTTGAGGCCATCACCGTGCCGGTACAGCGTGGTGACTTTGAAATCAGCGTTTACACCAGTGGCGAGCTGGAGGCCAAAAACTCTGAAGACATTTCCGGACCATCAGGTCTGCGGCTGGTTGGGATCTGGAACGCACAGATCGCTGAACTCATACCTGAAGGTACTGTGGTGGAAGAAGGCGACTGGGTGGCTACCCTCGACAGGACGGAGATCTCCAACCGTATCCAGGACCTGGAGACGGAGCTGGAAAAGCTGGAGACCACCTATACCCAACTGATGCTGGATACCACCATGGAGATGCGGAATGCACGTGATGAACTGGTTAACTTGCAGTTCAATTATGAAGAGGCACAGATCAGCCTCGAACAGTCACAGTTTGAACCTCCGGCCACCATACGCCAGGCTGAGATCAACCTCGACAAGGCTGAACGCGCCCTGAAGCAGGCACAGGAAAACTATGAACTGCGCCGGCAACAAGCCGAAGCACGCATGATCGAGGTCAACGCATCCCTTAACCAGGTCCAAAGGCGCTATCAGAACATGCTGGAGGTGCTGGATGACTTTGTGATCCATGCACCCAAAAGCGGCATGGTGATCTATCGGCGCAACTGGGATGGGTCACGGGTGACCGTCGGCTCCCAGATCAGCACCTGGGACAATACCGTGGCGACCCTGCCCGACTTCTCGGTGATGATGTCGCAAACCTATGTCAACGAGGTGGACATCAGCAAGGTGCGTAGAGGTCAACCCGCTGAAGTGGTGGTGGATGCCTTTCCGGATCGCTCTTTTACCGGATTTGTCACCGAGGTGGCCAACGTCGGGGAGCAAAGACCCAACCAGGATGCCCGGGTGTTCGAGGTCAAGATCCAGATCAATGAGTCAGACACCATCATGCGACCTAACATGACCACCAAGAACACCATCATCACCCACGTGGAGGAAGATGTGCTTTATATCCCCATTGAGGGCTTGCATACGTTGGATACCATCAATTATGTATACCTCGATGCCGGCATCCGTCCGCAACGTCAACAGGTGATTGCCGGAATGCGCAACGACAACGAGATCGTGATCCGGCAAGGTTTGGAGGAGGGGAATCGGGTGCATCTTACGGTGCCGCCGAATGGAGAGGAGCTTCCGCTGGTGGAGGTAGGAAGTAAGAAGTAGGAAGTAAGAAGTAGGAAGTAAGAAGTAGGCAGCAAGAAAATGGGCATATGACTGTAACAATACGATGCAATCAACAATCGCAGGGTCAGCACTTGACCTGTCCGCAGTTTATAGATGCAGGGGTTGACCTGCCTGTAGTTTGAAGGTTTATGAAATTCATTGAAAAATATTTGCACAATCTTAACCTGGCGCTTGAAGCAGTCATCGACAACCGTTTTCGTTCGATGCTCACTGCCCTGGGAATCATCTTTGGTGTTGCCGCAGTGATTGCTATGCTGGCCATCGGCAATGGTGCCCGCCAGGAGATCCTCGACCAGATGAAAATGGTGGGCATCAACAACATCATTATCCGGCCGATTTATGCGGAAGACGACCGGCGGGATGAGATGTCTGAGGGGCGCTTTTCTCCGGGGCTAACCCTCCAGGACGTGGAAAGCATCTCACGCATCATCCCTACGGTAATAAGATCAAGCCCCGAGGTGCAGATCAGCGCTTATGCAATGAAGGGAACCATTCGCAGACCCGTTCGTGTGGCTGGGGTGACACCCGAATATTTTAAGGTATTCTCCCTGGATCTTGCCAGGGGAAGCATGTTTACGCCGCAGCAGATGCAAGATGGGGCGCCTGTCGCCGTTATCGGCAACAACATCCGGGCCATTTTTTTTGGAAACACGGATCCTATAGGCCGCCAGATCAAAGCCGGCAACAACTGGCTTACCGTGATCGGTGTGGTGGAAGACCGCATGGTGACGGATGATGCAGTCGAAAACCTTGGTGTGAGTGAATTCAACAATGTGATCTATACGCCCGTGCAAACGATGCTATTGCGCTTCCGTGACCGCTCGGCAGTGAGCATCACAGAGATCCAGCAGACACGTACGCGTGGTGGCAGAAGGGGTGGGGTGGTGATTACCAGCAGTTCAACCAACAATAACGATGACGACGAACGGTATGCCAACTACCATCAGCTCGACAGGGTGGTGGTGCAGGTGGATGAGTCCAGTCAGTTAACGCCTACTGCGGATGTGATCAGGCGCATGTTGGAGCGGCGGCACAACCAGGTAGAAGACTTCGAGGTCATCATCCCGGAACTCCTGCTCGAACAGGAGCAACGAACCCGCGACATCTTTAACATCGTGCTGGGGGCCATTGCCGGCATATCCCTGATCGTGGGAGGTATCGGCATCATGAACATCATGCTTGCATCGGTCATGGAAAGGACCCGGGAGATCGGCGTCCGCCTCGCCGTGGGAGCCAAAAAGACCGATGTGGTCTTTCAGTTTCTCTCAGAATCTATCCTCATCAGCGTGGCTGGCGGCATCCTGGGTGTCTTCCTGGGTATTGGCCTCTCACGAGGAATCATGCAGTTTACTGATATCCTGACCATTGTCTCCATCAGCTCGGTGCTGATCTCCTTTGGCGTAGCTGCCGCCGTCGGAATCCTCTTCGGCTATATGCCTGCGAAGAAGGCCGCCGAGAAAGATCCGGTGGCGTCACTCCGGTATGAGTAAGAAGGTGTTATATAGCACAACATATTTGACACTTTTTGGCATGCAGTTTTAACATTATGATCGCAGGTAATTCAACAGATATTTTTCTTTGAAATCCGCCTTCATAAACCCCTAGAGGGGGTTTCAAAGAAAAATATCACAAGCTTGATTTTCAAAATTTTAACAAAACCATAGTGTCAAATATGTTGTGCAACTTATCAAGCAGGCAGCAAGCAGTAAGCTTTTATTACCACACCATTTTTTATTATATTTGTGGGTGTTGAACCCAAAAAGTGAAGAGATATGAAGAAATTTGCAGTTGTATTGGCAGGAAATGGTGTGTTTGATGGGGCAGAGATTCACGAGGCCACCCTCGCGATGTATGCCATTAAGAAACA
>PWNO01000027.1 GCA_003557765.1 Bacteroidales bacterium
CCAGCAATACACCAATAACGATGCCTAAACTGATTGGCAGGAAATTGGTTTCACTGAGGCGTTTTTCATTGTTGCCAAGCAACTGCATGACCTTCGGCATGTTTTCCTCATCTGCCGCCAGCAAGACCTTATCACCAAAGCGTAAAGTGGTATTGCCTTTTGGAGAAATATCTATACCACTACGCCGAATACGGGTTACAGTGGCATTGTAAAGTGCAGTCAGTCTAAGTGCGTTCAGGCTTTTGTTGACCACATCCTTGTTGGTCACCAGGAGCCAATTGATTTTATAACCAGAGGCCTGAGGGATCTTTTCCTCTGTTGGTGGTCCGATCATGAGCGCAACCTTCTCCAGAGATTCTTCTGTGCCAACAACCTTAACCACATCACCGAGGTAAAGCCGTGCGTTTTTAGCTGGAGCATATACCATGTCACCATGTTTTACCCTGCTGATCACAGCCTGGGTCATCGTGCCCACCTCCAGCTCACGGATTGTTTTGCCGTCAATGTTCTTGTTAGCCACCACAAAGTTTTTGTCGGTTACGTCCGGATGATCTTCATGAATCTGATCAAAATACTTTTTTTCTTCGTGCTTCATGTTCACCCGCATGACGACAGGCAAGAGGTGTATGGTGAGAATGGCAAGAATGGCTCCTAAAGGATAAACTACACCATAACCCACTGATGGCATTGTTGATCCGGATATGTCAATGGCAGCCGCGAGGCCAGAGGTGCTCGTGAGTGCACCGTTAAAAATGCCTACTGCAAGCAAGGGGTTGATGTCCAGCATCCTTCCCAGGGAAAAACTGATCACCGCTGCCATTCCAACAAGCAACAGACATACACTTAAAAACTGCCTGCCCGTCTTCTTAAAGGAATCAAAAAATCCCGGACCCGCCTGGATCCCCACCGTAAAAATGAAAAACATCAAACCGATGGTCTGAAAAGCCTCCGGCACCATGATCCCATAGTGCCCCATGATCAGTGCGACGAATACTACAGCTGAAAGGTCCAGCGAAAAGCCTCTGAACCTGACATTGCCAAGCATAATGCCCAATGTAATGATAAGGAAAAGTGCAAAATACCCTTCAAATATCAATTCAGTCATGATCGGTGGTATTGAATATTCTTGTCTGTGGCACAGGCAAAATACCTGCTTTATTGTATCTTTATGTCAGACATCAGCCAGGGTTAACAATGTAAAACAATTGTGCCCGCTGCTGCAAAGGTAAAAGTTCTTCGGTTCACCTGTTAATAATTTTTATATTTCGATCAGAATTAGTTCGTCATGCGATGATCGTTGTCAGGCAATTTGTCTGGCATGGCTTGCTTCCATTGGCACACAATCACAAATTATTTACTCATGGTCGTTTCCTGACAATTTTCACGTAAGCAACTATTTGGGAAGAAATTGGGCTGCTGAATATTAGCCAGTTACTATTTTGAAAAAGCCCATTAACTTTAAGATCTTTTGACCTACCGGTTTTTTGAAAAAACATTCATTCATGAGTACATTGACATTATTTTGGTTTCGTCGCGACCTGCGCCTTGAGGACAACAAAGGACTGTATTATGCTTTGAAGGAAAACGAAAACGTGCTCCCGCTGTTTATTTTTGATGAAAATATCATTGATGCCCTTCCTGCAGACGACCATCGTGTGTCTTTCATCTATGATGCGCTAGCGGGCATCAACAGGCAATTGATGCAGATGGGCAGTGGGTTGCTTGTCAAAAGGGGCAGGCCCCTTGAGGTGTTGCGATCATTGTGCGATGAACTTCCGGTGCATGCAGTGTATTGTAACAGCGACCATGAATCTTATGGCCGGAAGCGTGATGATGAAGCCGGCCGGTTATTGAAAAACAGAGGAATTGCTTTCAGGTCCTATCATGACCATCTCATCATGCAGGCCGATGAGGTGCTGAAACAGGATGAAACCCCGTATCATGTGTTTACACCTTACAGCCGGCGATGGTTGGAGCAGCTTACAGATGAACATCTTGAAACACATGATATAAGAAATGCAGAAGCGCATTTTGCTGATGCAACATTCACCCGTTTTCCATCCCGGGAGGAAGTTAACCTTAAAGAGGCGAACCTGAAAGCACCCGAGTTATCAATCGATGAGCCCTTGATTCGCTCGTATGACCTGAATCGCGACTATCCGGCAAAGGAGGGAACCAGCAGACTGGGCGTGCATTTGCGATTTGGCACCATAAGCATCCGACAGGTGATCAATCAGGGGCTCAAGTGGAATCAGACCTTTGTTAATGAGTTGATTTGGCGTGAGTTTTATGCCATGATCATGTACCATTACCCGGAAGTAATGAACCGGTCATTTAAGCCTGCTTATGACCGCATTCAGTGGCGCAATAATGAAAAAGAATTTGAAAGGTGGAAAGAAGGCAGAACCGGTTTCCCTATGGTGGATGCGGGAATGCGTCAGCTGGCCCAAACGGGATATATGCATAACAGGTTGCGCATGCTCACAGCGAGTTTTCTCAGTAAACATCTATTAATCGACTGGCGTTGGGGCGAGGCATGGTTTGGTGAAAAACTTTTTGATTATGAGCTTTCTTCCAACAATGGTGGCTGGCAATGGAGTGCCGGAACAGGTTGCGATGCTGCCCCATATTTTCGTATCTTTAATCCGGAAACCCAGCAAAAAAAGTTTGATGCAAAAGGGCAGTTTGTGAAAACATGGTTGCCGGAGCTGAATACGCTTGATTATCCTGGTCCGATTATTGATCACCGGGAGGCCAGGGAAAGATGCCTCAGGGCTTATCGTGAAGCCCTGGATAACTCGATTTGATGTGATCAGGCAGGTCGCACATCATGCAAATACAAATTAAAATGGTTGTTGACAAGTGAAGTTTCATCTTTTTATCCGGCATCTGAGCAATTATGGTTTTGATGATCTTCCGGGCCAGGAGGCACAATTGGTGATGGCTCCCAATATCAGGCAGGAGGAGATACGAAACATGGGAACCGGAAACGATCCTGTAAAAAGCGGTGTGATTATCCTGGTATATCCAGGCAATGGGGGTGAGGCACATACTGTCTTCATCCGACGCCCGCAATATGATGGGGTTCATAGCGGACAGATTGCTTTTCCGGGTGGCAGACATGAAGAGGATGACAACGATATGATGGAAACGGCGCTGCGGGAAGCAGAGGAGGAAATAGGCATCGCAAGGCAAGATGTGCAAGTAGCCGGGAAACTCACCGACCTGTACATCCCGCCAAGCAATTATCTGGTGAGTCCGTTCATAGGAATCCTTCCCGACAAGCCGGTGTTTTACCCGGACAACAATGAGGTCGCGCAAATCATTGAAGTACCCCTGCGCATATTTGTTGAGGATAATTATCGCACCCGGGTTCCCATGACCATGGCTACCGGCGAATGCATGGATACACCCTGCTATCTGGTAGATCATCATACCATATGGGGAGCTACGGCCATGATCATGGCCGAGTTTGTGGCAGTGATCCGAAAAATGCTTTAACATACGATATGATGGCTTTTAATAAACACATGGTATGCACATGGTTGCTGCTTATGCTTTGGTCAGGAGTTTCAGGTAACTCTTCTGCCCTTGACTCTTTGCTGGCCACTGGCGATGTTCCCCCTGACTATAGTGAGATCAAGTTCCATCAATACGACGATAAGGGCCGTAAAGAAGCTGTCTGGGTTTTTGGTCCTGAAAGAAGCCTGGAACAGCGCACCGCATATGTTTACGATGCGCGCGCAGACAAATCGCAACAAATCACTTACGCTGCGGATGATGAAGTAATCAGTCGTAAAGTCATGCGCTATGATGATCGTGGCCAGTTGAAGGAACAGATAGTGTATGATGCTATCGGGCGGGTTTTGAAGCGCGAAGTCTATCGTCACAGAGACAGGAAGCTCGTGGAATGGCAACATTATACTGAACACAACAGGCTTAAATGGATCCGGCTTTATGCTTATGACAAGCATGGCAATCGACTGGAAGAGCGGTGGATTGACTCCTGGGGCGCACTAAGCAGGCTTTATGTGTGGGCTTATCATGATACGGGATTAATGAAAGGATACAATGTATATGGGCCCCGCGGACAGCTTAAATGGCGATATGCCTATGGTTATGATGAGTTGGGCAGACGCATTGCCACACGATGGTACAATGAAGATGATGAGCTGCAGTGGGTTCGCACAAACAGTTATGATGAGGATGGGTACATGACCGGCCAAAGCCGATACACTACATACCGGCGATTATTCTCCCGTCGCAAGGACTTTCAGTTGAGGCACCGCAAGGAATTCAGCTATGATGACAAAGGCAACCGTACACGGAAGCGTGTGTTTGACCACAGGGGAAGAGTATTTTGGGATATCGAAATGGATTATGATGCACAAAGAAACCTGGTGAGCTATGTAAACTATGACCATCGTGGCCGTGTGGAGTACCGTTATGAGATGGATTATGATACGCGCGGGTTACAAACACATTGGCGATGGTATGAAGGTGATGACAAGCTCATTTGGCAAAGACAGTTTATCTATGATAAACATGGGCGGCTGATTTGGGAAGTATACCAATAAAAAAAGGGAGGATTGTTTTTATATCCTCCCTTCCTGATGTTCATTATGCTTATTGACTATTTGACAGAATCAACAATGGCTTTAAATGCATCCGGGTGATTCATGGCCAGATCGGCAAGAACCTTACGGTTGATCTGGATGTCCTTTGCATTTAATTTACCTATAAATTGAGAATAATTCATGTCGTACTGTCTGACAGCCGCATTGATACGCTGAATCCAAAGCTTTCTGAATTCCCTTTTCTTGTTGCGTCTGTCGCGGTAGGCATAAAGCAGACCTTTTTCCCAGGTATTCTTTGCTACCGTGTACACGTTTTTCCTTGCACCAAAATATCCTTTGGTGAGCTTCAGGATCTTTTTTCTTCTGCGCCTCGCGGCGACTTTGTTAACGGCTCTTGGCATAATTCTGTGTGTTGTTTGTTAAGCGCTTTCCACCATCATGGGGCAAGACTTATTTGGCTTAAACAAAGGTTTGAAATGATTTAATAAAGGTTTGTAATCATGTGAAACTACATGGCCAGCATGGCCTTGATGTTCTTTTCATCAGCCTTGTGGACATAAGCTGTTTTGGTCAGGTTTCTTTTCCTTTTCTTATGCTTTTTGGTCAAAATGTGACTTTTATAAGCATGTTTCCGCTTAATGCGGCCGGAAGCGGTAACAGCAAACCGCTTTTTTGCTCCGGATTTGGTCTTCATTTTAGGCATTCTTCTCGCAATTTACAGGTTTATATCATAATGAACATTAGTTTTTCTTTCCGGGTGCTTTCTTGGGCGAGACAAACATGATCATCCGTTTGCCTTCCATCTTGGGCATTTGTTCTACCTTGCCGTATTCCTCAATTTCCTGGGCAAAGCGCAGCAGAATGAGTTCACCCTTCTCTTTGTAAATGATGGTACGCCCTTTGAAAAATACGTATACCTTAAGCTTGGCACCTTCCTGGAGGAATTTGATGGCATGCTTCAACTTGAAGTTAAAGTCGTGCTCATCTGTGTTGGGACCAAGCCGGATCTCCTTCACCACGACCTTTGCCGCATTGGCCTTGATCTCTTTTTGTTTCTTTTTCTGCTCGTAAAGAAACTTTTTGTAATCCATGATCTTGCAGACCGGTGGATTTGCAGTAGGAGCAATCTCTACCAGGTCAAGGTTCCGGTCATCGGCCATTCTGATGGCATCCCTGATGGGATAAATGTCTGACTCCACATGTTCACCTACCACACGTACAACAGGTGCCGTGATGCGCTGGTTGATGCGGTGCGGATCTTCTTTTTTTACAAATCGTTTTCTTCCTCGGGGTCTGAATGGTGTTGCTATGTTACCTTCCTCCTCTCTTTTGGTTTGTATCTTGATTTATTATGCTTCTGGAATGAGCCGTTGGATTTCCTGCTCAACCAGCTTAACAAACGCTTCAATTTCATAAGTTCCGAGATCGCCTTCTCCGTGTTTACGGACAGAAACGGTTCCTTCGGACTCTTCCTTTTCTCCGACTATCAGCATGAATGGGATTTTGCGCGTCTCAGCATCGCGAATTTTCTTTCCCGTTTTTTCACTGCGCTCATCGATCAGCGTGCGAATTTCGTAATTATTCAGCAAAGTTAAAACTTTTTTTGCATATTCTTCATACTTCTCACTGATAGGCAAGATAATAGCCTGATCAGGCGTAAGCCACAGCGGGAAGTTTCCGGCACAATGTTCGATCATTACCGCCACAAAACGCTCCATTGAGCCAAACGGCGCCCTGTGTATCATTACCGGACGGTGCTTCTGATTATCGCTTCCAATATATTCCAGTTCAAAGCGTTCGGGAAGGTTGTAGTCAACCTGGATGGTGCCCAGCTGCCAGCTGCGTCCCAGGGCATCCTTCACCATGAAGTCAAGCTTGGGGCCATAAAATGCAGCTTCCCCGGTGACAATCTCTGCCTCCAGTCCTTTTTCCCTGGTGGCTTCTATGATCGCCTGCTCCGCTTTGTCCCAGTTTTCATTGCTGCCAATGTATCTGTCCATATTGTCCTGATCGCGCAACGAGATCTGTACGCTGTAATCCTGGAAATCCAACGCTTTAAAGATAAGCAGCACAATGTCAATCACGGCAATGAATTCCTCTTTTACCTGGTCGGGTCGGCAGAAAATGTGTGCATCATCCTGGGTGAACCCGCGTACACGCGTGAGTCCATGAAGTTCACCGCTTTGTTCGTAGCGGTAAACGGTGCCAAATTCAGCGAAGCGGATTGGCAGGTCCCGGTATGAGTATTGTTTGTTTTTGAAAATCTCGCAGTGGTGCGGGCAATTCATTGGCTTCAGGAAAAACTCTTCTCCTTCTGAGGGTGTGGCAATCGGCTGAAACGAGTCTTCGCCATATTTGTCGTAGTGGCCACTGGTTACATACAGGTTCTTGTTGCCAATATGCGGCGAGATTACCGGCTGATATCCGGCTTTTCTCTGTACCCGCTTGAGAAACTTTTCCAGGTTTTCGCGCAACTCAGCACCTTTGGGCAGCCAAAGCGGCAAGCCCTGACCCACCTTGTTGGAAAAAGCGAACAGTTCCAGCTCTCGCCCGATCTTTCTGTGGTCACGTTTTTTTGCCTCCTCCAGCATCTCCAGGTATTCCTTCAGCATCTTTTGCTTGGGAAAACTGATGCCATATACCCTGGTAAGCTGTTTTCGGCTTTCATCGCCCCGCCAGTAAGCGCCGGCAGTGTTCAGAAGTTTTACGGCCTTGATCGGACTGGTGTCCACGAGATGCGGCCCACGACACAAATCTGTGAAATTGCCTGACTCATAAAAGCTGATGGTGCCGTCTTCCAGGTCATTAATCAGGTCTACCTTGTATTCGTCACCCTTCCCCTGGTAATAATTAAGTGCTTCATTCTTAGGGATCTCACTGCGGACAAATGCTTCCTTGCGCCGCGCAATCTCAAGCATCTTTTTCTCGATCTTGTCAAAATCATTGCTTGAAATGCTTTGGTCTCCCAAATCTATATCATAATAAAAGCCATTCTCTACATCAGGCCCGATGCCAAACTTGGTTCCGGGATATAACTCTTCAATCGCCGCTGCCATGATGTGTGCAGATGAATGCCACATTGTAGCACGGCCCTCCTTGTCTTCCCAGGTGTTTAACTTGATCCTGGCATCTTCGTAAATTGGCCTGTCCAGATCCCAAACCTCGCCGTTGACTGTGACAGACAATACCTGACGAGCCAGGCCCTCTGAAATGCTTTTGGCAATATCAAGTCCGGTAGTCCCTACCGGAAATTCCTTAACAGACTGATCTGGCAGTGTAATGCGTATCATCAACTTCTCAGTTTCTGGCTGCTTGCATACGATGTGTGGCTATGCATTTGCAGACAATCGTTTAACAAAGGTGCAAAGGTACAAAAAAATTTCACCCCTGTGTAACAGCAGATGAAGGGATTAGGTTCATCAAACAGTCTTTGTTTCCCGATATGTTCAGCATGCTGTTTGGAAAGTCAATGCCTGATCGATCATGGATTGCCTCTGAGCTGCATTATTCATACATTTTATGCATCATGCAGGTTAAGGATGCATTCGCTTGATCAGTCGCAATGGATGGGAGTATTTCCCGGTAAAGGGATTGAATATCCCCTGGTGGTCAATCTTGTCTATGCGCACACTTCCGTGTGCATGGATCACTCGGGCATCAGGCAACAATATGCCCACGTGGCTGATGTGTTCCTCTGCATCATCAAAGAATACAAGGTCACCTGGCCGGGCTTCGTGAATCAGGTGGACAGGCTCGCCCTGGTTTGCCTGGACGGAAGCATCCCGCGGAAGCGGAATGCCTGCCATCTGAAATACGACCTGTACAAAACCAGAACAGTCGAACCCAAAAGCTGAGCGGCCACCCCAAAGGTATGGGGTGTGCAGAAACACCTGGGCAAAATCTGCGAGCCTTCCGGGTTTTGCATCTTTTTGGCAGATCCTGGCATCTTCAAAAACAAAGGCCTTCGAACCAACCACCATGTGGTTGTCTTTCAAATACAGTGTACTTCCACCGCTGATCAGGAAGGATTCCCCGGTATCAGCATCCGTGATTGCACTAAACCTGGATGTGCTGCATTGTTTGTCTGCGATTTCCAGCTCCTCAAAATGATTTTCATTCAGCACAGACAACTGGTTACAGGCAATCCAGCCCCGGTAGTGATCATGGCATAACTCTACATGATACCAGCCGGTAGTGTGCTCCATAATATAACAAGTTTCCCCGAAAAGGAGTTGTGATACCATCTCACTCTTATGGTCAGGATGCATCCGCAGCGGTGCAGCCGCAATAAGGCATATGCCGTGTTTCATTGTACTGTGCATTGGTGCTATGTTATCTGGATAAAAAGGGATGAATTTGTATGTTGCCTCAGGCAAATGAAAAAACTCCTGTTCGGCCATCAACATACCCATCTAAATCCGCTAAGCCTTTTCCTGGTCCTGCATTGATAAAAAAGGATTCCTCACAGAAACCTTCATGAACCCATGCACTTCGCTCAGAAAAGCCTCCGTGAACGGATTCGTAATGATGAACTACAAACCTATTAACTAGCTATGCATGGAATCATAAAAATAGGGTTTTTTTCACTGCTTTAAAAACAATTCTGGTCATTTATTTGTAAATTCGTTATCCGTTGCCGGAAAAAACAGTTATGGTCGTACCTGCTTCGGATTAATGATGAGATAGAAATGATGACAAAACTCTTTCATTGGTTACAAAAGCAATATGCCAATATTTACAAGGGCTTTTTGGTTATCCTCAGCATCGTGTTGCTGGTGCAGTTGTTTCCGCGTCAGCCTGGCTTTGAATATGAATATCAGCAAGCCAGGCCCTGGATGCATGAGGACCTGATTGCGCCCTTCACTTTTGCGGTGCTGAAAACGGATCAGGAGCTGGAAAGGGAGCGCGAACAGCTTAAAGAGGAGTTTGTGCCATTTTTTGAGCGTTTGCCTGATGTAGAATCATCCATGCTGGAGGCTTTCCATCAACGATTTGAAGAGGCCTGGGAGGAGGCTTATGCGGTGGATACGCAGCCAGGTAAGCGGGAAAGGAGCAGGGAGTTGGGTGAAGAGATCCTCCGCCACCTGTATGATGCCGGTATCATTTTTCTTGGTGAAGATTTTCGCGATAAGCCAGGTAACTTTGAGTTGCGTGTTGTACAGGACAATGTGGCCCGCACACGTGTGCTTGGAGGCTTGTACACCATTCAGGAGGCATATATTTATGTGGTTTCTGTGCTTCAAGATCATGCAGATCGTGTGGATATGGAGTTGTTACAGCCGATCCTTGAAGAATCCCTTACCCACAACGTGGTGTATGATCAGGAACTATCGGAGCGTAACATGCAGGCCATGCTTGATGACATTTCTGTGACCCGCGGCATGGTCCAGGAAGGCGAAAAAATCGTTTCCAAGGGGGAGTTAATCAGCCAGGAAACCTACCAGATCCTGGAATCATTCCGGACGGAGTACCAGCGGCAGATTGGCGACACCGCGCTTGAGGCCCTCATGTATGGTGGTCAGTTTGTGCTTGTCAGTATCTCCATGATCGTTTTGCTGCTGTTTTTGTACTTTTTGCGTAAGGATGTGTTTTTTGACAACAGGAAAGTATTGCTCATTCTTCTGTCTATACTCCTTATGGTATTCATGACCAGTTTGGTCATCAGGCATAACATCGACTATCTTTACCTGGTTCCGGTATGCCTGGTGCCGGTAATCATCCGCGCCTTTTTCGATAACCGGCTGGCATTGTATATCCACATCATTACCATCATCCTGATTGGCTTTTTGATTCCGCGAAGCTTTGAATTTGTCTTTCTGCAGTTTGTGGCAGGCATCATTGCTATCCTGAGCATGGTAAGCCTTAGGCGCCGTTCCCAGCTGTTTATTACGGTCGTGTTGATTTTTGCGACCTATTCAGCGGTTTACTTTGGCCTGACACTGGCCCACACGGGTTCGTTTGAAAACCTTTACTGGGCTGATTTTGGTTATTTTGCTGGTGGTGCTTTTCTTACGCTGTTTGCCTATCCGCTGATCTTTCTTTTTGAACGTATGTTTGGGATGCCCACCGACTTTTCTCTTCTCGAACTGGCAGACACCAATAATACCCTTCTACGTAATCTGGGGATGAAGGCACCCGGCACCTTTCAGCACTCACTTCAGGTGGCAAACCTTTCTGAGGAAGCGATCATTGCCATCGGTGGCAATAGCTTGCTTACGCGAACCGGTGCACTGTATCACGATATCGGAAAGATGAAGAATCCCCATTTTTTCACAGAAAACCAAACCTCCGAAGTTAACCCCCATGATGAGATCTCTTTTAAAGATAGTGCGCGCATCATTATATCCCACGTGATTGATGGCATTGAAATGGCCAGGAAACACAACCTGCCGGAATATATCATCGATTTTATAAGAACACACCATGGGACGACCACCGCCCGCTATTTTTACAATATGCAGGTACAGGAAAATGAGGATGGCGAGGTGGAAAAGGCAGATTTCATTTATCCCGGCCCGCGACCGTTCAGCAAGGAAACCGCCGTGGTAATGATGGCCGACTCCGTGGAGGCAGCATCGAGAAGCCTTGGCAAGCCTGATGAGAAGAAAATCAATGAGCTGGTCGACGGCATCATCGACACGCAGGTGCAGGAAAAGCAGTTCGACAATGCTGACATCACCTTTAAGGATATCACTACGGTGAAAAACATCTTCAAAAGGATGCTCCTGAATATCTATCACGTGCGCATTGCCTATCCATCCCTGAGCTGATGCTGATTCAGTTCTGCCGCCTTTTCAAGGTATGATTTTGTGTCGGGCCCCACGTGAAACAGCAGGTCAATGATGCTTAAATTCGGTTTAAAGCCTTGTACATCAGAAAAAACCTGGTAGTAAGCAGGCCATTGGTCAGCTGCTTGGTGGCGACGCCGGTGAAGCTTAGGGGTTAGCTCTTCACGAAGATCCGGGCAAGCGATCTCTTTCTCGAAAGTTGTAGTTTCTGTGTGTATTGTTTCAATGGCGATTTCGTTAAGCAGTGTTTGCGTCAGCTGCTTATTAAACTGCCAGATCTTACCTGATGGTGGAGCGGTATAGAAAGGCTCAAGGAGATCGCTGTAATACATGAAAAACGGGGCGTTTTTGTAGGCTGCGCAGATGGCACGCCAGTGTCTTTTATGCCATGACTCATGGTCGCTGATGTCTACATCTCTTGTGAGGGTTCTGTTGCCATCGGGTTTTGAGACAGGAACCACC
>PWNO01000244.1 GCA_003557765.1 Bacteroidales bacterium
ACTCGACGGTCTGTTGTTGGTGCTGGAAGAGGGGCGGGATGTCCGAGGCGACTGGTGTGAACGCAGCCGCGAGGCTCATGCCGGCGTGCGGAAGTTGCGCGCCTCCAGGGCGGGACGCACGTGGCCGGGGAACACGGCGATGACCTGGAAGTCGCTCGGGCGCTTGATGGCGACGTAGGCCTCTCGGGTCGCGATCCTCTGGACCAACCGGGAGGCCTCGAAGGCGTTGTTCGCCTCGACGGTCCGGATCACCGTGTCGGTGCCGAAGTCCTCGGTGGCGTATGGTGGGTACAGGGCGATGACCGTGAACGTGTTCATGGGGTGCAGTCTCCAGGGGTTACGGTTGTGGTGCTGCGGGTGTTGCGCAGTTGTGGGCCACGGGGGGCTCGCCCTGCCGGCGTGGGGTAGCAGTCATAGACTTAGAGCGGACAGAGGTTAGACCTGCCGAGAAGTCCACAACCAGTCTGATTTACGCCTTTTGTTGGGTGCACATTCAGGGGGGGGCGTCTTCCACTACTGGGGCGACGATGTGCGGTTCGCGTTAAACGCGGGTGGAGTTCCAAGCCGAGAGCGCTAACACATTTTTCTGCACGACGCCATACGGTGACCAGTCGCAACAGTTAGAGTTTGTTTATCCATGTCTATTTGGTCGCGTTAACTTGAAGGAGAACCAATATGTTTAATAATATAAAAGATACTTACAAAAAATCAGAGGCTTCGGTGGTCATTCAAAATTTACTTAAAACGCAAATAGATGCCGGTATATTCAAGCTTCAATCCCTGTCTGCAGATGATCTAGCGGCAATATTGGTCCTGCAAGGATGGGACGTTAACCCTGAATTGCTTGGGGGGCGATTCGGTACTAGGCCGCATAAATTGCTAGTTGCTATTTTTGCGGTAGCGGTCGTGATTGTTGCATCTGAAACCGGCTCTTCTTCGCGGCCCAAGTGGACCATAGAACGGTCGCCGGAATTCCAGCATGCTTGCATAAATATATTTGGTACTCTGATGAACGAAATAGAAAAAAACGGACGGATTTACAATTTTAATGAGACCGATGCCGCCGTATTGGAGATTTCTAAAAAAGCGGTCTCCCCCATTTTGGATAAATTCTTCGATGAAAAAGGCGATGATGATTGGGACGATCCTAGCATAAAGTATACCGAGGATGAGTATACTTGGGATGAGTGGTATGAGGCGTTTGTAATTAGCGCATGTTCTGTTAACCGTACTGGATTAAAGAGAGGCGAAAACGGCTCAAGTTTGATCGATTATTTGGAGCACGAACCGTTGAAGAGGGCGCATCGGGACGGTATATGTCCGGTGGATCATGGAACCTATTTTGCAAAGCAGTTTGATGTATCCAAATTGAAGATAACGAAGTAACTGATGATTTACTTACTTAAGCGGCTGTTGGCGAAGCCATTGTCCAATAGCAATGAACCATGGCGGCGAGCGATGAAAAGAAATAATAGCAGGCCTGAACAACACGCATCCGTCGCAGGGCCAGGCAGCACGCAGAGGTTTCTTGGTGATAAATAAGTCGTATGACGGACGAAGAGGCTCGACCTTTCGGGCCCGGCACCCGACCAAGCCCCGGGAGTAAGTGGAGACGGGGCACCTTTCTAAGCCGCTTAAGTCGACCACGGCGGTGGATCCGGCCCGGATGGACCGCTAAGGGCCAATTATCGGGCGAATCCACCAGGATAGGGTATGCATCAACCAGCAGATAAGGTTCGAAGGGAATCGGCGATTATTCGGAATATCACAGAATGCGTTCGTCGTATTATTTTCGCCAGCTCGGGAGCATCAAAATGACGTTCTGTTCGTCGAGCGCGAGGCGTCTTAATAAAACACATAATCACTTGGCCACCACCGCCAACAGGCGCTAGACCGATCAGGGATATTCCGGATAGTGATCGGAATGTGCGATCCTCACCAAGAGTTGGGAAAGCATCTTCCAGGAGCCAATTTCGGAAAAGTCATCGCTGGTGCAATATAAAGTCCCCGCACCAAACACGTGAAATCGGATCCGGTCCCCCCCCTAAGAACCCCTTACCCCCAGAGAGCTTCACCACTAAGGTCGACCCGACTGAACTGTTTACAGGCATGCCCCATTCCAATCCGGTATCACGCATCCCCAATACCCCAGCCTCAAAAAAGGCAGAACCTTGGGGTCATGAGCGGGAAGCCTCTCTGAGTTGTATTCATAGCTCATGTGGGCGAAGTTCTGTAGAAATTGTTTAATTATATTCAACTCCAGATTAGAATACGGCTTTAGGTTTGGAAGGCGAAGAATGTCATCAAGTTTCATAAACAGCAATCTCTTTATACTAAGAAGACTATTAGACGGCTCCATGCCACAGATGAGGTTCCGCGAGAGCTCTTGCTTTAGGTAATAAATTATTCGGAGAGCCCGTCGTGCCCGGCAAGTATCTCGGAGAGCAGACGATGAGCCTCGGCCGCTTTCATGCCGGGGCGTGCGGAGCTTTCGAGCCACGCGCCAGAGAAAAAAAGCGAAATGGCGTTTGGCAGGTCACTGTCCCACATTTCACGGCCTTGCGACTGTAAATACGTTCCTGTCGAGATCTTCGTGTCGCGGGGGAGCGCTAGGAGCGCCTCTTGTTGGCCTTCGATTCGTTTGTGAAAAATCAATAGGCCGGTTTGTACGATGACTTGGTTGTGTGCTCTGAGCCTGAGGAACTTGTCATTTAGTTCGGTGTAGATAGCGTTGCCATGGGACTCCTCCGCCATTGCTTTTAATCTAGAAAAAACAGACATCGACGAATTCCTATGAGTCAGGCGTCAGGTGAATCGAGCCTTCACCGCCTTCATAAACTCGTGGCGCTCAGGAGACGAGACAGCTTGCGCGAGAAATAATTCGATATTACCCATCATCTTTGCTTTCTTGACCATCCCCAATCGGTTGGTCTTCCAATAGGCTTCGAATTCGGTTAGGAGTTGGTCAAAAGCTTCGCGGTCCACGCAGCGCGTGTG
>PWNO01000302.1 GCA_003557765.1 Bacteroidales bacterium
CTCGGCTATTAATATGGGATTGCAAATTCCCGGCTATAAATATGCGACCCCGGAGGGATCGTACATAAAAAACATTAAACCAACACATCCCCCTCCATCTCTTCGGGAGCTTCCAGGCCCATGATGTGCAGAATCGTCGGCGCCAGGTCAGCCAAACGGCCCGGCCTGATCTCCTTAAAGTCCTTGTCGATCAGCCAGCACGGAACCGGATTGGTGGTATGAGCAGTGTTCGGACTACCATCCTTATTAATACCATAATCGGCATTGCCATGATCAGCCGTAATGATCATGCTGTAATGGCTCGTAAGCCCCGCTTCTACCACCTCACGCAGGCAACCGTCAACGGTTTCCAGGGCTTCTTTAATGGCCTCGTATACACCTGTGTGCCCCACCATGTCGGCATTGGCAAAATTCAAGCAAATGAAATCATGCCTCCCCGATTCTATCTCCTTTACAACTGCATCTTTCACCTCCGGCGCACTCATGGCCGGTTGCAGGTCATATGTTGCCACTTTCGGAGAGGGAATCATCACGCGTTCCTCACCTTCAAAAGGTTGTTCACGTCCGCCACTGAAAAAGAAGGTCACATGTGGATATTTCTCTGTCTCTGCAATACGTAACTGCGTTATTCGCGCTTCTGACAACACTTCGCCAAGCGTTTTCTTCAGATCCTCCTTCCCAAAAGCAATATGAACACCTTTAAATGATTTGTCATATTCGGTCATGGTAACGTAATGAAGTGGTAAGGTTTTCATGCCGTGTTCTGGCATCTCTTGCTGGGTGAGCACCGTCGTGATCTCACGCAGCCTGTCGGTCCGGAAATTGAAACAGATTACCACATCACCCTCCTGAACGGTTGCCAGAGGTTTACCATCGGCATCGGTGATCACCTTCGGCTTGATGAACTCGTCGGTAACATCTTCATCGTAGGATGCCTGAATGGCCTCTGCTGCATCGTAGAACTTATCCCCTTTGGCTTCGAGCAGCATGTCATAGGCAATCTTTATCCGCTCCCATCGCTTATCCCTGTCCATGGCATAATAGCGTCCGCAAACGGTAGCGATCTTTCCGGCCGATTGCTGCATGTAGTCTTCCAGATCTTTTATAAAACCTTTGCCACTTTTAGGGTCGGTATCCCGACCATCGGTAAAGGCATGCACATAAATATCCTCAAAACCCACCTCTTTTGCCATGTCGCAAAGGCCAAAAAGATGATCCATCGCTGAATGTACTCCTCCTTCTGAAACCAGGCCAAAAAGATGGACCTTTTTGTCGTGCGCTTTTGCATGGCTAAATGCTTCCTGCAAGACCTCGTTTTTCATGAACGACTTGTCCTTAACGGCTTGACTGATCTTCACCAGATCCTGATAGACGACACGTCCTGCGCCCATGTTCAGGTGTCCAACTTCCGAGTTGCCCATCTGCCCGTCAGGCAACCCTACATCCTGTCCCGAAGTCCTTAGCAAAGTGTTGGGTGTGTTTTTATACAAACTGTCTGTAAATGGCACATTGGCCTGATGGATGATGTCAGATTTGTCTGAATTGCCTTTCCCCCATCCATCAAGTATGATCAGCATCAATTTTTTGTTGTCCACAATAAAAAAGTTTTAGCGTGAATAAAATAATCTAAAGGGGTTTTCTGCTTACCGGCATGGTCATGCACCGGGCACCACCACCGCCCCTGGGAAGTTCAGACCCCTCAATGGTAACAACGTAGCGGTCGTAGTTGTTGAGTGAAACCCTGTCTTTCAATACATCTTTTGCTCTCAATATGGCAAACCCCTCTTTATCCATAGCATTGAGCGTATGAACGTTTCTTGCATAGCCGATCACCCGTCCCGGTCCCAGTGCAAAAAAGTTTGCACCGCTATGCCATTGCTCCCGCTCTTGTTGCCATCTGTCATCCTGACCCCCACAAAACACAGGTCTCAAATCCATACCCAGTTTTTGCAGTATATCAGGCATATTTTTTACTTCACGGATGGTCTTTACCTCTCCCCCTTCGGCATAAATATGAACCGTTTGATATTTATTCATTTTCATGATGATGGGTTCATAGATCATGCACACATCCCTGTCGAGCAGTGTGAAAACCATGTCAAGGTGGATGAAAGACTCAGGGGTAAACGGAAGCTCCTGAATGATGATGTGTTGTTTTTCATTCTTTCTTTTAAGGTTTTCAAGAATGAAGTCTACACCCTGCGAGGTGGTCCTGGAACCTATTCCACAAAGAATGATGTCATCGCGGGCAATCAGCACATCACCCCCCTCAATGGCAATGGTTGTATCCCATTTTTTTCCTGTGTTCGGATTAACCGTTTTGGTGCTGAAAGAGGGATGAAAGTCAAAAATGGCTTCCATGATCAGGCTTTCCCTTAATCTTACGGGGGATGCCATCGATCCTACAAACACATTGTCATAAACACTAATGGCTGCATCTCTTGTAAAAAAGAAATTATGCAAAGGTTTCAGAGCAAAACGTTCCTTGCTAAGAAAGTTTGTCAGGGTATTTCTCTGAACCGGAACCCCTTCAATCAGGGCATTTGCCAGCTCATGGCCATCCAGCGACATCAGATAGTCGGAGATGCAGCAAGCACCTTCATACATACAGATCTTTTCAACAAGACCCTGCTTCACCTTTTCGTTCTTTAAAATCTGCCCCAAGAGGTCCTTGATCTCAAAGCACCGGGTTACCTTGTCAAGTATGCCCTTAAACTGGCTGTATTCCTTTTGTGCCACGGCCAGGTTTAATATGTCACTGTATAAAGCTCTTTCCACATTTTCCGGAGTCATGTTTTCAACCTCCTGGCCAGGTGAATGGATCAACACACTCTCCAGTTCTCCTATTTCCGAATAGATATGGGTAGGTATTTTCGTTTGCATAATCAAATTATTTTTATTGTTGATGGGGTATCTGAACAGAATTGCAAAAATAGCAAATTAAACGCAGGGCGTGACAGCCATTTTATGTAATTTTGGTCTGAGAAGCAGAAAG
>PWNO01000140.1 GCA_003557765.1 Bacteroidales bacterium
AGTTTTCACAACCTACTGGATCCTGATCTGGAAGATGATGGAATCATAGAACTTACCACAGAAGAGCAAAGTTTTTCGTTTGAGTTTGTAGCGGAAACTTTTGATGGGATGAAGCTTGGATTTGAAGGCGGTAAAGATGATCATAGTTATTCAATTGGTCAAGTTTCCATATTGAAAAAAGTAGAAGAAGGTGAAGATGCCGGAGAAAATATTATTAATAACGGCCATTTTGGGCCACGGGATTTCGAAGACACCTGGTTTATATGGGTGGCTGACTGGGAAGGCATCACAGCTTCTGCGCTCATCAATGACTGGTTTTTATGGTATGCTGACTGGGAAGGGATAATTGTTGATCTTACCATAGAAGATGGTTGGGCAAACATTCATGATATTGAAAACACGCCCGGATCGGAATTCTGGCATATACAATTTAATCAGGAGTTTACCGCCAGTCAGATTGGTGACATAATACCCGGTGCGAGCTATACTTTAATGTTCGACGCTAAAGCAGAAGCTGATAAACAAATACATGTGTTTTTTGGTGAAGATGGAGGTAGCTTTCACAACTTACTTGATCCTGACTTAGAAGGTGACGGTGTCATAGATCTTACTGCAGAGGAGCAAAGTTTTTCATTGGAGTTTAAAGGTGAAATGTTTGATGCAATGAAGCTTGGTTTTGAGGGCGGACTTGACAATATTGGTTATTCAATTTCAAATGTTGAGATTCTGCTTGTTGGGCCTCCTGCCACGGTTGTAGACATCATTACAGGCAGTCCCTTGCACGAAACGCTGGCAGCTGCAGTTGTGGCCGCCGACCTGGTTGATGCGCTAAGCGGGGAAGGTCCGTTTACTGTATTTGCCCCAACCGATGATGCTTTTGCTGCACTGCCCGATGGCTTGTTAGACGACCTTTTGGATGACCCGGGTGCCCTTACCGACATTCTGCTCTACCATGTGGTAGCAGCTTATGCACTCTCAACAGACCTGGAAGATGGGCAAGAGATAACCACCATGCTGGGTGAGGATGTGTTGGTTACCATCAACGAAGAGGGTGTGTTCATCAACGATGCACAGGTTGTTGTGGCCGATCTGCTGGCCGAAAACGGTGTCGTACATGTGATAGATGCCGTGCTTCTGCCACCTGATGATGATACAAGCATACCCGATCTGGATGCAGTTTTATTGAATGTGTATCCTAATCCAGCTACTGACAGGTTACACGTTAAAACCAATAAAGGTGCTGCTATTACGCTCATAAATACAATGGGTAGTGTTGTACATAGCAGAATAGCCGAATCGGATAAGATCAGCCTTGATGTAAGCTCTCTGCCAGTTGGGATATACTTCATTAGTGTGGAGAACAAAAATGAACGCGTAACTCGGAAAGTTATCGTGAAATAGTGGTCCTTCTGTGCTGAGACTTACTCAAAAATTAAAAAGAGGGTATCTCAAAAGTATGAGACACCCTCTTTTTTACTGATTATCCAGGGATGATTTCAGGATATTTAAGCCGCATGATCATTTGATATTGCTCAAGATAGTGAGTTATGGCGATTGCACAAATGATTTATTCTACAAGCTCATATCCGTCAGTTCGACCTTTCTCGGTGGCCGGAATTCCTTCCTTAAGCCATACCGGAGCCGGCTTACCCTTCAGGTAATGATCAAAGAACTGATACATCCTGATATCCAGGTCAATCCTGTTGGGCCATTCTCTCAGGTTGTGGGCTTCGTCATTGTATACCAGCATCCAAACGGGCTTAGAAAGACGGCGCAAAGCTGTGAAATACTCGATTCCCTGTTCCCACGGAACCGCACCGTCATCGTCGTTATGCATCATCAGCAGCGGTGTTTCCACTTTGTCGGCATGGAAAATCGGAGAATTTTCAATATAACGCAAGGGACGTTCCCACAAAGTGCCGCCAATCCGGCTCTGTGTTTGCTCATACTGGAACTGGCGATTCAGACCGGTCTGCCAGCGGATACCCCCATAGGCACTCACCATGTTGCTCACAGGAGCTCCGGCCATCGCAGCCTTGAACATATTGGTACGTGTAATCAGAAAAGCGATCTGATACCCACCCCAGCTTTGCCCCTGCAGACCCATGTTGTTCCGGTCAATAAACGGATAACGTTCCGTCATGGCTTTGGTTCCGCTTACAATAGCATCATAGGCGCTTTCGCCGGGAAATCCTTCCCTGTATTTAATGTCAGGCACAAATACGATGTAACCGTTGCTTACGCAATACGAACGGTTAATAGTGGAACGACTTGGTGAGGGAATGAAATGGCGATGCTTGGTATGGGAAGAACGGTCATAAAAATAGACCAGCATTGGATATTTTTTTGTTTCATCAAGATCTTCCGGGAGGTAAAGCAATCCCTGCAAAGGTTCGTTGTGGTTAAAGCTCTCCCATTCCACAAGCTTAACGCTTCCCCAGTAATAATCTGATTGCTGCGGGTTGGCTTCCGAGATCCTCCGGGCACCCGAAAAATCCATGTCGCTGACCCATACATCCGGGTATTCTGTAAATATACTGCGGCGCCACAATAACCGGTCGGCATCCCTGGCTTTGGCAAGGCCACTGTAAAGGACATCGTCCATCACCAGCTGTGTCAGATCCCCATCTTCGAGGCGATAATAACCGCTTTGCTTATTCACTTCGTTGAAGGCACGCAGGTATTGGGGTTCCGATAGATCCACATACTCCATATCAGGATCCAGCCTTTCGGGACGCGATCTGATCTTATTGGCGCGACCATAACCTCCGGTCACATTTTCTGGCGCACGACGACCACGCGGATCCACTTTCCAGATATCATAATGATCGTAGATCATCACACTTTCATCGTCTTCTGTCCATCCGGCAGTCCCATAAGGCCTGGGGTCTCTTGGCTCATCATGTTCGACATTGTAAAGTGGCACCTCTATGTATTCCGTGATGTTCACTG
>PWNO01000177.1 GCA_003557765.1 Bacteroidales bacterium
CATAACATGCAGCGCTCTTTATTTTGAACCCACGCACGCCCCCGTGGTTTTAGAAGATCACCCAGGTTGCCGCCCGCACGACAACCACGAAGTGGTTGAATATGAATTACCCCGAACGAAGTTCAGGGTTATGAACGAAGTTCAGGGTCATGAACAAAGTTCAGGGTCATGAACGAAGTCCAGGGTCATTGCACGGCACACCCAAAAAAAGACGGACATCCAATCGGAAGCCCGTCTTTTTTTATGATAATTGAAGCGAACGATGATCTTACATCATACCGCCCATACCGCCCATGCCAGGGTTCATCGGAGGTGCGGCTTCTCCCTTTTCTTCAGGGATGTCGGCCAGCACGCACTCGGTGGTTAACATCATGCCAGCGATAGAAGCAGCGTTTTCAATTGCCACACGAGTAACCTTGGTCGGGTCGATTACACCGCTCTCATAAAGGTTTTCAAACTTTTCGGTGCGGGCATTGTAACCAAAGTCCTCTTTTCCCTCCTTCACCTTCTGCACGATGATGGACCCTTCAACGCCAGCGTTTTCCACAATCATGCGAAGCGGCTCTTCGAGTGCCCTGCGTACGATTGAAACACCCGTATCCTCATCATTATTCTCACCCTTCATCTTCTCCAGGGCAGCAAGCGCACGGATGTATGCAATTCCTCCTCCGGGCACAATGCCTTCTTCCACGGCAGCGCGGGTAGCACTGAGTGCATCGTCGAAGCGGTCTTTCTTCTCTTTCATCTCTATTTCACTGGCAGCACCCACATACAATACGGCCACACCACCTGCAAGCTTGGCCAGGCGCTCCTGGAGCTTCTCCTTGTCATAATCGCTGGTAGTATTTTCGATCTGTGCCTTAATCTGGTTGATCCGGGCAGTGATGTTTTCCTTGTCTCCCTTGCCACTAACGATGGTGGTATTGTCCTTGTCAATGGACACCTTCTCTGCAGTACCGAGGTGTGACAAGTCAGCATTTTCAAGCTTATAACCCTGCTCTTCGCTGATCACTGTACCTCCGGTAAGGATAGCGATATCTTCAAGCATCGCCTTGCGGCGGTCTCCAAAGCCTGGCGCTTTAACTGCAGCAATCTTGAGGCTGCCACGGAGCTTGTTGACTACGAGTGTAGCCAGCGCTTCACCGTCCACGTCTTCAGCAATGATCAACAGAGGCTTTCCACTTTGTGCAACTTTTTCCAGCACAGGAAGCAGGTCCTTCATGGTGCTGATCTTCTTGTCATACACGAGGATGTAAGGATCTTCAAAAACCGCTTCCATCTTTTCGGTATCAGTGACAAAATAAGGGCTGATGTAGCCACGGTCAAACTGCATACCTTCCACTACCTCTACGCTGGTATCCGTGCCTTTGGCCTCTTCAATGGTAATAACCCCTTCTTTTTTTACCTTCGACATCGCCTCAGCGATCAGTTTTCCGATTGAATGATCGTTATTGGCGGATATGGTGGCTACCTGCTCGATCTTTTCGATGCTGTCGCCAACCTCTTTCGACTGCTTGCGCAGGTGTGCGATCACTTCGGCAACCGCTTTGTCAATGCCACGCTTAAGGTCCATGGGATTTGCACCGGCAGCTACGTTTTTTAATCCGCTATGGATGATATTCTGCGCAAGCACGGTAGCCGTGGTTGTGCCATCTCCAGCCACATCTGCAGTTTTACTTGCCACCTCTTTCACCATCTGGGCACCCATGTTCTCAACTGCATTTTCCAGCTCAATTTCCTTGGCTACGGTTACACCATCCTTAGAAATGACCGGTGCACCAAATTTCTTGTCCATGATTACGTTGCGGCCCTTGGGGCCAAGGGTCACCTTAACAGCATTTGATAATTTGTCAACACCCTTCTTGAGCGCATTTCTTGCTTCCAGGTTGAACGTGATGTCTTTTGCCATGATATTTTGATTTTATTGGTTTGTCAATTATTACTTTGTTTGCTTGTTGATTAAATTACCGCGTACACGTCTGATTCGCGCATGATGAGATAATCTTTCCCTTCCAGGGTCAGTTCAGTTCCCGCATACTTGCCATAAAGTATTTTGTCGCCTTTCTTCAACGTAACAGGGTTGTCTTTGGTGCCTTCTCCAACAGCGACTACGGAGCCCATTTGTGGCTTTTCCTTTGCCGTATCCGGAATGATAATTCCGCCGGTGGTTTTTTCTTCAGCTGGTGCAGGCTCTACCAATACGCGATCTGCCAGGGGTTTAATGTTTACTTTTGCCATGTTTTCATCTTTTAACTGGTTAAACAATTATGGTTGATTATTATGATTGTACGCAATGATATGCAAGAAACAAGCATGCCTGAGCATGCAACCTGCCACGTGTCACATATTGTGCCAAAGGGAAAAAATGCCGTTTGTGTTGACAAATTAGCATATTTCGTGTTGGGATAAAAAAAAAGTGTCAGAATGGTATGCCATTCTGACACTTTTTCCAGGTTGTTTCTGACGGGTTATTAGTCTTGGATCTCAAATGGATCTACATCCTGAATATCTTCAACCTCCATTTCAATCGGGTCATCCATGACCTGTGTCCGGTCGAAGTCACGGCGCGATACACGCTCTATAACCTCGCTTTCAAAACCTACAGCCGTTTGGCCCCGCGGTATCACAAAGGAGGTGGACAATGTCAGCACCAGCAAAATGATGGCAAGTGTCCATGTGGCCTTTTCAAGAAAGTCGGTTGTTTTCCTGACGCCCATCACCTGGTTGGAAGAAGAAAAGTTGGAAGCCAGTCCACCACCCTTGGCATTCTGAACAAGTACAATCATCACCAGCAATATGCATGTGATGAAAATCAATACGGATATTAATACAAAAGCACCCATTATTTATTCAGTTTTGTTGTTTTCTTTTGAGATCAGCTCAATTTTTTTTGCAAAGTAACTGCTTTTTTCCGGAAACTTCAAACTTAATTTTTCAAAAATGTCAATGGCTCGGGCTGTTTTCCCCTGTCTGGCAAGCACATCTGCCAGGGTTTCACTGATCATATCATCAGATTCTTCAAGACTTTGCGGGGCATAATCCCCTTCCGGGATGTCGTCTCTGGGGGCACTGATGCGCGGCTCGTTTTCGATAAAGCGATTGATGATCTCCAACTGGGACGCACGGTCTCTTGATGATTTGACTGCATGCCCGCTTTTTATGTCAGGATCCTTACTGTCGGCCTCAGGGTGAGGGCTGTCTGGAAGCTTATGGTCTTCTTGTTTTCCTTCTCCTGGCAGAGGGCTTTTTTGCTGCTGATCCTCCGGCTGGTGTAGCCCCCCGGCTGGTTCCCCTTTGCGGGATGCGCGGTCGCTGAGAATATCCCGGAAGGCGACAGGGTCAGGAGCAGCTGCCGCAGCTTTGTTTACCGCCTCTTCAAACCCAGACTTGTCAAGCTTATTCAGCGCCTTAGCATACATTATCCGCAAAGGCTGCGACCAGGGATATTTTTTCAGCTCCCTTTCCAACAACCTCAGGGCCCTTTTGTCCAGGTCCCGCCGCTGTAATAAGATTTCCGTCAATCTATTCACATCCATATCTTTTCATCTCAGAAACCAATCATCAGGCCATCCAAACCCAGGTCTTAAAACCGCCCCGGCAACCGCTGGCTGCAGACAGGTCAGGTCCTGTGCTGCCAGCAGATCTCAACCCTGAATATCCGCAACCCCTTGTAGCCAGACATCCCCGCAACAAATCACCCCTTTATCCAATACGCAGGTCTCAAGCTGACAAACAACGCGCTCCTTCACGGAGCATGTGCTCAACGAATGTTAAGCATTCGGGATGTCAAACGGCTGACATCAGGCTTGCAAGCCCCAAACCTGCTTACCAGTTTACGACGGCCTGGTTAAAAATGTCCTGTGCAAGCTCTTCGGTGATCCTGTCGATGGCGTCATTTTCCACCTCTGCAAGGCTTCTGTTGCTGTCGTAATCATAATATCTCGAAAAGCTCCGCTCAAACTCTGCATCCTGATCATACTCATTCAGGAAGATTACCCGCACCGTGATGGTCAGCCTGTTCATCCGGGCACGGTCATCATCGCCAAGGGCAATGGGTTCTGTCCGGTAATCGGTGATTGCACCCTCAAAGTGTAAATCTCCTATGCCTTCAATCAGTGTCAGGTTGGTCTGCCGCATAAACATATTCTGCAGCTCATCGGTAAATCGCTGACTAAGGGTGGGTTGTACCAGGCTGGCATCGTTGGGAAAGTGCGCCACCGAGATAGTTTCTGCCTGCGGGGGAATGCTTGCACCAGTGAATGAATACACTCCGCAGCCTGAAGCAAAGACTGCCAGGACAAAAATGATCAAATACGTTCTGGTTTTTTGATACATTGGATGTTTTGCTTGATGTGTTTAAATCATGCCAAAAGGACAAAAGTCAAATTGTCCAAAGGTCTAAAACTCCCGGTTTGCGGTTTTTTGTGCCAGTGCAAACCTCAACCTTAATCTTAATCTTAACCTTCTTGCTGCTTACTTCTTACTTCGTTCTCCCAACATCCCCCAAGTCATCAACTGCCATTCACCTGCCTATGCAACCGCCAGCGTGCCTTCTTCACCTTCCTTGCGCCAAACGCGAAATACACCACGCGCACAAACACCAGGCTCACGGGATAATCACATTCACCTTTGGCATGTGACCCGTCCTGGTTTTTTCATGCAAAAAGTGTGCCTTGGTTTCAGGACGAGACATATGGGCATCAAGAACTGAACCGGGCATTTTTCACTTTTCACTTTATTACCCCAGGCCATATTCCTTGATCTTCCTGTAAAGCGTCCGCTCTGAGATCCCAAGCTCCCTGGCTGCCTTTTTCCGGCGCCCGTTGTGTTTGTCCAATGCGCGTTCAATCAGGTCCTTTTCTTTTTCCTGCAAGGACAGGTTTTCTTCCACATACTCGTGTGCAGCCTCTTCATAGCTTTCCACGGCATCATCATGATGCGCTGCTTTATCAGGAACGTTCAAATCCTGTTCGTGGTATACCTGTGGCAGGTCTCGGTCTTTTGCAAGCTTTTCGATCAGGTGGGCGTGTTCTTCCTGGAAGCTCTGGCTCACCTGTTCGTCTTCCAGCATCTGCATGATGATCTTCTTCATGTCGGTGATGTCGCGCTTCATCTCAAAGAGGACCTTGTAGAGGATCTCCCGTTCATTCATTCCCGAGGCCTCTGTCTGTTGCTGATTAAACAGCACCGGCAGAGGGTTATCCTGCTCCCTGGGGAGATATCTGTCCAGGATGTCGGCAGTGATATGCCGCTCTTTTTCCAACACGGAAACCTGCTCGGCAAGGTTTTTAAGCTGGCGTACATTCCCTGACCAGCGATGATTGATCAGCAACTGTTCGGCATCCTGTGTCAGGTGTAAAGGAGGCATGCGATATTTCTCGGCAAAGTCGGCCGAGAACTTTTTAAAAAGCATCACAATGTCCTCTTTGCGTTCACGCAATGGCGGCACATTAATGGGCACGGTATTTAACCGGTAATACAAGTCTTCTCGAAACTTTCCCTCCGACACGGCTTTTTGCAGGTCTACATTGCTGGCAGCCACTACCCGAACATCGGTTTTGAGCACCTTGGAAGCGCCAACCTTGATGAACTCACCGGTCTCCAATATACGCAGCAGGCGTACCTGGGTGAGCATCGGAAGTTCGGCCACCTCATCCAGAAAGATCGTTCCTCCGTTAACCACTTCAAAATACCCTTTGCGGGCATCATGGGCTCCGGTAAAAGAGCCTTTTTCGTGCCCGAAAAGCTCTGAGTCAATCGTACCTTCAGGTATGGCACCACAGTTCACAGCGATATAGGGTCCGTGCTTGCGTGAACTCAGGTGATGAATTATTTTTGGGAAGGCCTCCTTACCCGTACCGCTCTCACCCGTAATAAGTACGGTAATGTCTGTGGGCGCTACCTGGCGTGCCACATCGATGGCACGATCCAGCCTGGGCGAATGGCCGATGATCCCAAATCGTTGTTTAATGGATTGTATGTCCATCATAGCCTACCTCCTGTTTCCTGCTTCATTTGTCGCTACGCATGTCACAAAACATGCCATTCCGTCAGTTTATTGTTGCAAAGTTAATGTTTTTTTAGCTCCCCAGCCCCGACACGAGCCCCGCCAGGGGCTCAATATGAATAACCGCGCATGCAATGCGTGGCCAAGAGCCCCGACAAGAGCCCAACACGAATAACCACGCATGCAATGCGTGGCCACGAGCCCCGCCAGGGGCTCAATATGAATAACCACGCATGCAATGCGTGGCAGGGCGGCAGCGGGGCAGCGAGGCTACGCACCAGCGGAACTACGAGCCAGCAGGGCTGCTCACCGAAGCTGTTGCGGGGCACTGGGGCACCGGAGGAGATCACCTAAGCGAAAATCACTAACTTTGCAACCAAAAAAAGACGCACCCGTATAGACCGAGGACATGCTGCAACCAGTGATACGGCAAGACGCGAACCAAAATACAGAACCAAATGAACAGCAAAAAAACGTATAAGCGACACACCGTGACAGCGGCCCTGCCTTATGCCAACGGACCTATCCACATCGGCCACCTTGCGGGGGTATATGTACCGGCAGACATTTATGTGCGATACCTGCGCATGAAGGGTGAGGATGTGATCTACATCTGCGGAAGCGACGAACATGGTGTTCCCATCACGATCAAGGCCAAGCAGGAAGGCAAAACACCCCAGCAGGTCGTCGATTACTATCACGAAATGATCAAGACCTCCTTTGCGCGTTTCGGGATTAGCTTTGATGTTTATAGCCGCACCTCCTCACCGGTTCACCATAAGACGGCAGCCGGTATGTTCAAAACGCTTTACGACAAGGGCGCTTTTACCGAGCACGAGTCTGACCAGTATTTTGATGAGGAAAACAACCAATTTCTGGCCGACCGCTACATCATGGGTACCTGTCCACATTGCGGCTACGAAAAGGCCTATGGCGACCAGTGCGAAAACTGTGGTACTTCGCTGAGTCCGACTGACCTGATCAGTCCGCGTTCGGTTCTCAGCGGCAACAAGCCGGTGATGAAAAAGACGCGTCACTGGTACCTTCCCCTTGATCAGCATGAGGGGATGCTGCGCAAATGGATCCTGGAGTCGCACAAGCACGACTGGAAATCCAATGTATATGGTCAATGCAAGTCATGGATCGACCAGGGTTTGCAGCCCAGGGCTGTCACCCGAGACCTTACCTGGGGAGTGAAGCTGCCATTGGAAAACACTGAAGGCAAGGTGCTGTACGTGTGGTTTGATGCACCCATCGGATACATTTCGGCTACCCGCGAGTGGGGCGAGGCTCACGGCAAAGAATGGGAAAAATACTGGAAAGATCCGGATAGCAAGCTGGTCCATTTCATTGGGAAGGATAACATTGTATTTCACTGCATCATCTTTCCCGTGATGTTGCATGCAGAAGGATCGTATATCCTGCCCGACAACGTGCCTGCCAATGAGTTTCTAAACCTTGAGGGAGACAAGATCTCCACGAGCCGCAACTGGGCTGTGTGGCTGCACGAATACCTGGATGAGTTTCCTGGGAAGGAAGACGTGCTTCGCTATGTGTTGTGCGCTGCTGCCCCTGAGACAAAAGACAATGACTTCACCTGGAAAGATTTCCAGGCACGCAACAACAACGAGCTGCTTGCCATCTTTGGTAATTTCGTCAACCGCACGCTGGTGCTCACCCACAAATATTTCGAAGGCAAGGTTCCCGCAGAGGGAGTGTTAACATCAGCCGATAAGGAGGCGCTTGAGAGCCTTGCAGCCTTTCCGGAAATGATTGGCCAAGCCATTGAAAGCTATCGGTTCCGTGAGGCTTTAAGCCAGATGATGAACCTCGCGCGCCTGGGCAACCGTTACCTGACAGAGGGAGAGCCATGGAAGGTGTTCAAGGAAGATCCGGCCCGGGTAGAAACCATTCTTCATGTATGTCTGCAAATTTGCGCAAGCATGGCCGTTCTGTCTGAGCCCTTCCTGCCGCATACCGCCCAAAAATTGCAAAAGATGCTGGCAATAGACAAGCTCCCCGGATGGCAGGAGGCAGGTCAGCCGCTGCTGAGTTCGGGGCATCAGATCAATAAGGCGGAGCTGCTTTTTGAAAAAGTGGAGGATGCCACCATCCAGGCACAGGTGGATAAGCTGTTGCAAACCCGCAAGGATAATGATGCCGGAAATACCGTGCAACCACAGAAGGAAGACATTTCCTTTGATGACTTCACGCGCATGGACCTGCGCGTGGCCACCGTCCTGGAGGCAGAAAAGATTCCCAAGACCAAAAAACTACTGAAGATGACAGTCGATAGTGGAATAGACCGACGTACCGTGGTGTCGGGCATCGCCGAGTACTACACCCCTGAAGAGGTGCGCGGAAAGAAGGTGGTCCTGCTTGCCAACCTCAAACCCAGAAATATCAAGGGCGTGGAGTCGCACGGCATGCTGCTGATGGCTGAGAACCAAGACGGGTCGCTGTCGTTTCTTTCCCCGGAGAAAGCCTTCGAAAACGGCAGCAGCATTTCATGAACAGCTTCATTGCCAGGTGCTTATGTTTGATGCGAGCAGGAACAGGGCTTGACCTGTGCGAAGTTTGATGTTTCGTCATCCCAAAAGAACCCCGTCATTCCGAGTGTCAAGCCCCTGCAAAAAGGGCTTTGGCCACAATGCATGAATGACATTGAGAGATTTCATTGGTAACGAAGTGGGGAATCTGTTTGCTTACCGGGATGTGGCTGTGAAAATGTTAATGGGTTATTGGGTTAAGGAGTTACTGAGTTAAGGAGTTCTCGGCTTAAAGGGTTTGAGGTTAGTGACGGCACTTGGGCTGTCAGTGGGTTGGGGTTTTCCGGGGCGGGTTTGATAATCCTTTTGAGGGATGGCCTTTGTCTGCCCCCGAGGCGCAACGATACCCCTCAGGAGCGAACAGCTGCCCGGTGCTTGTCATCAGTAGCGCATAACGCATCGCACGCCCGGACTTTTAGGCCTTTTGATTTTTAGACTTTTAGCCTTTTCTTCATTTTGTCTTTTTGGACCTTATTTAAGCAAACGAAAAAGACCTTTGGTCTAATTTGTTGCCGTCACAGTCCTTTTTTTTGCGATCTGGTTTTTAATTTTACAAAAAAGACATTATCTTTGTAGACGAAAATGGCCCCGTAGTTCAACGGATAGAATAGAAGTTTCCTAAACTTTAGATACAGGTTCGATTCCTGTCGGGGCTACGATCTATTAACAAGCCGTGCAGGATGCCACCCTGAACAGGGAAAACATCCACACAGCAGTTTTAATAAGACCAAGGCTATGAACAGGAAAGAAGACAGGCCGAGCAAAATAGCTTATGAGCGCCATTTGAACCAGCAGGGCATTCCCGAAGACCAAAAAAAATCCAATGGTGGCCGTATTCCTGACTACGTTAAATACGGCACCTGGCTGCGGGTGAACGATGCCAGGTTTTTTGAAGAGACTTACCAGAAGTGGAAAGCAAAAATTCGCGCCCAGGAAGCGGCTAAGCAATAGCACAAAAAACATGGTGGCGTGAATCCTTTCAAGCGGCTGGCTGGAGAAACGGCTATTTATGGGCTGAGCAACATCATTGGCCGGGTCATCAACTTTTTGCTGGTTCCGCTGTATACCCGCGTATTCATTCCGGGAGAATATGGAGTGGTCACAGAGATGTATGTCTATGTGGCCTTTTTGCTTATTGTGCTCACCTATGGGATGGAGACGGCTCTGTTTCGTTTCTCACTGTCTTCACCTGACCGGAAAGACACTGTTTTCAGCACCTCCCTGTTCCTGGTGCTGTGCTCTTCCAGTCTTTTTATTCTCTTTGTTGTGCTTTTCCGCCAGCCGATCGCTGAAGCGATGCGCTATCCTGACAATGTGGAATACATTTTACTTTTGGGAAGTATTGTTGGTCTCGACGCCATCGCTGCCATTCCCTACGCCCGGCTAAGGGCAGAAAACAGACCCTGGCGATTTGCCATCACCCGGCTCACAGGCATTGCCGTTAACATCCTATTGGTGCTATTTTTCCTGCTGCTTTGTCCGTGGCTGATCGAACATGGACCGGAGCGCATCAAGCCTCTTATACACGCTGTTTACAACCCCGATATCGGCGTGGGGTATGTATTCATTGCCAACCTGGCAGCCACCATTATCACCCTGCTGATGCTGATGCCGGTGATGCGCACAGCTTCTCCTTCCCTCGACAAGGCCCTGTTGAAAAGCATGCTGGTCTATGCCCTCCCACTGCTGGTGGCAGGCATGGCAGGCTGGATAAATGAAGCCCTCGACAAGCTCCTTTTAAAATACCTGCTGCCCGAAAGCATTGCACTGCAACAGGTGGGTATTTATGGTGCCGTGTACAAGCTGGCAATGATGATGACCCTCTTTATCCAGGCCTTCCGCTTCTCCGCCGAACCCTTCTTCTTTGCACAGGCCACCCAAAAAAATGCCAGAGAGCTGTTTGCCGGCGTGATGAACTATTTCGTGATCACATGCCTGCTGATCTTTCTTGGCATCATGCTCTATATAGACATCTTCAAACACTTCATCGGCCCCCGGTTTCACGAGGGCCTCGCCGTGGTGCCGATACTGCTGCTGGCAAACATGTTTCTGGGTATCTATTGGAACTTGTCTATCTGGTACAAGCTCACCTCCAAGACGTTATATGGAGCGGGTTTTGCGATTGCCGGCGCCCTTATCACCATCACCCTCAACATCTGGTGGATCCCTTACTTCGGCTACCACGGCTCTGCCTGGGCAACCCTTGTCTGCTACTTTTGCCTGGCCGGCATGTCCTACCTCTTCGGAAGAAAACACTACAAAATACCCTACCGGCTGCCACGCCTTGTCCTGGTCATTGTCTTCGCGCTCGGCATCTATTTCATCAGCTTTCTCACCAGTGAGCTGCAGCCACTGGCCATGTATGCCGCCAACACCGGACTGCTCATCGCCTTCCTGCTCGGCGTGCTCATCACCGATTCGTCGTTGCGCACCAGTGCACTGCAGACTGTTCGCAACATATTGCATCACATGAACCCCAACAGCTAAGCAATGGGGTTGGATGTTTTTCTGAATATGCGTATTTTTGCATATAATGAAGAGGTTAAGGTTGAGGTTAAGAATGAGGAGGAGAAGGGGGTTGATGCTGAGCGATAGCGAAGCCCCTAAAGCGAAACGATGCGGGAGTTGAGGCTGAACGGCCGTGAAGCCCCTAAAGCGAAACGATGCGGGAGTTGAGGCTGAACAGCAGGAAGTCCCGAGAGCGAAACGATGCGGGGGTTGAGGCTGAGCAGCAGCGAAGTCCAGAAAGCGAAACGATACGGGAGTTGAGGCTGAGTGAGAGCGAAGTCCAGAAAGCGAAACGATGCGGGAGTTGAAGTCAGCGGTTGTCCAGAGCACCTTTGATCTTCAGGGTAAAGATTTTCAGCTGTATTCGTTTGCAAAACCAACAGCATACAAGGCGCCACAAACATGTAAAACCATCGCAGGCCCGGACTTTTAGGCCTTTTGATATTTTGTCTTTTGACCTTTTGACTAAAACACCTTACATATGTCTGACTTGATCAACCATACCAGTCCTAATACTAAGGTTTCGGCGAAGGCTGCAGAGATACTCGATACGTTCATCAAAGAAAA
>PWNO01000125.1 GCA_003557765.1 Bacteroidales bacterium
AATCGTGGTTGCATTACGTGGTATTTCAGATCTAATATCTGGACTCATTCCCGTAGTAGCGCAACCTGCGAATATTAATGATATAATCACTATGGGTAGAAGTTTTTTCATTATTACCTCCATATCATTATTAGCATATAGACACCGATATTAACAATAGTGCGAACCGTTGTTACTCAAAGTTATCTGGCGTTGCTGCATTCGAAAAGAATTCGGTTCAGATGTACTGAGCAATAAACTCACAGATGAATTCAGTGTCGAGACCCATAGGTTCACTTACGTAAATGTGCATAGCGCCTATGTATCGGAGTTCCTTTTCAATTTCTTCAAAACAAAACGGGAATGGGGAGATTCTTTGATCTCTTGCGATTGCGTTGCTTCGATTAATTAGTAATTGCCAGATTCCGTATGGGCTTTCTTTGCTTTCTAAAAGCAAAAGATTGAATCCTCGTTCATCAGGTGCTTCGAGAAGCCCCCACGCAAGTAGAGGTTTTCCTTGCAGTGTTGGGAGACTCAGCTCTTTGTGACTTGCTCTCATTCCGTAGTCATCTATCACTTTTTCTCTGTAAAAATCCTCCTCGAGAATCGGTCTCACTTCGAGTCTAAGTTCATTGTTTGATGATGTTTTGATAGAAGCCGACATACCATTAGAAGATAATTGCACAGAGTTTTTAGATCCAGTATACTTTGAATTAATCTGATCGAAAAAAATCTTGATCGGCTGAACAATGTCATTGATAAATTGAAAGGAAATTGTTTGCTTGAGACGTTCTACTTCCTGCTGTCTCTTCTCTATTTCAAGTCTCTGCGTTTTGTACTTCTCGTCAATTTCCATTCTCTTCTTTAGAACTGCATCGACTAGGTCAGATCGCGTGCTTTGAGTGATTCGATCCTTGTCAAGAAATTCACGAATCTCTGCCCAGTTTTGAAATCGTCGTTGCGGCTGCTTCTCCATCATCTTGGTGATCGTTTGGGAAATAACAGGCGACAAAGCTGGGTTGATCTGATCGGGACGAGAAGGATTTTGAAACATGTGGGCATGTTGCCAGTTAGTTATATCACCATTTGTCACAGTAAGTGGATGTTTAAGAGTTGCAAGTTCAAAGAATACTATTCCCATAGAATATATGTCCATAAGAATCGTATTATTATCCAGTTTCCACGCTTCGGGGGACATGTATGGAATACAGCCTATTCCTTTGAAAGTCGTTGTCCTCGTTGCTTCCGCTACAATCTTTGAAAGCCCAAAATCAGATATTTTAAGAGTATTAGAAAGAAGCAGAATGTTGTCAGGTTTTATATCCCGATGTACCAAATATGAATTTATAACTTCCATACCATCGATTAGCTGAGCAAAGAAAGCTTTAAGTTCATCGTTTGAAAGAAATTGTCCCTTTGACCTTCTTGAGTCGATGAGTTGAGCAAGAGTACCGCAATCCGCAAGTTCCATGATTATGTATGGTGGGAGCTCGGAAAAAGTTGAGCCATCATGGAAGAAAACGTACTTGATAACATTTCGGTGTGAAATTCTGGTTGCTAAATTTCCTTCATTGATAAAGGCCTTGAGAATTGTTTCTTCCGCAAAGGGCGTCTGGAGAGTTTTAACAGCCCATAGTGTTCTATCCGAATTATTACGAGCCTCATAGACATTACCAAAACTGCCTGCACCTATAAATTTTCTAATTTCGTATTCGGCTTTATTGTTATCTAGAATTACGGATCCGACTATAATATTCATATAATACCTGAAGCAATGGCACCCAACGTTTCCAGCAACCACTCGTCCCGCCGCCGTGTAGTTTAGCTCAACACTTTTCAGATAGCACCGCCCGCCGATAAACCACACGCGGCGGGGTTTGGGCGAGTGCTGTTCATTGGTGTTGATAATATTTTTTTAAATCACCGATTATTTTCATTTACCAAAAAGCTCTATAGAAAGCACTAACGCGTCGTTGTTGCCTCTAATTATGCGCAATACCCATCTAACATCATTAATTATGGAATGATTTATTTTTTACGGCTGTGGTCGCAAATCCCATAGCTCGTTGCTTTAGTTGATTGAACAACTCAGTCGTATGATGCGCCATTATCACGATCTCATTGTTCTCCAACATTAGTATGTTCTTGTACTTACTGAGGTCGTTAGTAAGCTTCCGTCCATTATGCACAGCTGCATGACGTATCAGCCTGGCCAATTCAATAGGTTTGTCGTTCCAACACTGGGGAACGATTGCTGAACCAAGAAGTCTCTCGATTTCGATTGTCAACTGTTTGGTACGCAATGACGAGCGCCCAGTAGCAACTTTCATACTGTTGATGAGAAAAACCTCATAGGCAAAGTATACTGCACAGTATGCTGTTATTTCGGACATCCAAAGCGCCATGTTGAATTCACGTTCCTGCTGATACTGTTCCCATATAGTTTGTAAATTCATCTGAATCTTAGCCGGTGATTTAGTATTCAATGCACCTTCAATGGCATTCTTGACCCCGTGGATCATTAACCAAGGCCATCGACGAACACAAGAAATTGCCTTCCACTCCAAGCTAAGGTCAAAAATCATTCCGTCCAACTTCGAACCTTGAATTACCTCGTAAAAGTCTTTTGCCCATTGGTGATCGAAGAAGCCTTGGTAATTTTCAAGTTCATCATCAAATCGGATTCTTCTAATGTCATTGTCTTTCATCGTATTCTCTATTGAGTGATGGGCATTACGCACAACGTTTCCAGCAACAACGAAGCCCCGCCGCCGTGTAGTTTAGTTCAAAATCTGCCAGAAAGCACTGCCTGCCGATTAACCCACACCGCCCGAAAAACAGATGCGGCGGGGTTAGGGTGAACACAACCAATAAGGCTATGAACGAGTGTGAGTTGTTGTTGCCACATAGTTAGGCGCAGATTGTATGTTTTGTATATGCAATAATAAATATCACAATACC
>PWNO01000285.1 GCA_003557765.1 Bacteroidales bacterium
GATCCCGACAACTGGGTGTTTGAGATCGGCGACGGCTGCCCGAACCTTTGCGGATGGGGCAACAACGAATCGCAACATTATCTTCAGGAAAACGCCTGGGTCTCTGACGGCGTATTGACCATTGAGGCAAGGCACGAAAGCGCGGGTATCAGGGATTATACCTCGGCCAGGATGAAAACGCAGGGAAAACAGTCCTTCCAGTATGGCAGGATTGACATCCGGGCGCTTTTACCGAGGGGGCAAGGCATATGGCCCGCCTTATGGATGCTTGGCAACGATATTGAAACAGTAGGCTGGCCGAGGTGCGGTGAGATCGACATCATGGAAATGATTGGCGGTAGTGGCAGGGAAAACCAAGTGCATGGTACCCTTCACTGGGACAATAACGGACATGTCCATGCTGGTGGGAGTTATACCCTTCCATCAGGTACTTTTGGCGACGAATACCATGTGTTCAGCATTATATGGGACGAAACCTCCATACGTTGGTTTGTCAACGACATTCAATATCATGAGTTGCTGATTACACCAGCCCATATGACTGAATTTCACCAGGAGTTCTTCTTCATCTTTAATGTGGCTGTGGGAGGCATTTGGCCGGGATATCCGGACGAGACTACCGTTTTTCCACAGCAAATGCGGGTGGATTATGTACGTGTATTCCAGAAAAGCAAGTAAAAAATGGCTCTTGGCTTTTAGCTATTGGCCATTGGCAAAAACTAAAAGCTAACAGCCAACAGCAGACATTTAGACATTTTGATATTTAGACGTTTCGACTTTTTGACTTTTCGACAAAAAATATAAGAACATGAAAATCAAACATTTACTTATTGTATTTCTCATGGCAGGGGTACTGGGTGCCTCTTCCCTGCAAGGGCAAACTTTGCAGGGGGTCGTGACGGAAAGGGAAACCGGAGAGACCCTGCCCGGGGCGACCATTCAAATAGAAGGCACAAGCCTTGGCACCACCACAGACATTGATGGAACTTATAGCATCAGCCTCTCTCCTGATACCTACACGGTAGCCTTTCGCTTTATTGGTTTCGCCACACAGCGGATAGAGATCTCCTTATCTGAAGGCGAGACCATTACACGCAACATTGCCCTGGAGCCGGAAACCGTAACTTTTGATGAGGTGGTGGTGATCGGCTATGGCAGTCAGCAGAAACGTGTGGTTACCGGTGCCATTTCCAGCATTGATGCCGATGAAATTACCTCCACATCTGTATTGCGTGTGGAACAAGCTTTGCAGGGCAGGACTGCCGGCGTCCAGGTCACCAATTTATCCGGACAGCCTGGTGAACCTCCCACCGTGCGTGTTCGCGGGGCAGGAACCACCTTAAATGCTGATCCGCTTTATATTGTGGATGGCATGGCAGTGGAAGGCATTGACTTCCTAAATCCGGGAGACATCGAATCCATTGATGTCCTCAAAGATGCAGCATCCGCAGCCATATACGGTGCCAGGGCGGCAAACGGGGTGGTGCTCATCACCACCAAAAGTGGTACGGAAGGAGTGATGAACGTAAACTATTCATCCTATTTTGGCATTCAAAATGCAGTGCGCACCATCGACATGCTGGACGCCGAACAATACCGGATGATGATGAATGAAGGAGCGAGAAATGCCGGGCTGACCGAACCATTTGACCTGAATGAAGTACCTCAGCACAATACCAATTGGCAGGACCACCTTTTTGAATCCAATGCACCGATCGTAAACCACGAAGTGAGTGTTAGCGGAGGAACAGAAAGGTCGGTATACAATTCATCGCTCTCCTATTTTTCGCAGGAAGGGATTATCGGTGGTGACAGGTCACATTTTGAACGGATCACTGCAAGGCTAAACACCCGGCACGAGGTCAACGACTTTTTCAATTTTGGCAACAACCTCGCCTACTCACAGATCAACACAAGGGGTATTGCCAGCAATGCATCATTTAATGCAGCTTATAGCAGCGCACTGAATATCGACCCGCTCACCCCGCTTTACGAAACCAATGAGCATAAGCTGGGACAGCAGCCATACAGTACAGAACCTGTGGTTACTGACGACGAGGGCAACATTTACGGTATATCGGAATTTGTAGGGGCAGAAATCGTCAACCCTGTCGCCTTGCTTGAAACCCAGACCGGAGAAACACGGGTGGACAAGATTGTGGGCAATGTATTTGGTGAGATGGAACTTGTGGAACACTTGAAATTCAGAAGCAGTCTGGGCATTGACCTCGCCTTCATCACCTATGATAACCATACGCCTTTGTTTTTCCTCAATGCCGCCCAGAACAACACCAACAAGACCAATGTCAGCAAAACGATGAACAGGAATTTTATCTGGGAATGGGAAAACACGCTTTCTTATGCCCGGCAAATTGATGACCACAATTTTTCTGCACTCGTAGGGTTGACTGCCAGGAAGGCATTTTATGAAGATCTTTTCGGTTTCAATGCAGATGTGCCAATCACAGACCCCAGCCATGTATACCTGAATCTGGCGACGGATACAGTTTGGCAGGCATGTGGCGGCGCATTTCACTCTTCCCTCTACTCTCAGTTCGGCCGTATCTTGTATGACTACAAAAGCACTTATTCCGTCAATGCGACCATCAGGCGGGACGGATCATCCAGGTTTGGTGCAAACAATCGCTTTGGTATTTTCCCATCACTTGGTCTGGCCTGGGCAATAAGTTATGAAGACTGGTTCCCGGAGCTTGGTCCTTTTGAGATGATCAAACTCAGGGCATCATGGGGCATAAACGGAAACCAGGAGATTGGTAATTACCAGTTCATCTCCACGATAGACACCAGCAGAGGCTATATCTTTGGTGGCGGAAGGGCCTTTGGTGCCTCCCCGTCCATGATTGAAAATCCTGATATCCGTTGGGAGGAATCAGAGCAAATCGATATCGGCCTGGATTTTGGTGCATATGATAACCGGTTGACCGGTACGATTGATTATTACATCAAGACAACAAAAGGGTTGCTGGAAACCATCCCCATTCCGGCACACGTAGGAAACAGCCCGCCTGTGGCCAATGTGGGAAGTGTAGAAAACCGGGGTGTGGAAATGTCCCTGGATTGGAGACACATTACCGGGGACTTCAGCTACTCTATTGGAGTCAATGCCTCTTACAACCGGAACGAAATGACAAAAATTGGCAATGAGGAAGGCGTGCTGCCGGGAGCAAACTGGGCAGTAGCTGGAATGGTCACCCGTGCAGAGTTGGGACTACCCATCGGTTATTTCTGGGGTTATAAAACAGATGGCATCTTCCAAACCTGGGAAGAAGTATATCAGCATATCAACAGAGATGGTCAAATGCTTCAGCCTAATGCAGAACCAGGCGATGTGCGCTTTGTGGATGTAAATGGAGATGGCAGAATCACCCCGGACGACCGGACTAAGATCGGAAGCCCTACCCCCGACTGGACATTTGGCCTGAACGCAAATTTTGAATACAGGCGTTTCGACTTGGGTTTGCAGATTGTTGGCACATACGGAAATGATGTGTTTAATGGCATGATCAGACCTGACCTTCGCTATACAAACCGCACTACTGAAATCCTTAACCGTTGGACAGAACCTGGATCTTCTAACACCATACCAAGGTATACATGGGTTGACAGGAACAACAACAACAGGGTATCCGATCTGTACATTGAAGATGCTTCCTTCTTAAGGATACGAAACCTGCAGTTCGGGTATTCATTCGATCCCCAGTTAGTTGGCAGGATAAGGGCACAATCCTGGCGCATCTATGTGTCTGTGGAAAACCTTTACACACTCACCGGTTACTCTGGTTCAGAACCGGAGATTGGTGCCATTACCCCATTTGACAGTGGCATCGACAGGGCAGTTTATCCGCAGGCCCGAACCATTCGTCTGGGTACAAACATCACATTCTAAAACTTTGATGATCATGAAGAATATAAAAATAAAATCAATCGCAGCACTGCTTATCATCTTTTTTCTCGGGGCTTGTAGTGAGGACTTTCTGGATCTGGAGCCCCTGGACCAGGAGGTAACCAGCAACTTTTACCAGACCGAAGAACAGGCTTTCCAGGCATTGGTAGCTGTTTATGACGCCCTCACCTACCAGTCAAGCGTACAGGCAGGATGGGCCCCGTTTCTTACCGTAGCAGATGCCTTGTCGGACGATGCCTTCGCCGGGGGCTCGGATGCAAACGACGGCATGGAGTTCAACCAGCTCAATAATCATGACATCCCCACTTCGAACCAGTTGGCTCACTCGTTATGGATCATGAATTACATTGGCGTATACCGGGCCAACCTTTTCCTTGAAAGGGTTGTGGAAATGGATGCGGTCAGCGAGGAGTTCAAGACCAGAAGCATGGCCGAGGCGAAATTCATGCGGGCTTATTTTTACCTGGAGCTGGTCCGCTTTTTTGAGAATATTCCTTTGCTTACCAAAACTTTAGCCGGGCCATCAGAATATGCACAGGAGCAAAACAGCCCGGAAGAGGTGTATAACCAGATCGCCCTTGACCTGGTGGAAGCCATCAGCGACTTGCCGGAATCCGTTCCAGCAGACGAGAGGGGAAGAATTACCAAGTGGGCCGCCCAGGGCTTGCTGGCGCGAACCTACCTGTTTTATAATGGGGTGTATGGTGGCCAGCTTGCTGCGGGAGACATCACTGTAAACCAGGATTATGTATTGCAGGAGCTGGAAGACATGATTGCCAACAGCGGACTTGACCTACTTGCCAATTATGGTGATAATTTCAGCCTGGTCGGTGAATTTGGCGTGGAGTCGGTGTTTGAGATTTCTCATGGCGATACACCGGAATGGTGGGATTGGAATTATCCCCAGGGTGGAAACGGTAACCTTGCAGCGCAGATGCAGGGCCCGCGGGTAAGCGGATCGAGCAATTGGAACCGCGGGTGGTCTTTTGCCCCGGTAAGCCATAAGCTTGCCATGGATCTCCAGGGAGACCCCAGGTTCGAACACACAATCCTGATGGAAGAAGAAATAGACGGTTCACTTACCAAAGGATTCCAACATACTGGCTATTTCTCCAAGAAATACAGTTCGGATGCCGAACATTGGGGTTCAGGTGGTCAGTTTGAACTGAACAGAACCTGCAACTTCCGGGTGATCCGCTTTTCTGACGTATTGCTCATGGCTGCAGAGCTTGGAAGTCCAAACGCACAAGAATACCTCGACAGGGTAAGGGCGCGTGTTGGTCTCGATCCGGTGCCAGCAACCCACGAAAACATCATGAAAGAGAGAAGACTGGAGCTGTCGCTGGAGGGCATTCGCTATTTTGATGTCCTTCGCCAGGGTGTAGACTACGCCAATGCGCAATTCACTCATTCGGGTATCAGGGGACCCAATTATGAAGGCGACCAGCAAATATTCAACGTCACTTTCAACCCTGCCACCCGGGGGTTTTTACCCATACCGCAGACCGAGATTGACCTTTCGGCTGGTCGTTTTGATCAAAACGATGGCTATTAATAGCCATCATGCCGATGTTTGTTTGCCGGGCACTTTTGGTGGTGCCCGGCCACAGGTAGCATATATTTTTTTTTGAATGATATTTTTAATCGTATCAGACGATGACACGTAAAACCTATACCGTATTTATTTCCCTGATCGTGGCACTGGGCGGCTTCCTTATGGGCTTCGACAGTGCAGTGATATCCGGGGCAACCCCCTTCTACAGGGAAACTTTCGGACTGGACTCAGGTTCCATGCTGATCGGCTTCTCTGTGAGCTCGCTGATCCTTGGGGCCATCATAGGGAACATCAGTGCAGGGAAACTTGCAGACCGCTTTGGCCGCCGGCAAATCCTGATGGTGACCGCTGTGCTGTTCGGAAGCAGCGCAATCCTGTCAGCACTGGCACCCAGCATCAATGTGTTCCTGGTTGCACGCATCATCGGCGGGCTGGGTGTGGGTATGGCGCTCCTGATTGCCCCAATGTATATTGCCGAAGTCTCTCCCCGCAACATTCGTGGAACCCTCGTAACATTTAACCAGCTCAACATTGTTGTGGGCATTTCCATTGCCTATTTTTCAAACTATTATTTTCAGCAAACCATTGCTGACCCTGACCTGAAATGGCGCATCATGCTGGGCGTGGAAGCAGCACCCGCAATAATATACCTGGCCTTGCTGTTTTTCGTTCCGCGAAGCCCCCGCTGGCTGATGCAAAAAGGGAAGCAGGATGAAGCCCTACAGGTATTGGAACGCGTAAACGGAAAAGAACAGGCAATGATCATTTTCCAGGAGATCGATCAAAGCCTGAGAGAGGATATCAACAAAAAAAAGGCCCGTTTTTCGGAAGTGTTCTCCTCCCGCATGAAAACCGTGCTGATCATTGGCTTTGGCATCGCATTTTTCCAGCAGATCACCGGCATCAATGCGATATTCTATTATGCACCGATGATCTTCGAAATGGCCGGCGGAGGCCAGGATGCCGCCTTCATGCAAGCCGCCATCCTGGGGGTGACCAATGTGGTGATGACCGTGGTGGCGCTGTTCCTCATCGACCGGCTGGGTCGGAAACCCTTGTTATACATAGGATCCGCCGGCATTTGCGTCTCCATGCTCATCGTCAGCTTTTCGTTCTTCAACGCCGCCTACCACATTGACGACAGAAGCATGGAAAACCTCCTGGAGGAGGTAAATGCAATGGAACTCGACCCACACCATGTGGCCAACGTCCATAAATTGCACGAGCTAAAAAGCGTAGTATTTGAAAACGAAACGGCATTCTTCAGCCAAGTAAGGGAAAAAGTGGGACAGGATACCTATAATCGCCTGAAAGAAACCATCCTGTTGCATTCCATTACAATTAACGCCATTTCGGTATTGATTGGATTGCTGCTGTTCGTTGCCTCCTTTGCCGTGTCTCTTGGCCCGGTGATGTGGGCCCTGCTCTCAGAAATATTCCCCAACAGACTCCGCGGACTTGCCATCTCCATCATGGGTTTCTGGAATTCCATCGTCAGCTTTTCGGTAGCTACCGTGTTCCCCTGGCAGCTCGAATTCCTGGGATCCGGAACAACCTATTTTATCTATGCCGTTTTTGGCTTATTGACACTCCTATTTGTCTGGCGACTGATCCCGGAAACAAAGGGTAAATCATTAGAAGAACTGGAATCCAAACTGATTAAATAAAAAAACATGACAACAATGAAAAACATACTGCTGATTGCACTCCTCCTTTTTGTCATCGGATGCAGTGAAGGCGCAAAAAACAACGCAGATTTGCGCGCTGAAGGCCCTTCGCATGTAGAAATGCGCAATACAGATGGGAAATACCGGCTATTTGTGAACGGGGAAGAATTCTTCGTGCAGGGTGCAGGTTGCGAATTCGGTCCTTGTCACCTGGTTGCAGCCCATGGGGGCAACTCATTCCGCACCTGGCGTACCGACAACAGCCAGCAATCCGGTCTTGAAGTGTTGGACGAGGCCCATGCAAATGGCCTGATGGTAATGATGGGGCTGGATGTGGCGCGTGAACGCCATGGTTTTGATTATGACGATGAGGAAGCGGTGGCGGCTCAGCTGGAACAACTCCGCAAGGAAGTGAAGGAGTTAAAAGACCATCCGGCATTATTGGGTTGGGGCATTGGCAATGAGCTCAACCTTCGCTATACGAATAAAAGGGTATGGGATGCGGTAAACGACATTGCCCGCATGATCAAGGAGGTTGACGGCAACCACGTAACCACCACGATGCTTGCTGGTATTGGCCCGGATGAAGTGGCTTACATTGCCGAAAATTGTCCGGACCTGGACTTCCTTTCTATCCAGTTTTATGGAGACATCGTCAATTTGCCCCAGCGTTTGAAAGAGGCCAATTATGACGGCCCTTACCTGGTCACCGAGTGGGGTGCCACCGGACACTGGGAGGTTCCTCAGACCGAATGGGGATCTCCCATCGAACAGACCTCGACCGAAAAAGCGGCAGCCATCAAAGCACGTTACCAGGATATCATTCTGGGTGATGAGGAGAACTGCATGGGCTCCTATGTCTTTCTCTGGGGACAGAAGCAGGAGCTGACACCCTCCTGGTATGGTTTATTTACCGAGGATGGCGAAAAAACGGAGGCCATCAACGTGATGGAGTACATGTGGACAGGTGAATGGCCAGAACACCAGGCACCAAAGGTCTATGACTTTACCATAGAGGGAAAGGGTGGCCGCTACGACAATGTCTACCTTTCTGCAGGAGAGGAATACCATGCACATTTCGACGCCGCGCACCCGGACGAACGATCCCTTTCGGTAAGGGCGGAGATCATGCCAGAGCCCAAAGAGCTCAGCGACGGTGGAGATTATGAACCCAGGCCGGAAACCATCGAAGGGTTGATCCTGTCGGCCAACAATTCAGGAATAAGTTTTCAGGCGCCTGGGGATGAAGGTGCGTATCGCATCTTTCTTTATCTCACGGACGACCACAACCATGCCGCTACGGTTAACATTCCCTTTTACGTGAAATAGTTCTTCGATGAGATTTCTTTACATCACACTTTCATTCATGTTTGTAGTTTTGGTTGAAAGCTGTTCACAGCCCTCGCTGGAAGTGCAGGATAATAAGCACTTCCGGCGGGCTGACAGCTTGCTTCAATTACTAACGCTTGAAGAAAAGGCAGGTCAGATGACCAACATAGGCCTCACAGCCATCACGCAGGGCCCCTTTTGGAACGACTTTGACACACTGTTGCTCGACACGGCAAAAATGAGGGATTTGCTGATCAACCAGCATGTGGGTTCCATTCAGAACAAGGGAAAATACCCACCCTCCAAAGAAGAATGGCATCGCATCATCAAAACCGTACAACAATTTGTGATGGAGAACTCACGCCATCAGATCCCCGTGCTTTTTGGCATGGATGCCGTACACGGAGCGCATTACACGGCTGGCTCAACGCTTTTCCCCCACCAGATTGGTTTGGCAGCAAGCTGGAACCCGGAGCTAGCAAGGGTTGTCGGTGAAGTGACCGCCTACGAGATGCGCGCTTCCTCTCAGCCCTGGAATTTCGCACCCGTCCTGGACGTAAGCAGGCAGCCGCTTTGGGGAAGGATATTCGAAACCTTCGGGGAGGACACCCACATGCACAACGTGATGGGGCGGGCTTTCATAGAAGGCCAGCAGGGGAGCTCCTGGGGTGACACTACGAGGGTAGCCACCTGTATAAAACATTTCGCCGGCTATGGAACGCCGTTCACCGGCAAAGACCGCTCGCCGGCCCTTATACCGGAACACGATTTGCGACAGTACTACATCGAGCCTTTCCGGCATGCCATTGAAGCCGGAGCGATCACGGCCATGCTCAATTCTGGTACGGTAAACGGCATTCCGGGTCATGCTGATCATTACCTCATCACGGATATCCTCAAGGGAGAACTCGGATTGAAGGGTTTTGTCATCTCCGACTGGGAAGATATCGGACGGCTGGCCAGCGTGCATCGTGTAGCCAGGGATGCCAGGGATGCCGCACGCATTGCGGTGAATGCCGGTCTCGATATGAGCATGGTCCCTTACGACGCCAGCTTTGCCACCGACGTAGTGGACCTGGTTAATGCCGGAAAGATACCCATGAGCCGCATTGATGACGCAGTCCGCAGGATATTATACGTAAAATTTAAACTCGGACTTTTTGACAACCCATGGCACGATCCGGCAGGCTATAATGACTTTGGATCGGAAGAGTTTACCGAAAAAAGTTACCAGGCTGCCCTGGAGTCTGTCACCCTACTTAAAAACGACAACGGGACCTTACCCATCAGCGAGGACAGCCCTAGAATCTTGATCACCGGTCCGACATCCGATGCGCTGACGGCCCTGAACGGCCCCTGGAGCAGAACATGGGCGGGCGACGACCCGAGCTACGACGATCCCGGGAAAAAGACCGTTCTTGAAGCGATGCAAGATGCCTTTGGCAAGAAACGAATTCTTTACACCCCTGGTACATCTTACGAAGGAGAGGTAGAGAGCGAACAGCACCTATTGCAAAAAGCGAGCCGTTCCGACGTGGTCATTGTTTGCCTCGGCGAGAGGCCGGCAACGGAAAAACCTTCCGACATCGATGAACTCGACTTACCCCGGAACCAGCTCGACCTGGTAAAACGCCTGCATAAAAGCGGGAAACCCATTGTGCTGGTGCTGCTGCAAGGCAGGCCGCGCATCATCCGGGAAATCGAGCCCCTGGCTGATGTCATCATTCACGCTTACTGGCCCGGGCATGAAGGTGGCCGGGCCCTGGCAAGCCTGATCAAGGGAGATGATAACTTCAGCGGAAAGCTGCCTTATACCTATCCGCGGTACAGCGGAGCACTGTATACCTACCAGCACAAGGTCAGTGACAAGCTCGACCACGAATTTGGGCTGGAAGGCTTTAACCCCCAGTGGGAATTCGGTCACGGACTAAGCTATACCACATTTGCCTATTCGGATCTCAGGCTTTCTGCCGACACCGTGTTCACGAACGAAGGATTTTCATTGGAAGTAAGTGTGACCAACACAGGCTCCCGGCCCGGCAAAGAGGTGGTACAAGTCTATCTTCGCGACCTGGTGGCCACGATCACCCCGGATGACCGCAAACTCATTGCATTTGACAAAGTGCACCTCGAGGCAGGGGAAAGCAAAACCCTGGCCTTTGAGGTAAGCTATCACGACATGCAATACATGGGATTGGATAACGAATGGACTGCACTGAGCAGCGACTACGAGGTGCTTGTGGGCGGCCTGCCCGGGGAGTTGTTGTCGGGGAAGGTTTTCTATGCCGGACCTTGAAGTAAGAAGTAAGCCCGTCATTTCGAGTGTCAAGCCCCCGCGAAAAGGGCGGTGGCCACAATGCGTGAATGACATTGGGAGATGTCATTAGTAACGAAGTGAGAAATCTGTCAAGTTACTGGTACGGACTTATTGTCCTTTCGTCATTCTTAAATTATGCCTGAACACAGCACATACATCAACAAATCTCCCCTGTATGGGAAAAACAAACAGGTGGAAGGCGTTATCACCGATGTGGGTGGGGAATCGTTTTACTGTATCAGGAACTATGACCTCATGCCACCTTTTCTGATGAGCATTGTCAGCAACTGTGACCTTTGGATGTATATTTCGTCCCGCGGAGGCCTGACAGCAGGCAGGAGAAATTACCAGAACGTCCTTTTCCCTTATGAGACGGATGATAAGATCCATGAAGACAGCAGAAAAACGGGGTCAAAAACCATAATCCGGATAAAGGAGGCGGAGAAAACACTGCTGTGGGAGCCTTTTTCTGAGGCTGACCTTTACGATACCCGTAGAAATCTTTACAAGAACACCCCGGGTACTACCGTCATCTTTGAAGAGATAAACGATACCCTGGGGCTGATCTTTCGCTACCGCTGGTCGGGCAGTGATGCACTGGGCTGGGTCAGGAAATCCACGCTGGAGAACTTTACGCAAAAAGATGTGGAGGCGGAGGTCTGCGATGGCCTGCTTAACGTCATGCCCTGGGGAATTGAACGGGAAACGCAGAGCCTTATGAGCACCCTGATGGATGCCTATAAAGTGGCAGAATGCTTCCCGGAGAGCCAGATGGCCTTGTATTATTTATCGTCCATACCGGTTGACCGCGCTGAACCCAGTGAAGCA
>PWNO01000226.1 GCA_003557765.1 Bacteroidales bacterium
TATACTGTGTATTGGACAGCGAGCACACTTTCCTGGAAGTGATCCGGGCCACAAATCGTATCAATGATAAAAGGCACAGCCCGGTCGATGTAGCCAGCGGCCGGCTATATTTGCAGGACAGAACCTGTCCCGTTATACGGGTAAAGCAGATTCAGAGTTTTAATCAGGTTCCTCTTGTGCAGCAGGCCCTGATGCATGAAGGGATCTCGTTTAAAAAGAGGCAACGCACCATTCGTGAGAAGATGGGCGTCATCCACCTGTCAAAAATGCTTTACCTGCTTCCCGCTGGAGCCGATGGCTTGTACATGGACGCAGATGATCCCACAAAAGCTTATTTTGAGTTGCCGCAATACATTAGCTGGAATGATTTTAAGTCACTGACCACGCAAGCCAAGTATGACACCAGCATCCTCTATTTCGATGCGGCACAGGCAACGATAGTTAAAGACGGAAAAATCCTTGACCTGTGCAGGGTCTTCCGGGAACGAATCACAGAGGAGCAGTTGCAGGCGATCTCAGAAAGGTATTACAAAATTCTAGGCCAGGCGTAGGTGCCGCATATGATGCACTATAACTGAAATTGCCCGAATATATCAGGGATTATTTGATGTCACAGTGATTCCCCATGCATGCGTATGATGACTCAGGGTCTTCGTTTCGGGCGAAGATGCAAATGCGGCCATGAATCTGCTCAGGTCTATTTGTTAATATCGTAATAGCACCTTTTGGGGGAATAGATGCTTCCGGCTTCTTTCATCTTTTTGATGGCCTTTTCTACGTCTTTCTTGTCAATTCCGGCCATTTCAGCAAGTTCACCAGTCCGCAAAGGCTTGGCTGCTTCTTCAAATGTCTTGATGATCTTGTCCTGGATTTCCATCGGATTCATTGTTTATGGGTTTGAAAAAAGATGCTTTTGCTACACTGATTGCATGCTCAGTCTCCACCGATCATTACGGGTTCTCCCAGGTGATGAGGTGCTTTATTCGTGAGGATGTCCCAAAACACATTGGCTTTGGCAAACCATTCGCGCAAACGTGTTTTGTCGTTTTTGTGGTGCGGCACGTCACTGGCGTTGAAGGCAGCGACTTCAAGTCCGTGATGACGGGCGATATATACGGCCCGTTGGTTGTGAAAGCGCTGGGATATCACGGTGATGCTATCCTGACCAAAAACTTTTTTGGCCCTGACTACAGAATCGAGGGTGCGCAGTCCAGCATGATCCTTATAAATAACCTCTGAAGGAACACCTAATTGTATCAAGGCACGTCGCATCTCACGGGGCTCATTGTAATAGCGGGTGCGGTTATCTCCGCTCACGAGAAGGAAATCGACTTTCCCGGCATGGTAGACCTCTGCTGCAGCAGCCATCCGGTTGTGAAAATAGGGATTTGGCCCACCGTTACGTACCCTGTGTGAAGTGCCAAGCACCATTCCCACGCGGTTGTGAGGCAGCTCGTCAATGGTGTCGAAAAGATGCGCCTCTGACGAAACCCGGATAACCTGGTTGGTGATCAGCAGCGCCAATATCGGCACCAGTACGGCCACTTCCAGCAGGATCAGCCCGCTACGGAAAAACCTTGAAACCTTTCTTTTTGGTCGCTTGCTCATGATGGGATAAAGGTACGATTTTTTCAATTAGTTGGCTGGCTGCTATTCTTTAGAATCATTATAATTTTTTCTGCAAGACCCATATAATCAGGAGCTTTAATAGTCCATATCAAAATATTGCGGATAAGATTCTGTAATTTGAATAAATAATTATAGCTTTGTCGCAAGCAGAATTGTTAATTATTTATCAATTTGAAAAAAGCTGTATTACACTTTATTAACGAATCGTTCACAAAATAAATGATAAAGACAATGGCTAGAAAAGGAGATGTTGTCATTAATATTGAGAAATGCAAAGGCTGTGAAGTTTGTTTGTCAGCTTGTCCTGAGCAGGTATTGGCGTTGAGCAATGAGGTAAATGCCAAGGGGTATCACTATGCAGTAAAGGTAAATTCGAACTGTATCGGATGCGCCAATTGTGCTGTGGTATGCCCGGATGCCGTGATCACGGTGTATCGGGAGAAGCCGGCGAGGAAGAAGGAAGTAAGCAGTAAGCAGTAAGCAGTAAGAAGTAAGAAGAATGAAGAAGGAGGAAGGAAGAAGGAAGAAGGAGGTTGCTGCTGGTTAGCTGCAAATGCTTTATGATGGTAAAACATTTGGCATACATGGGCTTTATGACATTTTGACTTTTCGACATTTTGACTTTTCGACAAAACTTTAAAAATATGAAGGAATTACGATTAATGAAAGGCAATGAGGCTTTGGCGGAGGCTGCCATCAGGGCAGGTGCGGATGCGTATTTTGGCTATCCGATCACGCCACAGTCTGAAGTCATTGAATATCTCATGCGTGAGAATCCTGCAGATCGTACCGGGATGCAGGTGTTGCAGGCAGAAAGTGAGGTGGCAGCCATCAATATGGTATATGGTGCTGCCGGATGTGGAAAAAAAGCCATGACCTCCTCATCAAGTCCTGGCATCAGTTTGAAGATGGAGGGTATATCTTACATCGCAGGTGCAGAACTGCCTTGCCTGGTCGTAAACGTTGTTCGCGCCGGTCCCGGACTGGGTACAATCCAGCCCTCGCAATCCGACTACTTTCAGGCAGTAAAGGGTGGGGGGCACGGCGACTACAAAATGATTGTGCTTGCCCCGGCAACGGTACAGGAAAGCGTTGATTATGTCAGGCTTGGCTTTGAGTTGGCCTTTAAATACCGGAACCCGGTCATGATCCTGTCAGACGGCATCATCGGTCAGATGATGGAAAAGGTGGAGCTGTTTGAGCAACAACCCCGGAGCACGGAAGAACCTGAATGGGCTACCGTAGGCAAGAAGCCAGGCAAAGACAGCGTGATCGTGACCTCCCTGCAGCTGCAGTCGGAGGAGCA
>PWNO01000046.1 GCA_003557765.1 Bacteroidales bacterium
AGCTGGCGCTCTTCCCGCATATCTCTTGCCGTAATGTGTTCGTGTACCTTGTCGGCAAAGATGATGCAGTTTTGCAGAATTTCAACAACCGATGTGCCATCGTGTTTGGCAGCTTCATACAGCACCTCTGTCATCAGTTTGACATTGTTGTCGGGCACCCGGGCAAAGAAGGTCCCCTGGGCTCCCAGTACCAGGCCGGAAACGGTAAACGGATGCTCAATGGTACCGTAGGGTGACGTCTTGGTTACCGTGCCAATTGGGGTAGTTGGTGAGAACTGCCCTTTGGTCAGTCCGTAAATCTGGTTGTTAAACAGCAAAATATTGATGTCGATATTTCTTCGCAGAATGTGAATGAAGTGGTTTCCACCGATGGCCATTGAGTCTCCGTCGCCGGTAGCCATCCAGACACTCAGTCCGGGGTTGGCGACCTTCAGTCCGCTGGCAATGGCTGCTGCGCGACCGTGTATCCCATGAAAACCAAAAGTATCCACATAATAGGGAAACCTGGAAGAACAACCGATACCTGAAACCATCACAAAGTTCTCTTTCCGGTACCCTATTTTGGGAAACACATTGCTAACGGCAGCCAGAATGGCGTGTGCACCGCATCCGGGGCACCATTTCACCATCTGGTCGCTTACAAAATCCTGTTTCGTTAGTTCTACGGGTGATTTGCTGATTTTATTTGATAATGACATGTTAATCCTCCAATAGTTTGTTGAACACCTCCGTCAGTTCCTGCACGTGGAAAGGCAGGCCCTGCACTTTGTTAAATTGATGATAGGGATATTCGGGATACAGCATCCTCAGGTAATTGACAAATTGTCCGCTGTTAAGTTCACAAACGACAATCTTTTTGAAGTTGGAAAGGATCTGTCGTGTATTTTTAGGGAGCGGTTTGATATAATTAAAGTGAACATGGCTTATGCTTTTCCCTTCTTCCTGCAGCCTGGCGACTGTTGACCGCAGTGCACCTTGGGTACCACCCCATCCAACTACGAGCAGATCTCCTGTCTCTTCACCATATACCTCCTGCAATGGGATGTAATCGCCGATGCGGAACACCTTTTCTTCACGGATATTCACCATCAGCTGGTGGTTCAGCGGGTCTGTCGACACGTTTCCATCGATGTTGGTTTTTTCAAGGCCACCCACACGATGACGCAGTCCCTCCAATCCGGGAACGGCCCATTTTCTCACCAGTGTGCTTTCATCCCTTCTGTAGGGCTTATAGTTTAAATCGTTGGGATCTGCCATGGGGGGCTTGATCTCCGGCAGATCGTTCACATCCGGTATCCGGAACAGCTCTGATCCGAAACCAAGGTAACCGTCTGTCAGTAATATAACCGGGGTCATGTGCTCCATCGAATACTTGGCAGCCATGTAGGCTTTGTAAAAGCAATCGGCAGAACTGGAGGCAGCCATTACCATCAGGGGGCATTCACCGTTTCTGCCAAAGAGTGCCTGCATCAGGTCCGATTGTTCACTTTTTGTAGGCATCCCGGTAGAGGGTCCCGCACGCTGAACGTTCACAATAACCAATGGAAGCTCCGTGATTACTGCGAGCCCAAGCGCTTCACTCTTAAGTGACAACCCGGGTCCTGATGTGGTTGTAACTGCAAGCGAGCCGGCAAAGCTGGCGCCAATAGCCGAGCAGATACCTGCGATCTCGTCCTCTGCCTGAAACACTTTTGCCCCCAGCGACTTGTGCCTGGAAAGTTCCATCAATATTTCCGTAGCAGGAGTGATTGGATATGAACCCAGAAACAGCGGTCTTCCGCTACGTTCAGCGGCTGCCAATAACCCCCAGGCGGTGGCAATATTGCCATGAATGTTGCGGTAAAGCCCTTTAGGCATGGGTGCCGGATCAACTATAAATGTAGAGGTGATCGCTTCAGTAGTATCACCATAATTATAGCCTGCTTTCAAAGCGATCTGATTTGCCTCGATTACTTTAGGCTTTCCTGCAAATTTCTTTTTAATGAAGGAAAGGGGCTTATCTATGTCGCGACCAAAAAGATAAAACATCAGACCCAGAACAAACATATTTTTTGTTCGTTCAGCCAACCGTTTGTCTACTCCGAGATCTAACAGGCTTTCTTTTGTAAGGTCGGTGATTGGCGCCTTGATCACATTATATGAATCCAGCGAGCCATCTTCAAGGGGGCTTTCAATGTAGCCTGCCTTCTCAATTGCTTTTTGATCAAAAGTCGATATGTCGATAACCAGTGTGGCGCCCTTCTTTGCCCATTTCAAATTTGACTTAAGAGAAGCAGGGTTCATCGCTACCAGCACATCACACATATCACCGGAAGTGTAGATCTTTCTTTTCCCCATATGCACCTGGAAGCCACTAACACCTGCTATGGTGTTGTGGGGTGCACGGATCTCAGCAGGGAAATCGGGAAAGGTAGCAAGGTCATTCCCCGCCAGGGCAGCAACATCAGAGAACAATGTTCCGGTCAGCTGCATCCCATCACCGGAGTCACCGACAAACTTGACCACCACATCTTCAATCTCAACAGATTTTCCTTTTGTAACCGTCATAACGTCGTTTTATTTTGGAGTGAATTTCCTTGATTTAATTCAATGGTGCGAAGTTAATTGTTTAATTGTTAATTATTCAAAAATTCGAAAGTACTTTTTCTAAAAACACTGTTTATTTAAAACTATTTCAAATTACACTCTGATGTCAAATTTCTGCTCATAATAGCTTAAAAGCTGTTATATTTGTCGTGGAAATAAAACCAATTTAAGAACCAAAAATCACACAGAGATGGCTTATGTAATTAACGATGATTGCACTGCATGTGGCAGCTGCATCGATGAATGCCCGGTTGATGCTATTGCAGAAGGTGACATCTATGTTATCGATCCTGATGTATGCACTGATTGTGGTGCATGTGCAGATGTTTGTCCGGTTGA